>CALCIK010000215.1 GCA_937907475.1 uncultured Bacteroidota bacterium | reverse complement strand
TTGTTTTTGGGTGAAAGATAACACTATTTTTGTGCGACAATTTGGTTTGCGCCCTAGCAGAATCAAGAATGACTACGGTTTCTTTGCCCTTGTTTTGATTTTTAAATTTATTTATGGCAAAGTTAATCATCAATTTGATTAACCATCCTTATTAAGGGATTAAAAACAGTATTTCGACAGAATTTTATTCAATTACCCATTTTGGTTTAGCTCCAATAAGTTCCGTCATCACTATTTTGTTTTATGTTGATTACCGCAAAAAGTACAACCATTAAAGGGGTTTACTTGTTTGCAATCAATTACTGTAAACTACATGCTGCAAGAACATATTACCCATCCCTATCCCGCTATCAGCGAGTTTGAAATAGAATACCTCGATGTATTTGGTGCTCGCGTTCACAACCTTAAAAACCTGGACATCAGTATTCCCCGCAACCGAATGGTAGTCATCACCGGCATTAGCGGGAGCGGTAAATCTTCTTTGGCTTTTGATACCATTTATGCCGAAGGTCAACGCCGGTATATGGAAAGCCTGTCGGCTTACGCAAGGCAGTTTATCGGAAGCATGGAACGACCCGATGTCGAGCAAATCAACGGGCTGAGTCCCGTGATTTCTATCGAACAAAAAACGACCAATAAGAATCCGCGCTCTACGGTAGGAACGGTTACAGAAATTTACGATTTCCTTCGGTTGCTGTTTGCACGAGTAGGGGAAGCCTATTCTTACAATACCGGTAAACGGATGGTGCGTTATACCGAAACGCAGATTGTGGAACATATCCTCGACAATTTTAACGACAAGAAAGTAGTATTATTAGCTCCTGTGGTCAAAGGGCGCAAAGGCCATTACCGCGAACTGTTTGAGCAAATCCGAAAACAGGGTTTTGTAAAAGTGCGCATTGATGGAACGGTGAAAGACATCACCGATAAAATGCAATTGGACCGTTACAAAGTACATGATATAGAAGTGGTCATTGACCGTTTGAGTCCCAACGAAGAGGTGCGCCCACGTTTGTCAGCATCGGTAGAAACTGCCCTCAAAATGGGGAACGGGTTAATGATGTTGGCAGAGCACGAGACAGACCAAATTCACTTTTACAGCCGTTTGCTGATGTGCCCCGATACCGGCATTGCTTATGATGAGCCTTCTCCCAATACGTTCTCTTTCAACTCGCCTTACGGTGCTTGTCCCGATTGTAAGGGACTAGGCTATACGCACGATGTGGACATGGAACTAGTATTGCCCGACTCTGAAAAAAGCATCAACGAACTGGGGATTCCGCCACTGGGAGAAGTTCGCGAAAACCAAACTTATGCCAAGGTTCGCGTGATTGCTCAAATGTTTGGATTTACCTTAGCCACCCCCATCAAAAACATTCCGCAAGACGCATTAGAGGCCATCTTACATGGCACCACTAAGGCTACTCTCGAAAAATCACTCCAATACGGCAGTTCCAAAACAACACCCGTTGAATTTGAAGGGGTGGTCAACATTCTTCGCCGGTGCTCGGAAGACAAGAACATGGGCGAAGAAATACGCCGTTGGGCAGAAGAGTTTATGGTGAATAAAACATGCACCACCTGCAACGGACAACGGTTGAAAGTAGAATCCTTGCACTTTAAACTCAACGAACTGAATATTGCAGAGGTGAGCGATATGGACATCACCATTCTCCATCAATGGCTGCACCAATTAGATCAACACTTGGATAACCGTCAGTTAGCTATTGCAAAAGACATTCTTAAAGAATTGCGGGTTCGTACCGGATTTTTGCTCAATGTTGGGTTAAACTACCTCTGCCTCAATCGTCCGTCCCGAACCTTGTCGGGCGGTGAAAGCCAACGCATCCGATTGGCTACCCAAATCGGTTCGCAGTTGGTGGGCATTACTTATATCCTCGACGAACCCAGCATCGGGCTTCACCAAAGGGATAACCTTCGACTTATTTCGGCACTGAAAGAACTGACCGGAATAGGGAATACGGTGTTGGTGGTGGAGCATGACAAAGAAATCATGATGGAAGCCGATTACGTGATTGATATAGGACCGGGAGCGGGTAAACACGGCGGTCAAATTGTGGGGCAAGGCACGCCCGAAGAATTCAGCAAATCCAATACATTAACCGCTCAGTATTTGCGAAACGAACGCTTCATTGCTGTTCCCGAAAAACGGCGAACGGGCAACGGGAAGCAATTGGTATTGCACAATTGTACCGGTCATAACCTCAAAAACCTGACCGTAACTTTTCCGCTTGGTGTCCTTATTTGTATTACCGGTGTTTCGGGCAGCGGAAAATCTTCGCTTATCAACGAAACCCTCTATCCTATCCTCAACCGTCATATTTACCATGCCGTAAAAAAGCCCTTACCCCATTCTCATATAGAAGGGCTTGAACACATAGACAAGGTGATTGAAATTGACCAATCGCCTATCGGACGCACTCCTCGTTCCAATCCCGCTACTTATATCGAAGTATTTACCCTTATCCGACAATTGTTTAGCGATACTCCCGAAGCTAAAATCAGAGGTTACAAAACAGGGCGTTTTTCGTTTAACGTGAAAGGCGGACGTTGTGACGTCTGCGAAGGCGGAGGGATGAAGGTAATTGAAATGAATTTTTTACCCGATGTGCATGTCTTGTGCGAGCGATGTTTGGGCAAACGATACAACCGCGAAACGTTAGAAATACGCTACAAAGGGAAATCCATCAGCGATGTGCTCAACATGACCGTAGAAGAAGCGGTAACGTTTTTTGAATCCATCCCTAAAATACACCTCATGCTCAAAGCCTTACAAGATGTGGGGCTAAATTATATTACGCTCGGACAACCGGCCACGACCCTTAGCGGCGGTGAAGCGCAACGGGTAAAACTTGCCGCCGAACTCCGCAAGCGCGATACCGGGAGAACCTTTTACATTTTAGACGAACCAACCACCGGATTGCATTTTGAAGACATCAATATGCTCCTTCAAGTGATACAAAAATTGGTTGACAAGGGCAATTCCGTGGTGATTATTGAACACAATATGGATGTCATTAAAGTGGCGGACTACATCATAGACATTGGTCCCGAAGGAGGTGCGGGAGGAGGAGGAGTGGTTTGTCAGGGCACACCCGAAACCGTAGCGGCTCACCCCAACAGTCATACGGGTAAGTTTTTAATACAAGAATTAGAAATTGGTAAGTCGCTTTAAAACATACCCCATGCATTCAGCTTGACACTACCATATATTATCCAATTCCATCGCCTTTTTTAGGCATTATGAAAAGACCGCCTCGAGTCATCGGGGCGGTCTTTCAACAATATCAAGTTGTCGCATCCATTAATTCAACAACAAACTCTCATCCTCTTGGGTATTGTCAAAGGTATTGCCATTGGGTTCATCATCCAGAGAATCCTCATTGTCATTTTCTTCCTCTTCCGTGTCCGAATCTTCCAAACATCGCACATTAATTGCCATCGGACCGCGTTCGTTTTTCCCCACCTCAAAGGAGACTCTATCGCCTTTTTCTAAGTTGAAAAAATCTTCGGTACGACTACGGAAAAAGATGATATTCGGAAAAGCATTGTCATCGGATTTGATATTTCCCAAACCGCGTTCAAAATCAATGTGGATAATCACACCTTCCAACATCTCCAACGGAAAATCAGGTTGCCTGATAAAATCATTGTTTCTTTTTTTGGTGAGTTCCTCTTCCTCATCAACGGGGATAAACATGCTTTCCACAATTTGATTTGACCTGCGGGAACGCATGATTTCGGACATGTTCACCTCATAAGTTACTTCGTTTATCAATCCGATATTGGTTCTTACCGGAGGGATGACCACTTCGGGAGGGAACTCTAAATCCCAATACAACAACATTACCCTTGTGCCCAATGTGTTCAGTTTTTTGACAAGGGGCAGGTAATCGCCATCTCCGGTAATGAGTACGACCACATCAAATTGCTTTAACAATGCCAGTTCATACGCTTCGAGTGCAAACCACACATCTATGCCTTTTTCTGAACGGTCTGCCAGTTTTGATTTGTCGGCAAACATGGGTAAGTAGTGAGTTACCACGCCTGCATACATCAAAATGTCATCAAAAATGCGGTCATACAGTAATTGATTTTCCCTTTTTGCGGCATCATAAGCACTAAATCTTCCTCTAAAATAGTGGGCATCTACTACTTGACAGTAGTGTTTTTGCTCAACAGACTCTAACTCCATCACCTTCCCGCGAATAAACTCGTGCAGCCCCTTAATGCTGATGCGAGATTTGCGTTCATAATACCGGTAGTACTGCGTTACTCTTGAAAAGTATCCGCCGTCGTAGAATACTCCGATTTTTGTAATTTTCCCTTGTTGTTGTGTTCCCATTGTAATTAACATTTTAATAATAAAACCATATAAAATCATTTTAAAAACAGTCTGCAAGATGGCTTATTCTAAGCCAAAGTAACCTTTTTCATAGCAAAAGACAGGTAATTAAGTTTGTACAGGTTCTGTTGAGAGTGATGCACGGTATATTTTGAATAAAACCATTGCCCTTAGTGTTATCAAGGCCACTAAAAAAATAAGTGAGTGATGAAGTTGCTGCGGCAGCCAAATCCAAAACAACAAAACCAACAGTCCGACAATGCCTACTGCTCCAAAATACTTGCCAACCCACGCGGGAGTATTTTTGAAAAGCAGCAATGCGGCAGCAATCAAATGTAGCGGGAATGCCCACAAAAGGTTTAGGTTAAATGCCAAAACTTTGTGGTCGGTGCCAAACCAAAAGAATAAAAATAAAAAGCCGAAAAGCCCCAAGATGCTAAAAAATATAAAATCGAAAGCCGGGTGGAATGATTTCTTTTTAAATTGCCATAAGGTAATGGCAAGGCCTGCAACAAACACCAATGCAAACAAAAGAGTTGGCGTAAACGGACTTTGGGGTTCTGCGGGAAGTTGCGCTTTTACCACCTGCCGGACTTCTTTTACCAAAGGCACTTTCCTGCCCAAAGAGTCGGTAATCTGTGCTGTCGCAAAGGCATTCATCAGGTAATCGGGCAGAAACATGTATTCGCGTACAGTGGCTTTCCGGTCGGTAGGCAACCCCAATATTAAGTCAATTCCAAAATCTACCCAAGCGTTTTTGGTGATATAGGGGTCAATCAATTGTCTGAAACTAAGCGACTCGCCTTGTGTGGTTTCTAAAAAAGAAATGCGGTTGGGCAGGCTATTTTCCAAAACATCTCTAGGACGGGTGGCACAATTGTCAAAAAAGAAGTCGTATAAATATTGCCTGTTTTCGGGGCGAACATTGATAGTGAGTTTTTCTAAATAAGCCTGCTTGTCGGCAACATTCAGGTTGAGTACTTGCTCCATCACCCACCGGTCTTCGCTTTCATATTCCGACACAAAACGGGTAAAAGAATTTACCGACAATTGATACAAGAGTTTACCTCTTATAAATTTCAAATAAAAATTAGGTTGGTCGAAACTGAACGTGCCGTAGTTAAATACTTTATCGTAGTTAGTATTGATGTCTTTTACACGGATTGCACAATGTCCAAAATAGGAATAAACTTCGCTGCCCGGTGAACAGGTCAATAAACTTATCTCGGCATGGGGTGTAACTTGCCCAGTTTGAGCACGAAGCGGAATTATTAACAGCATACTGCTCAACAAAAACATCATCCACAAAGATAAAACACTATAAAAAAGGCTGCCGCTAAGCCATTTCAGCCTTTTTCCAACAATTGTTTCCACTTTCCATTTTTATGTTTGTTCATCCATAGATAGACGGCCAAAGTTAGACTATATTATCGGTTATTAACGTTCCGGCCTGTATATTCTCACTAAGCATTTGAATAAACCTCTTTTTCATTAGCAACATCATGCCACGTATATATAGATAACCATTAAATCTATTTCAATGTCTGTCCATCGGGAGGAAAAGCTCTGTGCCGCTTATTTCCATCTGCTCCCATTTAGTTCTCAATCGCTCGGTATCTTAATTCGTGTTTTGGCGTTCCGCCTTGGCGCAATCAATTTGTTTAAATTCCTCTCCGAAGGTCGAATTATCTGAATCCTTCAACACCAACTTGCCTCCACTTTCGGTCAATTCACCAATCTTGCGCATTATTCTGTTGCCGTCAATTTTAAATTCTACCACTTCTATCTGCTCACTACCTTCTATGGTAAAGGTGTAATCCGCATCAATATAATCGCCGGTTTTTCTGCCCTTTAAAGTTCCGTAGGCACTGTCTTTTTCTTGAAAAACATAATTTAACGTGCCCGTAACTTCTTTGTCGTTGGTAATCACCAACATCAAACTAAACACTTCTTTACTAAAGCGGCTTTCGTAACAAAGCGTATCAACTTTTGTGGAAGGTGCCGGTGAAGGGGCTTGAGAAATGGCAGAAGTAGCACTGTCCGGTGCTTTGTTATCTGAATGATTGTTTGCCTGTTGGCAAGATACTGTTGTCAGTATTATTAAAATGGTCAAAAAGTATTTCATAAAAAATTATTGTTTGTACTTGTTAAAAAAATGGTTCTGCCGGTTGGGGGTAAATCGAAATGAAAGTATTATTTGGCAGAGGGTTCACCCCAAATTAGAAAACCGAAAACTCACAAACATGGAAGTCAGAGTTTTCGGTTTGCAATGATAGCCTTTTAAAAGGATCAGTCATATCCTGTAAAAATATCGGTTCTGCCCAGTTCCATGTGCAAGGGCAACAGGTCAATCTCGTCCATAGTTTTACCGTTTCGCCACACGTCAATTCGGTTTAGCATGAGTATTTCTCCTTGAGGATTATACCGGTAGATAATACCGAATTGTTTGGATACAAGGGCATAGTCACCGTATCCGGTATCCCTATTGTCCAGGTCGCTCACATAGATTTTGTAAATACTACGGTCAAACTTTCTAAAAGGCACCGTTACCTGATACATCCGGCGCACAAAGTTTTTGCCCAATACCCATTCGTTTTCATCGGTCGAAAACTTAGGCATCACCACATATATCATAGAGTCGTTTGCACGGCAACTGTAAGATTTACAGTTGGTACTGGTGTATTCAAAGGCAGCTCTTTCGTTGCCAAAAAACACCATCGTATCTATATACACTCTCGAATCGAGGGGGTTGGCCATATTTGTCCAATATCTGACTTCGTAAATGGCTTCTGGCAAATAATCAGGGGTGCTGATAGTGTTATCGTTGCCGCCTACTTGCGCCACTGCTTTAAACGAAAGGGAGCAACCAAGTAACAAGAATAGCAAAAACATTAAATTTTTCATGGTCAATCTTATTTAGAGAAAATAGTAATTATGCTTGATGTGAAATGCAAATTTACGGCCAAAGTTTAATAAACTCCTTTTGTTGAGCAAATTTGGTCATCGAAGTAGGTTGGTACAAGCGTCTAAAAATTAAAGAAGGGTACAAAATTTGCCTTAAAGTACCTAAATTGCCCAAAAAATCAGACCGTTGTTCCTATCTAACATCGCCCTTCATTAGTTATTGCCCAAAGTAATGTATTTATATGGAAAAAGAAATATCCACACCACCCACTCCAATTAACTTTGCCGATACCCAAACTGCCTTTGCCTACAAAACCAATGGCGAATTGAATAGTTCTTATTGGCTTTTTAAACTAATCAACAACCCTTCGTTGGTAAAAGTCAGCACTACTTTGGCCCAGTTGGCTTTTAAATGGCATTTGCCGGTAACTCCGTTGGTAAAACATACGATTTACAACCAGTTTTGTAGCGGGGAATCTCTTCAAAGCTCGTTACCGGTGATTGCGCGGCTTAACAAATACGGGGTGAAATCTTTGCTCGATTATGGTGTGGAAGGTTTAGAGACCGAAACGGATTTTGACAAAACCGTCCAACAATTGCTCCGTTCCATTGAGTTTGCTCGTACCAATCCTGCCGTACCGGCCATCAGCACTAAAATTTCAGGTTTTGCCCGATTTGCTTTGTTGGAAAAAGTTAGCGGCAATATCACCCTTTCAACCAATGAGCAAACCGAATGGGAATATGTTTGGCAACGGATGCACCAACTTTGCAAAGCGGCACGCGATGCCAAAATCAGCATTTACTTTGATGCCGAAGAAAGTTGGATACAACCCGCTATTGATTTGTTGGTCAATACGATGATGGAGGAATATAATCACGGGTTCCCATTTGCGTTTACCACTTTGCAAATGTATCGGCACGACCGCCTCGACTTTTTGAAGCAACTGTATGCCGATGCCAAAAGCAAAGGGTTTTTGGCGGCGGTAAAATTGGTTCGGGGGGCTTATATGGAAAAAGAACGGGCACGAGCAAAAGAATTGGGTTACCCCTCTCCTATTCAGGCAGATAAAGCCGCTTCGGATAAAGACTTCAACTTAGCATTGCAATACAGTATCGAACATATTGATGGAGTTGCCGTTTGTAATGCTTCGCACAACGAAGATAGTGCTGCCTACCTTTGCCAAGTGATGCAACAAAACGGAGTAACGCCCAATCATCCCAACGTTTGGTTTGCACAATTGTACGGAATGGGCGATCATATTTCGTTTAACCTTGCCAAGGCCGGTTATAATGTTGCCAAATATCTGCCTTACGGACCGGTCAGAGAAGTGATACCCTATCTTATCCGGCGAAGCCAAGAAAACACCTCGGTTACCGGGCAAATGAGCCGCGAACTTGGGTTGATTTTGCAGGAAAAAAAGAGACGCAAAACATCTTAATCAACACCCCACTCCTTCAATCTTCCCGAATTGACAGTTTATTCAGGATTACAATTGTCATAAGCAAGTAAAATTACCTAACAAGGCATTTTTTTACGTGCCTAACCTTCATCAAGCTATCCTTACCCACCCATTTGACCGCAAGCCATATAAACAAAAGCGGCTAAGGCATTAGTGTTTAAAAAACCTTGCCCAAATAATGTCGAATTTGTAAAAAGGTTAATAAAAATATGACTTAAATATGACACAGCTTTAGCAATTACTATTGAGAGAGGCCGTAATTTTCGCCTCGATATGAGTAAACAAAGCATTCTACAAACTATACGTGAAGCAGAACAAAGTAAGCAAAAACAACTTATTTTGTTTAGCAGGTATTTAGATGACCTCCCTCCCGAAATCGGGCGATTGGAGCATTTAGAGCATTTGGATTTGAGTGAAAACCATTTGACCACCCTTCCTCCGCAAATTGGTAAGCTCAAAAACCTGCGTTCTCTCAATTTAGAATCCAACAGACTTTCAAAACTGCCGATTGAACTTTGCAGGTTGGAACATCTTCAGGAATTAAAACTCATCAAAAACCAAATCACCATTCTTCCGGACGAAATTGGCAATTTGACCGAACTCAAAAAGTTGGATTTAAGCCGCAACAACCTGAGTTCGCTGCCCGCCTCTTTTAAATTTCTGAATAAACTGACGCTGTTAGACTTGTCAAATAATGCCTTTGAAGATTTACCTTCGGTCATTGGTCAATTAATAAAATTGAAAGACCTCAACTTGTCCGACAACCACCTGTCTGCCTTACCTTTTAGTCTAGAAAACCTAACCCGCTTAACCCATTTAGACCTTAGCTACAATCAGTTCAAAAATTTTCCGATTGTTATTACCCAACTGTTTAAACTTATCGGACTGGACTTGTCCGGTAATCAAATAGAACGCCTTCCGGCAGATATACAGTACCTTTCCTATTTGCAAACGTTTGAAATTGTTGATAATCTGCTCGCCCAACTACCTTCCGAAATTGGTCAACTCAGCAAATTGAAAATTTTAGATGTTTCGGAGAACAAACTTAGCACTTTACCACATTCACTCACCCAACTTTACGGTTTGCACGAACTGTTGACCGATGATAATCCTTTAGAGGTGCCTTATATAAACTTAGCCAAAACAGGGATTTACGCGCTCACTCAATATATGAGCAAAGGCATAGATTATGCAACAAAGCCTTCAATATGGCACTTGCAAGTGGAAGTGCCGGCTATTTTACAATCTTTGTTGAAACAGTATTTAAGCTATTTTACTCGCTACACGCAAGCATTATCCCCGTCCCTTATCCGTTTAGAAGTTTCATCGGCAACAGACAACCTGCTTCAAATAGAACTCACCTGCTCCGATACGATGGAGTTGGATAATGCACGCCAACTATTGCATGAGTTTTTACAACCGTTAGGTGATAAGCGGGTTAATCTTGAAAAGTCAACATTGGTTAGTGCTTTTAACACTGCAAATGTACCGGATGGGGCAGCTTTGAAGGAATGGAATGCCCAATACCAATGGACACTAAAATCGGCTCGTATGTATGGCATCCCCAAGCCGGTGTTAACCAAGACCGTGAAACAGATGCTGAATCGTATTTTGTTAGAACTGCCCATTACCCGGGAAGCAGTTATGGAGTTTGCCCCTCCCCGCAGTGCTAATTATTAGCTCTGAATTTTAACCGCATTTTTCGTTTTTATTGTGTTTTGAGAAGACCGGACTTTTCAGGACAAAGGTTAATTTATGCGGAAATGGGTTAGCCGCATCCTTGTTTCAACGCAAGATATAGGTTATCATCAACGGTGGCACTTTCTTTTCCGGCTACTTGTTTCTAATGGTCAACCGCCCTATAATGCTTTGAACATTGGAAACAATTTTATACCTCCCCCCCATTATCATTATGGTTCGTTTTGTTTTAGAACGGACAAAATTATTCCAACAAAACCCCGAATTTGTTATCCAAATCAGCGAACATTGAAGCATAAAGTCCGAAAAAAGAGGACTTCCCCCTCATTTTTGTTGACTTTTTGTTGGAAATAAAGACTTTTTTATCGGAAAAAAAGGACTTTTGGGGGATTTAAAGATCTTTTTATTGGAGAACTAGGTCTTTTCTCAAAAATAAAGACCTTTTTGTTGGTTTCAATGACCTTTTTTTTAAAAATAAAGACCAATTTATAGCATCTAAAGTCCTTTTTGTCGAAGAAAAAGGTCTTTTTTCAAAAAAACAGACCTTTTTTCGGGGTTTAAAGTCCTTTTTTTCGACTTAATTCATAACATTTTTGACACTTTTTGGTCAATTTTTACTATGTGTATAATGCCTTTCAAGCCTTTTTCTTTGCTTGGTCACCCAATCAGCCATAAAGATAGGCAAAAATCAAACAAAGACCCCCATATTTAAACACAAAGGTTGGCATATTTTAACTAAGGTTCGGAATTCATCATCTCGGATTCGATTTAGCGATTATGAGGGAAAAATGGCAAATACCACATACTTAGAAGTTGACTAAAAAGCTCTAATACTTGTTCCAATGCCGTTAGGTATCGTACATCATCGGTAACCTACCTCAAACAAACAATCACAAATGCCGTAGGCTTGATACATAGGTTTGCCATCTGCTATTTCCAATTGATTAGGATTTTGGCGTTTGTATTGTCGAAGTTTGCCGAAGTATTTAAAAAGGTGATCCCCTTTTTGTGTGTAAAGTCTATGTCGTTAAACGTGGCATATTTTTCTGAGGCGACACCTGTTTTTTTGTTAAAGTCTAATTTTCGGTTATTGTTGTTGTCAATAAATGCCAACATAGCGTATTTCCCATTTTTTAGTCCGTAGATATGAACTAAAAAGGTTCCTTTACCGATACTGCCATAAACATAACCGCCTGTTACCACTTTTCGTTTTTTGAAATTTTGTTCGCTATCCATCACGGCCAAAAAACCTGTCTGTTTTTCTGCTTCTAATGGGATCGAAATTTCAAAATGAAAATACTCGTCAGCAAAAATGCTTTTGGCGTTTTCAGTTTGTTGGAATTGATGTCTGCTGATGTCTTGTACTACTTTTTCGTCAAAACCCAAATTCATTAAAGAGGATGACATAAAGGAATAGTTGACCTGTTCCGTTAAAGCAATCAACCTGTCATTCAGCGTTTTTACCACGTTTTGATGTAGGTTGAAATAGGTTATGGCTTGGTCGTTAAAATCCAGTTCAGATAGAGAGATAGTTTTAATTTCTTTGTGCGTGTCTGTGAAAAATGAAATGCTTTTTTGATTGACGTTGTAAACAATACTCCACATAGTTTTGAAACCACCTTTGGGTACGGCCACTTTTTTCAAGATATTAAAGGCCTCTTCTTCTTCAAATTCAGTTGGCTTTTGTAAGTCAGAAATTTTTTGCTCTAATTGATAGTACCGGTAAAAAGAAGATGCATTGTTTTTTTTCAAGCCTTTAGCTTGAGATTTAAACAGCTCCGAATGAAGAACTGCATTGTTGGTAATCGCTTGGCAGGTATTGGCTTCTTTTTTATAGGCTACGGGTTTCCCGTTAAGGTATTCAACAATGACCGATTCCCCTGTCGGGTCGGTCATAATATAATGGATTTTACCTTTAATCGGATAAATTTTAAGGTCATTCAAATGGTCAATGACCTGTTGAACACTCTCATAATTGTCCAATTGATATTGAATCCATTCCAGTTCATTAACATATTGTTTCGCTTCGTTGATATTGTACCGAGTCAAATCTAACCACAACATTTCTACGACCAAACCTTTTTCGTTCATACCGCCATAGGGCATTTCTTTACCATTTTGATTAAACGTAACACTGCCATATTTACTCACCCACCTTGCCTGCTCGCCGTTATGAGTGAAGTAGGCTATTTTGTTTGTCGCACGAACGTTTTTAATGATCACCCCTTCCCTGTAAGTCCAGTCAAAATTTTTTGCCAGAAAGACTTGGCTGTCTTTTTTCAATACAATCGCAGAGCAAGGGTAAACAAACTCGTTTAATGCAATAAAAACAAGAAAGGTCAATATCATTTTTTTCATGCTTGACTGTTGTTTGGTAAGGTCGTTAGAAGTTCCAGCCAACTAAATCATCCCTTCATCGGCAAAGCTGTAATAACTTGCTGAGGTGATGATGAGGTGGTCTAAAAGGGGGATATCTAGCAGTTTACCCGTGTCGCACAATTTGCGGGTTAAATTGATGTCTGCTTGACTGGGGGTTAAGTTGCCGGAGGGATGATTATGGGCGGCAATAATGCCCGATGCCAAATGGGTAATGGCCTTTTTGAAAATAATTTTTGCATCTGCCACCGTTCCCGCAATTCCGCCCGAACTGATACATTCGGTAGCGGTAACTTTATTGGCACGATTAAGGAATAACACCCAAAACTCCTCATGCGGCAAGTCGCCTACACGGGGTTGCATGAGTTCAAAAGCGTCTCGGCTGCTTTTGATTTGCGGTTTGATGCCGGGTTGAGCCAAACGCCTTCGTCTGCCAAGTTCTAAGGCGGCAACGATGGTTATCGCCTTAGCTTCACCTATGCCCTTAAACTTCATCAAGTCGTTCAACTCCAATTTTGCCAACTCGTCCAAGTTGTTGCCGGCACCTTCTATCAGGATGCGTTTACACAAGGCTACTGCCGATTCGTTTGTTGTACCCGAACCAATTAGTATGGCCAATAATTCGGCATCGGTCAGGGCTTCTTTTCCTTTTAACAACAACTTTTCTCGCGGGCGGTCTTCTTCTGCCCATGATTTAATACCTAAGTTTTTGTATTCCATACTGGCTATGTTGGTACTATTGTGGGGAATTGCGTCTGTGCCAAAACTCAAACAGCCCACTTTGCCTGTTAAAAAGGTGAAGTGGGCTGTTTGAATTAAGCCTATCGGGGTTGTATCTTGTTTTGGCGGTTACAAGTAGGTAACATCGGTGATTTCACCAAGCGTAAAATAACGTCTTACACCCGATAACAACCGAATGGTCTGAAATTGGAAAGTACCCGATATTTTTTTATTGGTTTTGTCGTATTTGGTAATGGCAACACTGCCGCTTCCGTCAACACCGTAGAAAAGCAAATTGGGGTTGGTACCCGATGCGACAGGGTCTTCGGTAAAAATAACAGTGGGACTGCTGCTATTGCTGGCATTGAGTGCGTAAGTTCCCGTAGCATCAACCGGGAGGGTGATGATGAGTTGTGAACCATCGGTACCTACTGCGGTAATGGTCGTAATGTTGTTGACTACAACCGCCGAAACCGAAGCCGATTTCCAATCTGTCGGATTGGCGATGTTGCTGTCGGTGGCTATTTTGGCTTCTACCGAGTTTGCCGGGTTATTGTTGTTGTTGTCATCATCGTCGTCATCTTCTTTGCAGCTTGCGATGCTAATCATCGCAAATGAAACAAAGAGAATTAAAAAGAAACGGGCGAATTGTTTCATGATTAGTACTGTGTTTGGTTAATTATTGTTGAACAAAGATAGATAAATAAAGTGGTGATTTGCAAAACCTATCTGTGAAAAATGAATGACCTCGTCCAATGAAAGACTTATCGCATTGTTTATGGGATGGAAAACATGCCAATAGATTTTAGTAAAAAGTATCGGATTAGGTCGTACTTTTACCAAACCAACCATCTCGGTTTCCTTTATGCCGCCAAACGATGCCTTCATTTCGGCACTGATTATTACCTATAACGAAGCTGCCAATATCGGTGCTTGTATTGATTCTTTAACAGGCGTGGCCGATGAAATTATTGTAGTGGACTCTTTCTCAACCGATGCTACTGCCGAAATTTGTTCGCAAAAGCAAGTTCGCTTTATCCAACATGCTTTTGAAGGTTACATAGAGCAAAAGAATTACGCGAGCACCCTCGCAAACTTCCCTTATCTTTTGTCATTGGATGCAGACGAAGTGCTTTCTGATGAACTGCGACAAAGTATATTGGCGGTAAAGCAACAACCTAAATATGATGCTTATTATGTGAACCGCTTAAACAATTATTGCGGGCAATGGATAAGACACGGTAATTGGTACCCCGACCGAAAACTGCGTTTGTGGAACAAAAACAAAGGGCGTTGGGGTGGTTCAAAAATCCATGAAAGACTGATTTTGAGTGAGGGCGCAAAGACTTCCCGGCTATCGGGCGATTTGTTGCACTATACCGTCAAATCCATTGCGCAACACTTGGGGCAAATCAATAAGTTTACAAGCATCAGAGCCGAAGAAATGTTTAATAAGGGACGGAAACCCAACTTCTATTACCTTTGGTGCAAACCTGCGGTCAGTTTCTTTTGGTCGTACTTTGTAAAACGCGGGTTTTTAGATGGCTATCTTGGGTTGATCATCAGCTTAAACTCGGCTTACGCAGTATTTTTACGATATGCTAAACTTAAAGAACTGTGGAGCAAATCCCATTAAACATTCGTCTCCTCCACCTTTCGACTGCCCGAACTTGGCGCGGAGGGGAGCAGCAAATCGCTTATTTGGCAGAAGAATTAAGCCGTGTTAAGGGACTGACCCAAATCATTGTTTGTGCCCGACATTCGGCCATGCACCTGTATTGTAGAGAAAAGGGTTTACCACATCGGGCATTCACCAAAGCGTTTAGCTTCAATCTGTTTTTTGCCTATCAACTCAAACAAGTTTGCCGACAACACCAAATTGACCTCATCCACCTCCACGACCCACATGCACATCAGTTTGGCGTGCTTGCTTCCGATGTGTTTGGCAACTCCACCCCAATGTTGCTTTCCCGAAGGGTGGATTATCCGGTTAAGTCAAGTGCGTATTCGCAATACAAATACAACCACCCACAAATAAAGCGCATTATTTGTGTGTCGGAAGCGGTAAAGCAGGTCATGTCCAAAACCATAACAGACCCTACAAAGTTGGTACGGGTGTATAGCGGCATTGATTTGGGTAAATTTTCAAACATCGCCACTACGGGCTTGTTGCGAAAAACCTTCCACATCGCTTCCGATGAAAAGATTATCGGGAATACCGGTGCATTGACCGAACAGAAGGATTACCCCACTTTTTTGGATACCGCCCGAAGGTTATTGGATGAAGGGGTAAAAGCCAAATTTGTCATTATCGGGCAAGGGCATTTATTGAAACAACTAACCCGCTATGCATCCAAGTTAGACTTATTACCGCATGTTATTTTTACCGGCTTCCGTTCCGATGTCGCATCGTTGTTAACGGAGTTCGACCTGTTTATGAGCACCTCCGCTGCCGAAGGTTTAGGCACTTCTATTGCCGATGCAATGGCTTGTGGCATACCGGTCATAGCAACCGATGCCGGAGGGGTGGGAGAAATGGTTTTGCACGAACAAACAGGTTTATTGGTTCAGGTGGGCGATAGTCTGTCGTTGTCAAAAGCAGTACAACGACTATTACATAACTCGACACTCGCCAAGCAATTAAGCCAGCGCGCATTAACCCATATACAACAGTTTTCAAAAGCTAAAACGGCTGAAAATACCCTCGACATTTACCGAGCGGTTTTAAAAGAGGCAAATCAGACATAACTTTAGATGAAACATTGCAATTCACAGATAGATTACAAGATTTCACAGATTTTGAATACAATCGGGTATCTGTGAAATTCTAAAATCGGTTAAATCTGTGATTCAAACACTTGGAAAGGCCTCCTATAAAGTTACCAATGAAATTTATTAAAAAAGCCGCATCACCTTTCTATCAAGGTCATGCGGCTTTTTCTGTTCCGAGAAAGGAACGATGGTTTATAAAATCAACATGGCATCGCCGTAGCTGAAAAACTGGTATTTTTCTTTGACCGCTTCCTCGTAAGCTTTCATAATCAGGTCGAAGCCTGCGTAGGCACATACCATAATAATAAGGCTGGTTTGAGGTAAGTGGAAATTGGTAATCATGCAGTCTATCACTTTAAACTCATAAGGAGGATAGACAAACAGATTAGTCCAGCCGGTGGAGGCTTTGAGCGAATTGGTGGCTGAAACAGATGATTCTAAGGTTCGCACGGAAGTAGTGCCCACCGCACAAACTTTATTTCCTTTTTCTTTTGCTCTGTTGACAATATCGGCGGTCGCCTCGGGAATATTGTAATATTCCGCTTCCATCTTATGTTTGGATAAATCTTCCACTTCAATGGGTCTGAACGTTCCGAGACCAATATGTAGCGTAACCTCGGCAAAGTCAATGCCTTTTATGGATAACCGTTTCATCAACTCGGTGCTTAAGTGCAAACCTGCTGTGGGTGCGGCAACTGCTCCTTCTTCTTTGGCATAAACGGTTTGATAGCGCTCTTTGTCTATGTCTTCGGGTTTGCGTTTGATGTATTTGGGAAGCGGAGTGCTGCCAAGCACACTAAGGATAGCTCTAAATTCTTCGTTCGTTCCGTTGAATAAGAAACGGATGGTACGACCTCTCGAAGTGGTATTGTCCACTACTTCTGCCACTAACTCGTCGTTATCGCCAAAATATAATTTGTTTCCTACTCTAATCTTGCGCGCAGGGTCAACAAGCACATCCCAAAGGAAATTTGTCGGACTAAGTTCTCGGAGCAAAAACACTTCGATTTTAGCACCGGTTTTTTCTTTTTTACCAAACAACCGCGCAGGGAAAACCTTGGTATTGTTGATAACCATGACATCGCCATCGTCAAAATAGTCTAAAACATCTTTGAAAATGCGATGCTCAATGGTGCCGGTTTTACGGTTAACCACCATTAACCGAGACTCGTGTCTTACATCTGCCGGATACTGTGCAATGAGTTCTTTGGGTAAATTGAAATTAAATTCGGATAGTTTCATATTTTAGAGAAAGGGAGTTTAAATAATGACTTATTTTTGTTAATAATCTATCGGACAAAACAACTCATTTTAGATAAAGGTTTTGTATTTAGAGGTCAATGTTCAAAAAGAGCGCAAAAATAGCTTTTTTATACCGATAACAGATAAATAGCTGCTAATTTTGTAAACAATTGCCTTGCTATGGCACTAACTATTCCATAAAGCCAAATACTGTGTTCGTTTTCTTAAAAATTATTACCGAGGCTGTTATTCAGGCAATCCACGAGTTGTGGAATAACCGTTTGCGCACTTTTTTGTCGGTCTTGGGAATTACCATCGGGATATTTTGTGTGATTGCCGTACAAATGATGGTGGAAAGCGTTCAGCGTAATGTTAAGCAGTCTTTTCAACGGTTGGGAAACGATGTCGTTTTTGTTGACCGGTTCCCTTGGGACGAAGACCCCTCGATGAATTGGTGGAAGTATATCAAACGTCCGATTCCTAACTTGAGAGAATTCAAAGCGATTGAAAACAATGTGATGACCGCAGGTGCGGTTACAATTCGTATCATAGTAAGAGGTCAAGACCTTAAATTTCTAAACAACACGGTTGAAAATGTGCCGATGGCAGCCGGAACGCATGAGTTCGGCAACATCTTTAACATGGAATTTGACGAAGGGCGTTACTTCACAGCTTTCGAATCACAGCATGGTAGCAATGTAATTGTATTGGGTAGCACGTTGGCTGCCAATTTGTTTCCTCATTTTGCCAATGCCGTAGGGCAAGAAGTGCGAATGAAAGGAAAACGGTTGACGGTTGTCGGTGTTTTGAAAAAAGAAGGGAAGAGTTTGTTGGGCGATGGTTTTGACGAGGTGGCTTTTCTTCCATACAATTTTATGCGCCGCTATGTTGACCCAAACAGCGAGAATATGATGCCGATGATCGCGGTAAAAGCTGCCGAAGGAGTGTCTTTAGATCAAATGAAAGACGAATTGCGCGGCGTTTTGCGTGCCGAGCGAAAACTAAAACCGCGAGAAGAAGACAATTTTGCGCTGAACCAAATGAGTTTATTGACCTCGGTCATAGATAGTGTTTTTGCGGTAATTAATGTTGCGGGCTTTCTGATTGGGATATTTGCAATTTTGGTAGGGGGCTTCGGCATTGCCAATATCATGTTTGTTTCGGTGAAAGAACGCACCGGCATCATCGGCATTAAAAAGTCACTGGGGGCAAAAAACTTCTTCATTATGATTGAATTTCTCATAGAAGCAATCTTTTTGTGTATCATTGGCGGATTGTTGGGCTTGCTGTTGGTTTGGCTTTTAAGTTTGGTGGGCAATAGTTTTATCGAGAGTTTTAAATTAGTCGTTTCAATCAATAATGTAAAAACAGGGCTGCTCTTGTCCATCATTGTGGGCGTATTATCGGGTTTTGTGCCCGCCTTGAGTGCCGCCCGAATGAATCCAGTAGAAGCTATTCGACAACGATTTTAACACCTGCAAAACAAGTTTCGTATGAAAACATTGTATCTGGTTCGACATGCAAAATCGAGTTGGGATAGTCCCGGCATGACAGACGAAATGCGACCTTTGAACGAACGAGGGTTGAAAGACGCGCCTAAAATGGGTCAATACTTACACGAAAAAGGGCTGAAACCCGATGCTATGATTAGCAGTCCCGCCAATCGCGCGCTGACCACTGCCCAATTGATAGCCGATGAATTAGGCTTCGACAAGAACAATATCGAAGTTCAATCCTTGCTTTATGCCTTTACCATGCAAGTTACCCCTCTCTTGCACTTCATACAACAACTGCCCAATCATTACCAAACCGTCATGCTGTTTGGCCACAACCCCACCTTTACAGAACTGTCCAATCATTTTTCCCATGATTTTGTTGCCTTAGAAATCCCTACTTGCAGCGTAGTAGCCTTTCAGTTCGATACCACTGATTGGCAACAAGCCACAAGTGCTTCGTCAAAGCAACTACTCTACACTTATCCCAAGATGTTGAATGAGTAGTTCTGTATCTAGGTCAATCGCCGGTGAAAAGACTTGGGAAAATTGCTTCGCCTGATAACTTATCGGAATCCACCTTTACACAAGTCCAATATTCGCAGATTTCTTGATTGGCGTTAAAAACCAATAGGTAGAGGACTGTGCTGTAAAATTTTCTGCCAAAGTTCTATGCTTTGGTAAATGTGAAAAGTTTGCAATTATCTTTGCGAAGTTTCTTCTGAAAATTGAACGAAACAATTTTTGTTTGTCAGTGTTTCAGTTTGACGAAAGACTGAAGACATAAGACTGAAGACATAAGACTGAAGACATAAGATGTAAGACAGAAAAGTAATAACTGGAAGAAAAAGGCATAAGACTAATGACAGAAAGTCTTATGTCTATTGTCTAAAATCTATTGTCTAATATCCAAATTCATAACTCATAACTCATAACTAAATGAAACATCTTTTACCCTTACTATTTGCTTTAACAATTTCGTTGAACCTGTTTGCACAAACGATGCAGATAGAACAGGTAATCCTTTCGACCGGATGGAAAAAAAACCTGACAGAAGGACAAACCGTTCATTTTCCGACTGCCGCCACCTTAAACCCATCTTTAAGTTTTGTTATTCACAATACAGGGGCAGCTACTTTGGAAATTAACAGTTTCTATTTAGACGGTGACAACACCACTCATTTCACCTTATCGGGATTTGCATCTCTAACCTTAGCCCCGGGCGAACAAACAGATTTTGCTGTTGACTATAACCCTCCCGCCCAATTTACCACAGAAAGCTCTGCCGGATTGGTATTTACCACCAATAGCATTGGAAGCCCCACTTATGTGCTCAACTTAAGCGGACCCGGAAGAGGGTTATATGGCCCTACTTATCCCACCTTCGGCGAGTTGACTGTTGAAGTACTTAATACCTGCCCACAAACAAATAATTGTATCGGTAGAGCAACCGGTACTTCAGTTACCTTTTCGGTGATAGAACAAGCCAATAGAACCGATACTTACAGGGGAACTGTGGTTAGCCCGAATGGTGATGTTTGGATACGGACTTCTTTAAACGATGGTTCTTTTTCGGGAACAGAAAATTTTACCTTTTCTCCAAGCGAGAGCGACCTCGCAAGCGGGGTATTGGTGCATCGGGGCGTTTCGACTGTGAATACTGTATCCGGTGGTGATGTAACCGTTTACCTAAAATATACCGAAACTTTGACAAGATCGGATGGGGTTACGCCTTTTCCGTTGACAGATCCCGCTTCACTGGGCTTGTCGGAAGAACTCGGTGGGTTGGCTAAATTTGCCAACAGTACGGATGTGCTCAATGCACACAGTATCATCACAGCATCTTTTAACTATGATGGCCCGTTCGAGCCATTTTTAGATTTTAATGAAGCCATCCCCGATAAAACTTGTAATAATTGTGCCTTTTACTCCATCAACAAAGGTTTTTATTGGGAAAACCTTGCCCCTCAACTACAAGCAAACAACCCTTTGTTGATTGAACCGGGAGAAACCCTTCCCATTACGACTGATTTTTTAAATGCTCACGATGACGAAGAATTACCCTCCAATCCCGAAAACGTAGTGTTTGATTTTAACAGTGTCAACCCGCTTCCGTTCAATTCGGGCGTGTTGAGCTTAAACGGCATCCCCCTAACAGGTTCAGATAGTTTTACCTTAGCCGATTTGCAAAACGGTTTACTGACATACCAAAACACCAACTTAGAAGTCCCACAAGATGCTTTTCAGTTTAGGGTAAGTGACAGCAAAGGGAAATTTGCCGAAGATGCAGGAACAACAGTATTTAATTTTAACATCACCATAGATGTAGATATTTCTATCAACGACCTTTCCAATCCATTAGGCATTAGGAGTTTCAGGGCTTCTTTCAACCCCATGACCAACGAAGCAACCGTACAGTTTTCAACACTCCAATCAAGCAAAACATCCATTTCGCTTTATGCTTTAGACGGAAGTAAAGCAGCATCGGTTTTTGAAGGTCAAGTAGTCGCTGCTACCCATTACAGCCTGCCGTTTAATGTTCACCACCTACCCACAGGCATGTATGTGCTTGTATTACAATCGGACAAAGGTGATTTTCAAAGAGTTAAACTCGCCGTAACCCGATAATCCGGCATTTCCTGCCCCTTTCGCGTCTTTAACAAAAATGCGTATTCATGATTTATGGATACGCATTTTTGTTTGTGATACCCTGTATGGAAACCGTATGAAAAACCTGTCAGGTTGCTCAAAACTGAAAGGTTTAAGCATACCTTCTTAACGCACTATCGCTACCTTCCCTCTCGCCAACACTGCACCGCCACCGTTACTACTAAAGCCGCCGTTGTTGCCGCCATAGTTGCCATTGTCAGTGTCGTTGTTGTCAGTGTCCCTACTGACGACACCACCACCACTCACCACATAAATATACAACCCCGCCGGCAGATGCGCCACCGAGATGGTTTTACTAGTTTCCCCTGCGGACAGAGTGGTTTGCAGGATGGGTTGGCCGGTTAGGGTGAATAGGGTTAGTTCTACTTCCCTGCCTGCTGTTACCCCTAAATCCCCGACCCCCCAGCCGTTGTTTACCCCTAAATCTCCTAAAGGGGACTTTGACCCTTCGGTAAAGGCAAAGGTTAACGTGTTTTGGGCAGGGTTGGGATAGACGAGGATAGAGTTCTCCCCCTTTAGGGGGTCGGGGGGTAAAATGCCTACTGTTTGTACATCAATAGTTTGCGTGTAAACAGATGTATCCTGACAAACTATCAGACTGAGAGTAACGGTGTAGCTGCCGTTTTCTTCGTAGGTATGGTTGGGTTGTTCTTGGGAAACCTGCGGGTTGCCATCTCCAAAATCCCAAGTGTAGTAACCGCCTTGGGCGGTGTAGGCGTTTTGACTTAGGTTGGTAAAGATGATTGCACCACCAAAGTCTTCGTAGCTAAACGCAGCCTGCGGGTCGGGAGCAAAGCCGAGGCAGACAGATTGGGTAAGGGTGGAGGTATCGTTGCAAACGATGGCTTGAAGGGTAACGCCGTAAACGCCTTCTGCTTGGTAGGTGTGGATAAGCGTATCCTGATTGCACGGGGCGTAGTCTTGTCCGCAGATAAAGGGCGGACTACCATCGCCCCAATTCCATAAATAGTAGCCGCCGTCTATACTATCGGGATAGGCGTATTGGCTTTGGTTGGTAAACTGAAAGCGACTCGGTAAATCAGGATCTTGAGAGATGGTAAACGCCGCTTGTGGCACGGTTAGCAATCCCATGCAGTTGGTTTTGACGACATAGCCTCTGCCCAAAGACCAATAAGTGCCTGATACATTAACAATAGTATCAGTACGACCTACTACCACAAATCCCCCTTTGGGAATCGGTACAGGGGTGAAATCATAGCCATAATCGTTTATGTCCGGCTGACCATATCGCCTATGCCACATTAGATTGCCCAATGAGTCTACTTTAGTAATGAGCATATCCGTGCCGGAAATTCCATAAGATTTAACACTACCTATTGAGACTATATTATTATCCGGCAAGATGGAAACCCTTAAAAAGGAACTAATCTGTTCATTTGGAAAATACTCTCTACTCCAAATTGAATCACCTTCAGAATCAGTTTTTAGTAGGCGAGAGTGACCATAATTGCTTGAACCACAAAGTACAAAACTGTTGTCATTTGCAGATGAAAGACCAAGTGCATTAGCCCCCCCGTTACCCGTGTTAAAACTATAAATCTTCTCCCATTCAGCAATACCTGTAGAGTTAATTTTAATAAAGAAAAAATCACCGGAAGTGGGAGGATTCACATTGACATACCCTGCGGCGTAACACCCGCCATCTGCGGCTGGGAATATAGCACTAAAGGCACAGTGATAAGGATAGATCCAATTGGTGTATTCCCATAACTTTTCTCCGCTTGGGCTTAGTTTTGTGAGGTAGAGTTTTTTTCTGTTTGGCGATATAAATAGCGGGGTATAGTAGCCGCCAATGAATAGGTCGCCTTCGGCGTTTTGAGCAATTGCATTTCCCATATCTTCTTTACTCTCAATTACTATCCTTTGTAAGTTTTGTATTGTGTAAAGATAATCTGTTTTTGCAATCATTGCATAAATTGTATCATCCGATTCATTTGTTGATAGATTGCCGGTTAATACAAATCCATATTCCGTTTTAATGAAATCGCTTATGCCAAAATCGCCATTTACTGTGTCGCTATTTAAAACATGTATGTCGGATAATACTCCGCCATTTGAAAGATGTGCAAGATATGATTTAAATGTTTCAAAAGAATTGTCTAAATGAAGGCGTCCTCCAATAATAAAACTCGTATCAGTATCAATAATAATGGAGTTAGTATTAATGCTTAAATAGCCGCTTATAATATTCTCATAGTATTTCGGAAGCGTTTGTGCATTCCCTTTTTTAAGACATGCTGAAAGTGCTAAGATTATGACAAAAAAATTCATAAATGATTTTACTTTATTACCCATAGAGTTGTTTGTTTTTGTAAAACATAAAATAAACTCAAAATAATTGGAATGGTTAATGCTTGACTCTCAACCACCAAGTAACATAGGAATAGTTGTAGCATTTCTATTGAAAGACCTAGTTGCAACTTAGGCTGCAACTAGGTCTTTGTGCAAATTAAATTTAGTGAGCAATAATTACTTTGTAGAGGACTATTTTGTCATCGGATTTTAACAACCTGACAAAGTAAATACCATTAATCCAATTTTCAGTGTCTAACTCCCATAGAGTACCTTGTTCTATCCTCTTATATGCCATCTCATTACCAGACACATTATAAATTTTTGCAAAGACCGGTTCTTTGCCGGTGCCTTCGTATTCAATAAACAATTTGTCGTTTGCAGGGTTAGGATATACCTTTAATCCAGATAAATCGACCTCATTGCTTCCTTTAAAGTTAATAAACATCTGCCAATAACCATTTAGAACCTCTTGAGGTAGGGGTGGCAGTTGTATTTGGTACTCCTCCCCATGTGTTAGATATCGGATACACTGCGCTTCAAAAGCGGATTTAGTATTGCTTTGGGCGATGGTGTGTACTAATGAAGTTTCTGTTGGGGTGAGTTGAAAGTAGGTTCTACCGGATTTGTTCAGATGAGGGGAATGATAGTAGCTGTGCTGCATAGTTTCGGAATTTAAAAGTAAATATAGACTTTATATCCGATTAATGAATACACCCAACCACAAAATTATACATTAAGGGTATTTTGCTACCTGATAACCGCCACCTTCACCACCCCCGAAGCACCACCACCCACCTCATGCCAACGGCATAAATACACTCCTTCCGGCAGATGCGTCACCGAAATGGTTTTACTTGTTTCCTCTGCGGCAAGGGTTGTTTGCAAGATGGTTTGACCGGTTAGGGAGAGTAGGGTTAGTTCTAAACTGTGATAACTGACTACTTTTCTTAACGAAATCTGTTGGAAAAGGGTTGGAAAGAGAGTGAACAAGTTGGTGTTATTTTGAATGAAACTTACATTGTAAAAACATGTACTCTCTGGCAAGCCTTGCAGGTTTGAAAACACCCATTTCAACAATTGCACAACACCCAAACTAACCATCTACCAAAGATTCATGCTGCCGGACCATCAATACCCACTTCCTTTCGACTTAGTTGATAAAGACCTTTCACCTATTCCGGTAGCTGTTTTGATTGATTATTCTATTGGGATGAACTTTATCTTAATTTCGTTGTTTTAACATCTGTTTTTCAAAAAACCAAAAACTTTACTACTAATGAAGATTCAGTTAACCCCCTTTTTATTATTGACATTCATCACGCTTGCCGTATCCTGCGCACAAGCCCCCGATGCTCCTAAAGCTACGGCTTCTGAACCACAGCAAACCAATAACCAAGCTACTGCAGGGCAAACCAATTGGGCAGTAGATGTACAACAAAGCAAAGTCCTATGGGTTGGAACAAAACCTACCGGTCGCCACAACGGCAGTTTTGATATTAAAGACGGTAGCGTAACGGTTGCCAATGGTCAGTTAACCGGCGGTAGTTTTACCATAGACCTTGCCTCGATAGCCGTTTTAGACGAAGGCATGAACGACGATAGCAGAGCTAAACTCACCAATCACCTCAAAGATGCCGACTTTTTTGAAGTCAGTAAATTCCCCGATTCTCGATTTGAAATCACCGCCGTTCAGCCCGCTACTGCCGACCAAAGTTCGACAACACAAGCGAACACACCGGCACCTACACATAACATTACCGGCAACCTTACCCTGAAAGGAATTACCAAAAGTATCAGCTTTCCTGCTACTATTTCGGTTGCCGAGAGTAAAGTAACCGCAAATGCCAATTTTAACATTGACAGAAGCAATTGGGGCATCACTTATCGTAATGACCAATCGCTAGGCGATAAGTTCATTAATCCGGAAGTGAACATAGGCATCAATCTCGTTGCCAAACCTTAAAAAGACTCACAAAATTTGTACTCTGCTCTAAGTTTGGTACAAAGAGCCGAATTATTCTTAGTCTATTTCGCAAGTTAGTTTAGATATTTAATAAAGCCGTTGCCAAAAGCGACGGCTTTTTTTGTAACGGGGTAATCAAATTTGTATTGGTGAGGTAAAAAAACTACCTTTCCTAAGTACAATGCTGCCGCCAATATTTGTACCTTTATGTTTCATGTTTGCCAAATTTATTAGGTGCGGTATTAAAACAGCTAATTACCATGAACGACAGCCCATCGGATAAAGATAAAATACTCCAATTTCTCGAATCCATTAACATCGTTTACCAATCCGCCTCAACCGCCGACAAAACATCGGTAACCGAGTTTGGAACAGGTAACCCATACTCCGTCAGTCATCAAACCGACCTCCAAAACCTTCAAATAGCCGACTATTCAATCATTCCTTTAGAAGATGATGTGAACGAACGCATTGAACGCCTCCAACACATCGCAGACAGTATCGAAAGCCGCGTGATACACCCTGCCGCTATTTCAACTCCCTTACCCGATGCCTCGAAGTACAAAATAGACTACCAAAACAGCCTCAATCCCAACCAATATCTCGCTGCCATTACCATACAAGGTCCGTTATTGGTGATTGCCGGTGCCGGAAGCGGTAAAACCCGAACGGTAGTCTATCGGGCGGCATACCTTCTCGAAAGCGGCATACCGCCGGAACAAATACTGCTGCTCACGTTTACCCGAAAAGCCGCAAACGAAATCGTAGCCCGTACTGCCCAACTGCTCAAAAACAATAGTGCCGACAAGATAACACGCGGCACCTACCACGCATTTGCAAACCACACTTTGAGGCACTATTCCCGCATGTTGAACCTGCCTCCAAACTTCACCATCATTGACACCGCCGACTCCGAAGATGTCGTTGACCTTATTCGTCAGGAAATGGGGTTTGCCAAAAAGCATCAGGCATTTCCCAAAAAGAGCCGTGTGCAAAGTATTATTTCTAAAGCCCGAAACTGTAACCTGCCCATAGAAGAGATTCTTCGCCGCGAATATACCGCCTTGCTCGAATTTACCGCCGACCTCAACCTGCTCAATCAGGCTTATCAACAATACAAGTTTGCCAACAAACTTTTTGATTACGACGACCTCATGGACGTGCTTCGCGACTCCCTCCGCGACAATATCCCGTTCCGGCGAATCATGCAAAACAATTACCGTTACTTGATGGTAGATGAGTTTCAGGATACCAATGTCGTGCAAAAAGAAATTCTGGACTACATCGCACAAGGCAGTCGTAACATTATGGTGGTGGGTGATGATGCACAAAGCATCTACGCTTTTCGAGGGGCGAACTTCGAAAACATCCTTACCTTTCCCGCTACCTACCCCGATTGTAAGGTGGTGAAAATAGAACAAAACTACCGAAGCACGCAACACCTCCTCAACTTCACCAATGCCATTGCCAACAACGCCCGACTCGGCTACCGCAAATCGCTCTTCTCGACCAACGCAACACCCCTAAAACCCACCGTTGCTAAACTTTACGACCAACAAGCGGAAGCGGAATTTATCGTGGATAAGATACTCGAACTTCGCGAAAAAGGCATTGCCCTCAACGACATTGCTGTTATCTATCGCTCTTCTTACCACAGCAATTTTATCCAAACCGAGTTGTTAAAGCGAAATATCCCCTACGTAGTCGTAGGCGGTATAAAATTTACCGAACGCCGCCACATCAAAGACATCATTGCCTACCTGCGCATTGTCCTTAATCCGTTCGATGCCGTTGCTTGGAACCGCGTACTCAAGTTAGTACCCGGCATAGGGTTGGTTACTGCCTCCAAGATTATGCAGCATATCCAACAACAGCAAGGTAAGATTGATTTCGAGTCAATGGAAAAACGAAAATTCGGCAACGACCTGCTCCAACTCCAACAAGCACTCAACCAAGCACAACGACAGGACATTACCGTAGCCACCAAAATAGAATTGCTCAAAAACTACTACGCACCCATCCTCCGAACTCTTGAGGCAGATTATGAAATTCGCCTGCAAGATATTGATGTACTATACACCCTCGCCTGCCGTTACGAAACCATCGAGCGTTTCCTGTCCGATTTCGCCTTAGACCCACCCTCGACAAAATTCCAAGACCAAAACCGCCCCCTCATTGACGAATCGGAAGACAAACCCCTCACCCTTACCACCGTACACTCGGCCAAAGGGTTGGAGTGGCACAGTGTGTTCGTCCCACACCTCCTCGATGGACTTTTCCCGTCTGTTCGAGCACTGAAAAACATAGATCAATTAGAAGAAGAACGCCGTCTATTCTACGTAGCAGCGAGTCGGGCAAAAGAACAACTCTACCTCACGATGCCCGGTTATTTCAACAGTTGGGATCAATACTATACCATGCCCAGCCGTTTCCTCGCCGAAATAGCCAAACAGACCTTTCAAATCTGGAACGAAAAAGATAAGGACTAAACCAATATTTCCTCACCAATTTAGCAAAACCATAACATCATGAAACGCAAAAACAAAAAAGACACTACCACCAAAGTACAAGAACCAAAGCCCGAAGAACAAACCGAGGCAACACCAAAACCTGAAGAACAGGAAAACCAGAATGAAATAGACCCCGAATACCTCGAAATCCTATTGTCATACACTGAGGAAGACATAGAAGCTATGGATATGGATCCCGACGAAGCAGAAAACCGATACACCGGCTATGAAATGGAAGAGTGATGTGCGGCAGAAATAAACACTGAGAATTGTTAAGAATATGCTACAATGGGTATTTTTTTTCTTAGTTTTGTTCATTCGTATCCGATACCTTTGTACCATTCTCGCAAAAACAAATTTTTTCGTCTGATTTCGTCCTTTTCCGGGTTAAAATGGAGTCGGCTGCGAAACAAGTAAAAACCAACAAACGCTATATTTTATGAAAACATTAAAACACATCTTTGCAATACTTATTTGCAGCCTGTTTAGTTTTAGCGTATTTGCACAATCCCTATCACCACAGGTAGTCGCATCAGGCGGGGGGTATGCCACAGGTGGCGGTTACTCCTTATCCTATACCATTGGAGAACCGGTAACAGCCACCCTGACCGGTGGAAGCAATATCTTAACACAAGGGTTTCATCAGCCCGATTTGCAAGCCATTGTCAAAATGTTGGCAAAAGTCTTCTTGCAAGGCCCGTATAATGGCGGCACCATGAACACAACTTTGCAAAGCCCCACCTCTGTATTACCACTCACCCAGCCATATAGCACCAGTCCTTGGAATTACAACGGATTAGAAAACATAGCTACAGCACCTGCAAATGCCGTAGATTGGTTGTATGTCGAGTTGCGAGACGGTTCTTTTAACCCCGTTGCCGGAGGAAAACGTGCCGTTTTATTGCTTTCAGATGGCACATTGCGCGATGTTGACGGCACTGCAGGAGCTACCTTTATCGGAGCAGTTCCGGGCAATTACTATCTGATAGTGCGCCACCGCAACCATTTAGCCGTGATGAGCGCATCGCAGTTGAGTTTACCCAATGGAACCGAGTATGATTTTACAACAGCAGCCAATCAGGCCTTGGGAACGAACCAACAAAAACCTTTACAGGGGGGATTATTCGGGCTATATAGCGGCGATTTCAACTCCGATGGGGTGATATCGGTAGCCGATTTCAATTTTTATACGTTTCAAAGTGGCGTAAACGTTTACAATGACGCAGATGCCAATTTAGACAAACAAATTACGGTAGCCGATTTTAACCTATACCAACCCAATGCCAGTGTGATAGGCATTCAACAAGTGCGCTATTAAGCCATCCAGTAAAAGAAAAAAACAGTAATAGGCGGTGCTTTTCATTAAGCATCGCCTATTTTGCGTTTAAGATCATTCAATTGGGCTTGCAATTCAAAGACCATCGTAGTGAGGTTGTGGATATTAGATTCGTTACTGGGTAAATCTTTGCTGATAAAAGCTTTTGCCCGCCAAATTTCTTTAACATCCGAGGCATTGAGATAATAGGATTTGTAAGAATCATTATCGGAGATCATGTGCAAATTGCCATTCGAAGCAATGTTGTTAAACACGCGTTTATAGACAATGCCCTCCGATTCGGAAAGGATGATATAGGTTTGTCCATTCTTAATGTCCTGAACGTTTTCGACATATTCGCCAATCACGATGGTTCCGGGGGTTAACGGCAACATCGAGTCGCCTATAATTTCAAAAGCCCTGTAAGTGCCGGCAGATAGAAAGGGTAGTCTGAATTTAGGCAGCGTTTCCAAGTAATTAGGATCGGCATATCCTTTAGTATAACCGGCAGAGGCTTTCTCCGGAACAAGTTCTATGTTTTCCTTACCGTCTTCTCCTACGGTGATTGCTAATACTTTAAGTTTTTCGTTTCCGGATGCCGTGGTGGTGGAATCTGATGAATGAGATTGAGCACCCCCAACAAAAATCGAAGCATCAGCTGTTTTGGAAAGGTCTTCCCTTAACAAGCGATCTACAGAAATGTTAAATCGTTCTGAAATGATTAGCAGGGTTTTATTAGTCGGTTTCGCCCGACCTTCTTCATAAGCACCAACTGAAGAACGTTTAATGCCAACAAAATCCGCAAATTCTTCTTGGGTAAGTTTTTTTTGCCCTCTGAGAAATTTGATGTTTAAATGGATGATTTCAAGATTGATCGTCTTTTTAGTTCCTCTTACTTTTTTCATGGTTCAATTAGTTTAAATGTTGGATAAAATAATGTGGTTTTGTCTAAGATTCTGATGAAAATACTCGATTGTTTTACCATTTGCGATAATTCACTAAATTATTTTGCAATAAAAATGCAAAAAAAGTTTGCAAAAACTAAATTAGTTGGTAGCTTTGCTAAAAATTAGAACGACTTCGCTAATCGGTTGTAAAATTACTAATAATGTATGAACAAACAATCTATTAGCTAAAATTGTTGAATTTTTTTTAAAAAAGATAGTTTTCATTGTTTAACTCCTTATAAATTCACAATTATCATGAAGAATTCAAATGCTCAAACCGGTACCAACGAAAGAACGGTTACCCGAAATTTACACACGTTCATTTTACTTGCGCTTGCAGTTTTATTAAGCAATTTGGTTAACTATGCTTTGACCGGTAAGCCCAAAAACACAGAATTTGACTTCGTTGACAGAGGTCTTCCTCAAAACGGCTTGTATTTATTAGAATTGGCAACTCCATATCTTAAAGATGTATCCGGTTTTGAAAGAGAGGTCAAAAAAGTAGCTGAAAAGCTGGAGGTACCACCGGAGTGGTTAATGTCGGTCATGTATTCCGAATCCAAATTTGATGCGGGTATTGCTAATCATCGTGGCAGTGGTGCTGTTGGGCTTATCCAATGGATGCCGGCTACTGCTAAAGATTTTGGCACAACAACGGATAAAATCAAAAACATGACCCACGTAGAACAACTCGACTATGTTTACAAATATCTGCACCGGGTACGGAGTAAGTACCGGAATTTCGAGTCGCTCACAGACTTATACTTAGCTATTCTTTATCCCCGTGCCTTAGAAGGAGATTTCTGCTATGCGCTGTATGCTTCACCTTCGACTGCCTACAAACAAAATTCGGGTTTAGATGAAAATCAAGATGGGATTGTTTCGGTAAAAGATATCGATTCCCGCATGAAAAGGATTTACCCAACGGCATATATCCTTAACAAAGAGGGCAACCCCAATTACGAAAACGACTTCTCCTTAGCCGGTTTTAAATAACCCGGCAGGAATATTTAACAAATCAATTGCCATTGTGTAGTAGTTGATTAGTTGATTTAACCGGAATGTCCCAAAGATGTTCCGTACTCCGCATTAAGTAAAGACTGGTTTGCAGGTATAAAAGATAGTACACTTTGCCGCATGGCCTCTTCAAACGAACAGCAAACAATGTAATTCACAATAGTTTAGAATGTTACTCCCCCGAAACGGACTCCTTGGTTGTTTCGGGGGTTTTTTATTGCGTTTCGGTAGAGGGCTAATTAGACAGTCATTTAATCACTATCTTTGGGGGCTAAAAAAATACCACATGAAATTTAATGATTCAGTATCGGTCGAATCGCTGCTTGCGCTCATTCCTGCTCAATTGATAGAAGGAAAGCACTCCCATATAAACGGAATTAACGAAATACACAAGGTAACTCCCGGCGATATTACTTTCGTTGACCATCCAAAGTACTATACAAAAGCTCTCGAATCGGATGCTTGGGTTGTTTTGATTAACCAAGCAGATGCCCCAAACCCCTTGAATAAGACCTTGCTATTTACCGAAGACCCTTTCAGTGCCTATAACACCCTTGTCCGGCATTTCAGCCCGTTTGAGCCTTTTCTCGGTTTGCATGGTAATGCTCAGATTGGTGAAAACACCATGATTATGCCCGGTGCAGTTATTGGCAACAATGTTACAATTGGCGATAACTGCTTAATTTACCCAAATGTGGTGATTTACCCCAATTCACATATCGGCAACAATGTGATAATTCATGCCAACACAGTGATTGGTTCCGATGCTTTTTACTTCAAACGTCGTCCCGAAGGGTACGATAAGATGCTTTCCTGTGGGAGGGTGATTATTGAAGATGATGTAGAAATCGGAGCTTGTTGTACGATAGACATCGGCGTATCAGGTGATACAGTTATTGGTAGAGGAACTAAGTTTGATAACCATATTCATATCGGTCATGGTGCCGTCATTGGCGAAAATTGCCTGTTTGCCGCACAGGTGGGTATTGGCGGGAAAACGGAGATTCAAAATAATGTATCGCTTTGGGGACAGGTAGGCGTGAATAAGACCTTGACAATAGGGGAGGGTGCATCTGTGTTGGCACAGTCGGGCGTAGCGCATTCTCTCGAAGGAGGTAAAACCTATTTTGGTTCTCCTGCTTTAGAAGCTCGCACGATGATGCGGCAAATCGGTATGCTGAAGCAATTAACTGCAGCGTGGGATAAGGTGAAAAAGCTGTTGTAATTACCGGCTTTTTTTGAGCGATTCAGCCATTCGATAAACTACAAAAGGTACTGCATCATGGAGATACAGTACCTTTTGTTTTATGTGGCGTGTGAGGTGTTAGTGGATTTCCAATTCAAAGGGAAGTCGGCATTGAGCACCTTGCATGTTTTGGACTTCTTTTAATAATTGGAGATAGCGGTAATTATCGCCAAGTTCACTTTTTAAAAGGCTTTGCTTGGATTGATTGCCGAAGCTTTTCATAATTTTTTCAAAAGCATTTTCTTTGGGGGGATAGGCCGAAGTACGGTAATCGTCTTTGTTTAGTTTGGCCATGTTGGCGGCTAATTCTATGGCATCTTCTAAACCGCCAATGACATCCACTAACCCTTTTTCTTTGGCTTGCGTGCCTGTCCATACCCGCCCTTGCGCTACCTCGTGAACGGCTTCTTTGCTCATGCCGCGCCCATCGGCAACACGCTTCAAAAAGTCATCGTAGATAAGGTCCACCCCACGCTGAATGATGGTTTTTTCTTCATCGGTAATGGGGCGGCTTAAGAGGGCGGAATTGGGGAAATTGGAAAAGTTGGTGGTTTTGACCGTATCAAACGTAATACCCAGTTTACTGTCGTAAAACTTATCTCCTTCTGCCAATAAGCCAAATACACCAATGCTTCCGGTAATCGTATTTTGACCGGCCATGATGGTATCGGCCATGCAGGAAATGTAATATCCGCCCGATGCTGCCACATTGGCCATCGAGGCTACTATGGGTATGCCTTTTTCTTTTGCCAATTTTAGTTCGTGCCAGATAATATCCGAAGCTAAGGCACTGCCACCGCCGGAATTAACACGCAAAACGATGGCTTTTACATTCTCATCGGTGCGCACTTTTTGGATGATTTTTACATAATCTTCCGAGGCTATATTGGTTTCATCGCCTTTACCATCCTGAATACCTCCTTCGGCATAGATGATGGCGACTTTGTTCTTTTTGAAATCTTTTTTATCTGCCTCGGCATTTTGGGCATATTTATCCAATCCCACAAAGCTGATTTTTTCATCGGCTTTCAACCCCAGCTTTTCGCGAAGTTGGTTTTGCACTTCGTCTATATAATAAAGTTCGTTCACGATGCCGTTCAGTTTGGCATCTTCGGCGTTTTGAACTTTTAGATTATTGATGATATCGTGCAATTGAGTTTCGGTCATTTTCCTTGCAGGGGCTACTTGTTTCAAGTAGGATTCATAGAAACCGTTTATGATTTCTCTTAATTGGGTGCGGTTATAATCGCTCATTTTGTTGTACCGAAAGGGTTCAGTGGCACTTTTGAAATTACCTGCATAAAACACTTCCGGCTCAATTCCTAAACGGTCTAAGGCGTTTTTGAAAAAGGTCAGTTCAATGCTAAACCCTTGAAGGGCTACTATTCCGCGAGGGTTGAGATATATTTCATCGGCTACTGAAGCTAAGTAGTATGCCTTTTGGGTCATCGTTTCGCCGTAGGCAATGACAAATTTACCGGACTCTTTAAATTCAATCAGTTTGTTTCTGATTTCTTCTAATATGCCAAAACCGGTTGGAGTGGAGCTTAGGTTTAGGAATATGCCTTTTATTTTGTCATCGGTTTTTGCCTTTTCCAAAACAGCCAAAATGTCGTTTAACCCTATATCGGAGTTCATTTCAAATGCGGCAGGACTGAAAGCAAACGATTCGGATTTTGTTCTGTCCGGCACATCGTAATCAAACGATAGCTCTAAAACGGAGTTGGGTTTAATTTTTACATCTTTGCTTCGGGAAGCGGCACCAACGATGCCGGCAAAAATCAGAAAGAACAAAAAGCAGAACAAAAACAACCCTAAAATACTGGCAAGGGTGAACTTGAAAAATTGTCGCATTAAAGTAGGCTATTTGAATTGGTTAAAATAATCGGTTATTTCGTTGTTAGTAGTATCTTAACCCTCATTATTACACCACAGTTTCCATTAGATGACTATAATATACCTCCTAACAGGCTCTAATCTTGGTAAACGGGCATTCCAATTGCAAAAAGCCTGTCGTTTATGCCATAGTCAAATCGGGGAGGTATTGCGCAAGTCCGACCTTTATGAAACAGAGGCATGGGGCAATATAAATCAGCCTGTTTTTTTGAACCAAGTATTGGAAATCCAAACAACCCTTACCCCTGACGGGGTATTGCAGCAAATTTTTGTGATTGAGCATCAATTAGGCCGGCAACGAGTCGAAAAATGGGGACAGCGGCGTATTGATATTGATATATTGCTGTTTGGAGAGGAGGTTATCAACACACCCGACTTACAAATTCCACACCCTTACCTTCCCCAACGCCGTTTTGCATTGACCCCACTTGCACAATTAGTTCCCGAAATGCAACATCCTGTCTTATACTTCCCTATTGCTAAACTGCTCGAACAATGTCCCGATGAATTGAGGGTATGGAAGTACGATGAGCGTGCGTAACTTTAGTCATTACCGAACTTCCAACAGTTCAATATCATACACCAAAACCGAGTTGGGAGGGATTTTATTCGTTCCGGCTGCACCATACCCTAAACTGGATGGTATCAATAGTTTCCCTTTACTGCCCACTCTAAACAGTTGAAGCCCCTCTTGCCAACCTTGAATGAGCGCATTTAGTGGCAATTCGTCTGCTTTTCCACGGTCATAAGAAGAGTCGATGACCGTGCCGTTTAATAAATAACCTTTATGGTTAACCACTACCGTGCTTTCAAGGCTAGGTTTTACGCCCCAGCCTAACCTCGTCATCCCAAAATACAAACCCGTTCCCGTAGGTTTCGCATTAAGTTTGTTGTCTGCTATATATTGTTTGATGGAGACCTCGTCTTTCTGTGACTGACTAACGATTTTAACACCGATCTTGGTTCTGTCTAAAGGCTTCAACTTTTGTGATGGACCCAAATTCCCTCCATTTATCGATTCGTCTTGAATTTGCTTTAATTTTTGGTTGTACCTATCCCTATCTCTATTGAGTGCGAAATCGAGGCGTTTCTGTAAATCTTCGCCCTTAAATCCCTTTTGTTGTAAATCTTTTGTATAAAACAACTCCCGTTCCTTAATATCGGGCAAATCGCCATTGACAAGCTCTGGTACTTTAATAGGTGGTGCGCCAAACTCAACAAATGCTTCGTCTTTATTTTCGGGGTTTACCTTGATATTGCTTATCTGGTTGTTGCCACCCTTATCAACAGGCGGCTCTACGGTTTGCTTTTTATGCTCCGTTTGTTTGGCTTGTTTGGCTTGATATTCAATCGCATAATTTACGGCATCGTCTAATGCTTGTCCTTCATATCCTTGTTCGATATAGTACTGCCGTATCTGTTTTTCTTTAGGGTCGCCCATTTTTGTTTGTATGCCGATTTGTGGTTGAAGAGTATCTTCTTCTATTTTCAGATCTGTCCATGGGTTGTCATCTATGGATTCTTCTTCGTTAATAAAATACCAGACTAAACCCGTCAACCCTAAAAACACTATCAATAAACCGCCAATCCAAATACCCCATGATGGTTTTTGGGCAGTCGTTTGGGAGGTGTTAATGGGGCGAGAGCTTTGTAGCGTTGGAGGCAGTTCGTTTGAGTTGTTTATGTTCGTTTCTTCAACATCGGGCTTTGTTTTTTTCCTGCGTGCTTTAGCTTGTATGGGCACAATGTCAATGATTTGCAGCAGTTCGGCGGCTGATTGGACTCGTTTTGGCGCTTCACGGACTAAACATAACTTGACAATGTGGTTAAAAGGTGCGGGCAAGTTGTCAATTTGGCTAACAGGGATTTTCTTATTCAGGATGTTTTCCAATATTTGTCCTTGTGTGTTGCCTTCGCTTCGTTTTCCAAGCAACGAATCGTGCTCATGATTCAAATGATCGAAGAGCATGATGCCTAAAGCCCACAGGTCGGTATTGGCGGTAATCTTGCCATTGATACCGTATTTCACCGGATTTATCTGTTCGGGTGACATGTATTCGAACGTTCCGACAAAACTTTTGGAGGCCTCGGTTTGATCGGCACTTGTAGCCTTGCTGATATTGAAATCGCAAATTTTAGGTATCAATTCACCGTTACTACCCCGTTTGAGCAAGATGTTGGAGGGTTTAATATCGCGGTGTACAATTGCCGGTTTTCCGGTGGACATGTCGTGCTGATGTAGGTAATCCAACCCTTTTAAAATACCCTTAAAGACTTGCAGCAGTTGAGGGTAATCGGGGTTTTGCTTTAGCCATTGACTCAGATCCCCTTCTTCGATAAGTTCCATCACCCCGTATTGTACCTGATAGGGATGTTGGTGTTCGTCTTGGTAGGTTTGGGTAAAGTAATCGTAATATCGCAGCAAATTTGGGTGCTGAAAATCTATGGCTCGTTGAATTTCGTTTTCTAACGAGTACTTTTCATCGGCATCCTCAATTTTAAACTTTTTAAGGGCTACGTTTCGCTTCAACTGCAAATCGTAGGCTTTATATACGGTTGCGAGTCCGCCCTTCCCTATTTCATCTGTGGTGGGGTCAAACTGATAGCGATTGTTGAGGGTAATTAAGCCCATGTGCGGGTAGTTGTGAGGCGTGGTAATAAAGGGTGCAAATTACCACAAATTTAGGTTGGAAAAAAGGAAGACTTCGCTTTACGAGGTCTTCCTTAATATATCCATCCGATCTTACCGAATAAGCGTTACATTCCCTTTATAGGTTTTGGCAACACCGCCCTCGAAGGTTACTTCTATGAAATAGACATATACACCCATTTCGGAATCGGTGTTTTTGTAGCTACCGTTCCAGCCGGTCAGGATATTGTCGGTTTCAAACAAGAGGTTGCCCCAACGGTTATAGACGATGAGGTTAAAGGTTTCGATGGGGTTGCTGTTGACCGCTCTAAACAGGTCGTTTATTCCATCGGCATTGGGTGAAAATGCAGAGGGGATTAGGAGTTCGTTGCGGCTTAATGCCTGAACAATCACGGCATCGGAGCCGGTACAACCATTGGAATTGGTTACCGAAACGGAATAGTCTCCACCTTCCGAAACGGTAATGGCAGGGGTAATGCCCCCATTCGACCATAGATATTCCGCAAAACCCTGCTGGGTACTGAGTATAGTAGATTGACCCTCAGTGATGGTGAGGTTACCGGTAATCTCGGGCTGCGCACTGTCTATATTGATTTCAATTTCATCCACGGCGGCACATCCAAATTCGTTGGTTACTGTTACGGCGTAGGTTCCGCTTTGTGAAGCGGTGATGTTATCTGCCGTACTGCCATCGCTCCACAAGTAGGTGGAGAACCCTGTACCGGCAGACAAATTGAGTGTTCCGCCATTACAAAGTACCGTATCTACCCCTAAGTTGACCGAAAAATCGGCATTGTTCAGGATAATTTCAACCGTTCTTACAGTTTGGCAGCCTTGCGGATTGGTAACGGTGATGGTATAAGTAATATCGCCGGTAACAGTGGCAATGGGATTGGGGATGTTGGGGTTATCCAATCCGGTGGTGGGCGACCATTCGTAGTCGTAGTTGGAGATATAGTTTATATCGGTCAGTTGCATTTCCAATACATCGGTGCTGCAAGCAACGGTATCTATATTATTGACCGGAAAAAACGGCGGGGGCGCAACGACCACCGTAACATTGTCGGTCGCCGAGCAGCCGTAATTTCCTGTTACAGTTACGGTGTAGGTAGTGGTTTGCGCAGGAGTAGCTACGGGGTTGGGAAAGTTTGTCACAGAGAGTCCATCGGGAGGCGACCAACTATAAGCAAATCCACCGGAAGCAAAAAGATTGAAACTTTCACCCGGGCAGATGACCCCGCCTTGTCCGGCATCTACATCCGGTTCGGGATTGACATTGACGGTAATAATTCCATAGGCAGTACAGCCACTGACATCGGTGGCAACCACCACATATTGGGTAGTACTTGGAGGGCTGGCGATGGGGTTGGCAATGTTATTGGCAGATAACCCTAAGCTGGGTGCCCATACATAAGAAACACCGCCAATGACATTCAATTGAGCACCTTCACCACTGCAAATAGTGGGGTCGGCTGATACCTGAATAGTAAAATCGTTTTGTGCGATGAGGGTAAACGATGCCTCTTTTGCGCAACCTTCGCTATCGGTTACGGTAACGACATAGAAGCCTGCGGGCAAGTTGCTGATGGTGGACGAAACATTGTCGGTTTCGACAAAGCCGGTGCTCCATGCAAATTCGTAAGGTGGGATACCGGCGTTAGAGGTCGCGGTGATGACCCCAATATTAGGCTGGGCACAAGTAGGGAAGGTTCCGGTCAAAATGGGAATGGCGCAGCAAGATATAACCGCCTTAAACGTGTATTCAGGGTCTTCGGGACAAATACTCGTTACGCCCCAACTACCGGTTTCCGAATCGGAAAAATTGCGGAAGGTAATACTCAGGTTTTGACCGTCAAAAGCGGGCGGACAGGCGGCGAGGGTGCTCACCGTAAAACAAAACTCCCATCCGCAGGTAACATCTGTGGGGTCGCCAAAGTTATCGCCCGGATCGAAGGGGTCACAAACACCGGGACAACCCGCATCCGATTCAAAGAAAAATCCGGGACCTTGTGGGCCGGTTATCACTCCTGAACCGCCGCCATTACTGGTAATGAGCATTGGATACCAGTCCCATGCGCCGCCACCCGAACAGGGCGGTGGAATGGAAGTAGGGGTCAGGGTGGAGGCATCCCAACCGTTGCCCAAAACAGGCACTAACCCATGAAACCAGTCAGCGGCGTTTTGGTTATAGCCTTCCACGGTAAAGCAAAAAGACACATTTTGCCCGGGCAGGTAAGTGCCTAAAACCGGCGGTGGTGTGGCTACCAAACTTTGCCCCAACATACAAATCTCGTCAATGGTTTCACCATAGTTTTCAAGGCATAGTTGAAAATCACCGACATCGGTAGCAGAGCCGCCGCTAATCTGAATGTGATAGGTCAGCCCGGGTGATACGGGTGCAAAGGTGGCATTAATGTTTCCGGTGGTCGAAACAGCGCAATCCCGTCCGATGAGGGCATTGCATGCCCCTTCGTAGAGTGCTACTACTGCCGTGTCCATATCGAAAGTCAGAGAGACATCTAGAATGTTTGACACCGCGACAAAGCTATACCAAAGGTCGGCAGCCGGACCGGGCATGGGAATACCGGCGCAATTGTTTTGGTTAATATACGGTAATTCGGCAAACGCATTGGCGTTGTTGCCGACAATGCAACTTTGCGTTCCGATGTTGAGGGTCGGGAAAGGAAGGGCATTGTCGCAAATATCGTTGATTTCGCTGGGCACGATCACCACAATCGTAGCGGTACCGCCAACGGTTCCTGTGCAGGAAGCATTGTTCATGGCCGTCAGGGTGTAGGTGGTGGTAAATTGTGGAGCCAAATTGAGGATGTATGGATTATCGGTAACGCCCGAAACGGTGGTAGTCGCCGCACCATTGGAGTAGGTAAACGTCCAAGGGGGTGAGCCGGTAAAAGTAACTTCTACGGGGACAACATAGCCCAACAAGATGACCGCAGCACCGATAATATAAGCACTCGGCGGGGCTACGATAACGGTTTTGGTAATGGTGCTGCTGCCCAAATAGTTCGATGCGGTCAAAGTAACCAAATAGCTTCCCGCAGCGGGATAGGATACTGTCGGGTTTTGGGCGGTACTGCTCGATGGCGTGCCTCCCGGAAATGACCATACCCAACTATCTAAGTTCGTGCCGGCACTGATGTCTGTAAAGGTAAAGACTTCACCCGCACAAGGGGGTTGTGCCGACCAATTAAAATTGGCAATCGGCTCGGAAGGGGTGCATTGCACGGCCAGAAAGGCATTGACCCTCCCCGCTCCCAACTGCCCCTCGAATCCCGCGTTCAACCCATCAATATCATCGGCTGTTTCTTCCAAACATTGCTCAATGCGGTCGGGGGTGGCGGTTGGGTCGAACGACAACATTAACGCTGCCAAGCCTGCCACATAAGGGCAAGCCATAGAAGTGCCATCGTAAAACTCGTAAGACGAAGTGTTGGTTGCTACCGTACTCCATATTTGAACCCCCGGTGCCATGACATCAATGCTGTCGCCGAAGTTCGAAAAATCTGCCCGAAGGTCGCTGTTGTTGGAAGCCCCAACGCTGATAATATACTGATAGGAGGCGGGATACATGAGGTCGGACGTGTTGTCATTTCCGGCGGCGGCTATCAACACGATGCCTTGGTTGTGGGCGGTGGTAAACACTGCCTGCTCGGTGGCAGCGGGTGCGCCGCCCCCCCAAGACATGCTGATAACATCTGCCCCCGATGCGATGGCATACTCCACTCCTTCCATGGCACCGGTCAATTGTTCGGTGGCATCGTCTGCAATTTTTACCGCCATCAACCGCACATTAAAACTGACCGATGCAATCCCGATACCGTTATCGGTAACAGCAGCGGCAATACCCGCACAGTGTGTGCCGTGCGAAAAGGTGAAATTATCGGCCGATGCCGGTGGGTTGGGGTTATTATCGTTATCTGCGGCATCCCAGCCGTTGATGTCGTCAATATACCCGTTGCCGTCATCATCTAACCCGTTACCCGCTACTTCACCGGGGTTTGTCCAAATATTGGCAGCCAAGTCTTCGTGGTCAAGGCGAACGGCATCGTCCACCATGCCTATGACGATATTGCTGCTGCCGGTCGTGATATCCCATGCTTGTTGGGCTTGGGTAATCAGCACGTTGTATTGGTTGGGGTGAATATCGTTTGGCGTGAGGAAGGTCTTATGGAGCGGCACTTTTTCGGCAAACTCAATATAGGGGTAGCGTTGCAATTTGGCAATTAACTCCTCGGTTAATTCGGATTTGTCGAATTTGATTCGGTAATACAAATCCATTGCAGGCAAGCGCGGAAATGCTTTTTGAATGGCGGTAATGCCAAAGGGGGCGAGCAGTGCTACCCATCGGGTGGTTTGAGGGTTTTGTCCTTTTTGGTAATCCACCCGCGGATGTTTATCGGAAACAAATTTCACGTACAATTGCCCTTCGTTATAATTGATACTGCTTTTTTTAGAAGCAGTGAGGAGAACCGTTACGGGTTCATCATTGGGCAAATCGTTGCCACACCAAATCATGGCAACAGGTGTATGGTCAAAACATAAAGTAAAACAGCCCGATGCTGCAAAAACGGATATATTGGCACAGCAAAATAACAAGCCGGTAAGGAGCAGCCAATGTGCAAATAGTTTATTCATTATGTAAAGAGGTTAAAAATGGCTATTAATAAGAATACTGTTAAAAACTCCGCCAATTTATGTATATTTCGGGGTTCGCTGAACATGCAGTATCTAAACCCAACTACAATGTCATAAATCAGACGTTAAGTTACAGGTTTTTAGATAGTTTTGCATCCGTATTGTAACCATATTCTCCATCATTCAATTATTTTTTTGTGAAAAGTAGTTTCCCTGACATCAAGCGAATAGCTATTTCAACCGGTGGTGGCGATGCGCCGGGTTTAAATGCGGTGATTAAATCGGTGGTGCTTTCGGCATCAATGCGCGGTTGGGAGTGCATCGGCATTCGAGACGGGTATGACGGTTTGTTGTTTCCCGAAAGGTATATACGTGGCGGTCATCAATTATTGCGACACGGCGATGTGCAATACATCACCCCACTCGGCGGAACGATATTAGGCTCGACCAATAGGGGCAACCCGTTTGAATATCCTGAGAAACAACCCGATGGCACAATCGTTAATATAGACATGACCCAACACTTACTGCAAGCCTTGAAAGATTTAGAGATTGATGCAGTGGTGGCGGTTGGCGGCGATGGTTCGCTCAATATTGCCAATGAACTGGGTAAATTGGGGGTGCGTATTATTGGCGTGCCCAAAACCATTGACAATGATTTGGAAAAAACATCGGTTACCTTTGGTTTTGATACTGCCGTAGCTTTTGCGACCGAGTGTATAGACCGTTTGCACACCACAGCGCGCTCGCACGGGCGCATGATGGTGGTAGAAGTCATGGGGCGATATGCAGGTTGGATAGCCCTGCACTCCGGCATCTCTGCTTCTGCCGATGCCATTCTGATTCCCGAAATCCCCTACGACATCAATAAAGTAGCCGACTACCTCATGAAAAACGTCTATCCTTCCAAACAATATGCCATTATTGTGGTGGCAGAAGGCGCAGTACCGGAAGGTGGGGCACCGGTTTTCCAAGAAAAAGACGGCGGTAAAAGCAAACGGTTGGGAGGAGCAGGCGAAAGGGTAGCAAAAGGACTTTCTGACCTCACCGGCGTAGAAGTGAGAGACGTAGTACTCGGACACCTCCTGCGCGGAGGAAGCCCTACTGCTTTCGACCGTCTGATTTCATTGCGTTTCGGTGCCGCCGCCACGCGCGGCCTTGCCGAGGGGCGAACCCAGGTAATGGTATCTATTGACCCGCCCAATATAGAATATGTACCGTTAGAACTTGTTGCCAAAAGGATGAAGCGGGTAGATATCATGAGCGATACGGTCATCACCGCACGAGAGTTGGGTATTTGCTTTGGGGATTGATAGGTGAAGATATTGCAACGATGTTCCGAAACGCTGTCTGCGTTGGGAACGCAGACAGCGTTAAATTCTCTACCGCACTATTGCCACCTTCCCCCTCGCCAACACAGTACCGCCGCCGTAATCGCCGTTGTCAGTGTCGCTGCCGTTGTCAGTGTCCCCACTGACGACACCACCCCCACCACCACTCACCACATAAATATACAAACCCGGCGGAAGATGCGCCACCGAAATGATGGTTTGGCTTGTTGAGCCTGTCGAAACAAGATTGGTTTCAAGCACGGTTTGGCCGGTTAGGGTGAGGAGTTTGGCTCTGCTTCATATAGTGATGCATAGGTGTTCCATACACTTTATCCCTAAGTGGCGAGTCTGTTATTCTACCGCTCCACAACAATCTTAGCAGAAGCAGCTACTGTGCCGGCTGGAGTATATAAAACAGCTACATACAAACCTGCAGACCAATCAGATACCTGCAGCGTATAGCCTATGGAAGCAGTGGACAAAGTTGCTTCATGTGCCAACCTGCCATTTATGTCAAATACTATTAGGCGGTAGCCACTACCCAAGGCATGGCCAAAATACAGATGGCTATAATCTTTAGTGGGATTGGGATATGGAGCAAAACCAATGTCAGCAGTAGGCAGGGCTGTGGCAGGAGGATTAATACTTACGGGATAGCCAAAGCCCAACGAATCGCATTCAGAGCCGGCCACCGCCCCTAACCTAAAATTGGGAAAATGGGGCATAGAAACAGAATTGTAATGCGGCAATTGCAGGCTGTGTTGCGCAACGTTACATGCTAAACCAGGCTCATCGGGGTTTTCTATTACATGAAAATAGCTATTTGTCATACTTCGGGGATTAACGTATATTTTGCCATCGGGGGCTAACTGTCCCAAATTAAAAGTGGTAGGAGAAATTTCATAGTCATAAAAACCATCCCATACCGCCACGGTGGTTTTGGTAGCCTCTATATTAGTCGCCCATAAGTCGAACTGGTAGATTTTCCAATTCGCCATAATATACAAGTACCGCGAATTGGGCGAAATGGCAGCGCCATTACCTACAGCGGTATCGTTTAGGGTAAAAAACGTTTTTTCCTGTAACATGCCCAAACACCGGTCAAAATCATAGATATGAATGTTTTTGCCACCTGCAACCAATATAGCTTGATAAGATACGAAAAAATTTCCATCAGGAGAAAAAACGCTTTGAGAAAATCCGGACATTACCGGCGTTGTAACTATTTTTTGCCCCATATACTGAACTCCTTGAGGAGTAAACAAGAAAAGATGGTAATACTTGTCGTTGTAGGTGCATATTATAATCCACCAATCCCGCCCGTTTGCATGACGGCAGGCGTTTACTTTGCCTAAATCTAAATATTCTTGCAGTAAAACCTGATTTAGGTGAGTAATTTCACCCAATCCTTCATTGCCTTCCATGTTTATGCGCGTATAATAAAAGTAATCCCCTCTGACATAATCTTCAAATTGCGGGAATATGTTATGGCTTGCATGAAACACATAATAAATACTGTCGTTACCGGGCTGTGGCAAGATAAGTGATCCTTGTGGAAGTATTTGTCCATGCGGAAACCACTCTGAAGCTAAATAGCCCGGATTTAGGGTATCCCAACCTGCCATCTGCTGATGTGTTCTATCGTAGAGGCTGTAGCCATTTGTGTAAAACATCAGGTTACCGGCAGTATCACAAACCGAAGCGTTAGTTTCAAAAAAATTCATGGTGGTGTATATACTTGACATATCTGCAGATTGCTGACTAAAATCTATCAATGTATTGCCAAAGTCAGGATATGTGCCGTCATTGCTCGCATAACCCAATACCCATTTTGCATCGCGCAATCGGTCTTTTTCCGGTTGAGCATATATCAGGAGGGGCAAAACGGCTAATAGAACAAATATTAGTTTTCGCATAAAATTGTTAAAATTAAAAATGGAGGTGGGCGCATATTGCCCACCTCCACAAAGTTTAGCGAATAACTGTTAGTTTGCCATATAAAGCAGGTTGATGATTCCATTGCACACGCACCATATATAAACCGGGTGGCAAATCGTTTACTGAAAGCGAGTAGCTATTTTGCGTTGTATTGAGGCGGTAGGTATGAACCCGTTCACCCATCAAATTATATACTTCCGCAACTCCCGTATCGGTAGCCATGTTGGTGGCTATCTGCATCGTTACCTCGCTTGTTGCGGGATTGGGTACAAAAGTAAGCATAGATACCCTGACGGGAACAGGCGAATTTTTATATTGCATACCTTGTTCGGCACAAGCTGCCTCGTCATTATACGTGGCTTCTGTTATTAAGGCATACAAGCTTCGGGCGCGATACACGGCATTACCACCCGATAAGGGACATTGGTTGGCTATAGCAGCTATATCGGCAATTTGTTGGGGTGAAAACTCAAATATGCCTTTAGCTACGGTTTGAAAGTAGATTCCGTTTACTTCTTTTTCGTTTTGCTCATACTGGTTTGTCCAGTTTATTTGGGCATTTTGGGCACTGAGCGCATCTATGGCGGAATGTGCAGTTGCAGCGAAATTTTGGGCAAGTGCTAATAGTTGACCATTTGTTTGGTTGGCAGTATTGTATAACAGTATCAATTGAGCGTTTATACTTGTGGTATCTGCACCGGTTTCTGCTAAAGCAGTATTTAGGGCATTGATTTGCTCGTATAAGGTGGATAATTGACCCATATATGCCTCCCTTTGGGCGATTGTAGCGCTATCGGCCGCAAGGGCGTTTCTTGAATTGGATAAGATTTGCTGGAAAGTACCGTCGATATCGGCATCTTTTTGGGCAACAAACTGGGTGGCGGCAGCATTATCGGCAAGCAGATGAGGGTAGGTTTTCAGTTTGTCGTAGAGTTCTTTATCGGCTGTTCGGTTCAGTTCAGGCTCCCAAACCGATACGGCTATGCTATCGGCGGCTATTTGTTCTTCAAATTCATTTAGCGCCATTTGTCTTTCTGGACGCTCACCTGTATCTGTACAAGAAAACTCTTCACCTGGGCAACCAGAAGTACCCCATGTACAGCCTAATGGATCAATAGTAAACCAATCAATAATAACTATACCCGCTTGCAACCTATGTGGTGTTGGAGGATATAAAGGCAAAGCACTTGTGTTAACATGAAATCTGGAAAGTGCTACCTGCGCTAGTGTAGTACCATCATGTCTTACAGAGGCGGAAGTTCCCAATGCGGCAATAGTGGTGTATGTATAAGCGGCAGAGTTTAACCATGTATTACCCAGATGGGTTTGAACGCCCAAGTTTGCAGAAGAGGTCAGCCATAAAGCGAAATAGTGATCGTTAAACAAGGTGCCTCGCAGTTGTGTATTGGTGCAAGTTCCGCTGAATTTTGCCCCGACTAATGTGTGAAAAAAAACGTTTTCAGAATAGTCAATATCGGTCGAAGAAGCCACCTGCAAACCCGTAGCTACATTTAGGTTAGGGGCAGTGGTACTTGATACCGAATTGCAGTTGACCGAAAATGTAGTACTTCCACTGATGTTGATACCTTGTCTCTCTATTGGTGGTAGCAACATGGGTGCGCCCGGGGTTTCGGTTTGTATAGTGTTGCTGATAAGGTTTATATTTCGGGTACTAATTACATTAATCCCGCGTATCGCACGTTCACCAACAAGCACATTGTTTTCAGAAACTTCACTCTCGAATACGTCAGGCACCCCGGTACAGCCATTTATTTCTATACCGGTTCCGATATAAGCACCGCCGGAATTTTGTGAACCAATCATTGAGATTTGGTTTTTGTTAATGTAATGATATGTGTTGCTGTTTACGCTCATTGATATACCAATTACAGAACAATGATAAATTTCATTCTCGTATACATTAACGAAACCGTTGCTTGCACCTCTGACAGCTATTGCAATTTCTATTAAATCTATAAAGCAACTATTTATAACAACCGATACCTGTTGCGCATAAATACCGTTTTTGCAATCGGTAATGTTTACGGGGCCCATGCCGGGAGTGCCATCGAGACCCTTAACATATAACCACCCCGGAACTACGGCATTGTTAATTAAAGAAATAGCTCTGCCATCTTGCGAATCGTATGCAGGTGACGGAGGTTTGATATTATCAAAGTCCGAGTTTGTTATATATATTCTAGCGCATCGAATAAAATAAGCGCCTTTGCTGAGGTTTTCAAAGAAATTCGGCAAATTACCTGTGTCGTTATTACCAACTAACAAATCATTTTGCAGGTCATAGACGGCTATCCCGGCCCAAGGGCGGCTGCCAATAGTATTTGGAAAACTAACTGCTCCCGGATACGGCATTAACAAGTTTTGCGCGATTGGACAGGTAAAAGTGCAGCCTGTTAAATTATATATAGTAGAATAAGAAAGCCAGCTAATAAAATTAGTGCCACTGGTGGCAGGGGGCACAAAAACGCCGATAAAACATTTGTTAAAGGTCGTTTCCGATATATGGATCTTGCTGTTGTGTTCAGCTCTCACAGCATAATGCCCATCTTCAATAAGGCTGTTGTCAATAACTGTCAGTTCTCCAAAAACCTGTATTTGTTTCCAAAGCATGTTACAAACACCAAGTATGTGTGTATCTTCAATGAAAAGTGTATTGCTCACAGGCACAATAATTTCAGCACCGGAGTGCATATTAATGGTTTGTGAACTAAAGATTACATTTTGGTCAATCGTAAAATCACCAATTACATAAAGTACAGGGTCTGACAACAAACCCAAAATGTTGGCATCAGTTGCGGTGGGAATACCCACCTCACTGCCAATGAAGGTAGCACCTTCTACACAGGGTATAATACAATCATTAGGAATTTCTACTGTAATGATGACTGAGGCATCAATACAATTACTTGATTCGCTTCCTAAAACAACAGAATAGTTAGGATTAGTTGCCAGAGTTCTTGAGATGCGATACCATGTAGATTGTAACGGAAAAACCGTAATAAAAGGATCTGTTTCTGCCATAGGTACCCAAGTTGCTCCAAAGTTTAGAGAGTATTCCCAAGTATATTGCAAATCAGTCATTTCGTTACAATGCCAACCCATGTCTATACCATCTATGGCTTCCTGACAAGTGGGGGTAAATGAATCGGTTATATCCATAAAGTCGTCTTCTATTAGATGTACTTGGTCAATATATGCGAATATCAAATCGTTACATTCGCCTTCTTGTTGAGGGTATATATAAAAGGTATTCCAGTCATCGGTTGGGGTAAAGCATTGAAATACTTTTTCCCAGTTGGTGCTGCTAATATTGGTTTCATGTAGGACTGTTTCAAAGTTGGCAGGTTGTGGCTGTAAATAGTGGTCATGGGGCCATGTTATTTCATCCCAATCAGTAAGTTTGATGTACAGGTTGTCTAATTGGCTGGCATAAGTACTGGGAAACCCGCTGTTAGTACCGACACATTCATCGGGAGGCATTAAAAACTCTGAACCATCGCCTATCAAATCACCCCCCCCACCCGGATCACAATACAACAAAATACGTCTCAAATAACTAACGATGTATGGCGTACCGGATTGTATATTCACCTCAGCCATAATACCCTCTCCACGTTGGCAACATTCTGCCGGTTCACCTACTTTGTTATTGGTAGCCCACATTCGTATTTGTGTGTCGTCAGTGGGAGTCGAATTGATGTAGCTAAAATCCGGTGTACCGTAAATATTCCGCCAACCGGGGAAATTATAACAACCAACAGTAGGTGGGGTTGTCGAGAATTGTAACACTTGCCATTGTAAACAGTCATAACCATCTAACCCGCTTGGAATCCAACATGGCGTAGGCGGGTCTAACTCGGGATTACAAAGCAACATACAATTAGCTGCCGGAGTGCAATAATCATCCGGCCAAGTTCCTTGGGCGTAAAGGCTATTCACCCCCCCCAATTAAAAATTAAACTAATGCAAACAGTCGCTACAAAGCGAGACATCGGCGAAAAACGTGTTTTCATAAAAAAATAATTTTTGTTATTGAAAAAATTCTATCAATCCTTGTTTATCTTTAGGCTAAGTTAAGGGTTAATTTCTGCTTACTACTCTATTATTGCTTTTCAATTAAAATAATCAGCAAAAAATCGAACTTTTTTTCAAAAAAGTGAAAAAAAGTGGTTTTGTGGCTACGGATGACTAATTTTCTTAACGAAATCTTTCGGAAAAGGGTTGGTTGGGGATAGAATATGTTGGTGATGTTTTGAATGAAACTCGCATTGTAAAAACCTATAAGGTTTGGCAAACCTTATAGGTTTGAAAATACGGAAACCCCTTGCAAAAAACACGCACCCAAGACACCAAAAACTACCCCCCTCCAAGCCAAAACAACCAACCAACTCAAATTAAAACACCCCTCACAACGATAACCATCTCCAAAAACAGGGAAAATCACCCTGATTTTACGGTTGACAAAGCCCCATTGCAGGTTGACAATTCGATAAAACAGGGTTGCAATGCTTCATTGCAGGGGTGTTTTGGAATAAAACCAAGGGAACAAAAACCCTTGCAGGGGGGCTTTAGTCCAAAACAGGGTGGCTTTGTTTCTTTGCAGGGGCGTTTTCGGGTAAAACCGGGGGAGCAAATGTTTTTGTCGGTTGGATATTTTTAAAAACACAGGGGACTTAGCTTCATTGCAGGGGTGTTTTGCTCCTTTGCAGGGGGGCTTTGGTTCTTTGCAGGGGTGCAAGGCGTTCTTGCAGGGGTGCAATTTTGCCTTCAAAAAGCTAAAAATTGGAATGGAAAAGATGGGGGTGTTTTACCGTAACGGGCAAAGGTACACTTCGGTTGTCATCGCGTTGGGGCAGTTACCACTTAAAATTGTACGACACCGATGGGATGATGGGAAACAGCGAAGCCTGCCTTGGTCTAAAAGTCAGGATTTGATTTTCTTTGTCTTTTACATTTTCGTAGTAAATAAAGAAGGCATTACGGCGGTTGTAGAGATTGTAAAAACTGATAGCCAATTCGGATTGAAGCCGTTTTTTGGAGGTAAAACGCTTGATTAACCCAAGGTCTAAGCGATGGTAGGCCGGCATTCTGAAGCTGTTTACGTCCAAATAATCGGGCACTATTTCGGGGTCGCTAAAATTGACTCCATAAAGGAAGAAACGCCCGACCGCCAAATCAATTGCTTCACCGGTACGATAGATAAAATTGGCACTGACCAACCAATTTCGGGGCAGTTGATATTGAACAACGGCAGACAAAACATGGCGGCGGTCGAAAATAAATGGGAACTCTTTTCCGTTGTTCAAATCTGGAAATTGCCGGTATGCCCAAGAAAGGGTGTAGGACAACCATCCGGTCAAATCGCCTTTGGTTTTTTCCAATTGCCATTCTGTGCCATAACTCCTGCCCTTTCCTTCAGCCAATCGCTCGTGGTAATTTGCGTCAATAAACAAAAAATTAGCTCCGTTGCGGTAGTCCAATTGGTGGTGCAGCCATTTGTAGTAGTATTCATTGGTAAAACTCACCTGCCCGTTAAACAGCGAAGCGGAGATGCCGGCAGATACTTGGTCGGCGGTTTGCGGTCGCACGTTTTGGTTGGAGGGGAACCAAGGGTCTAAAAAACTGAGGTTGATAAATTTTACCTGATGCAGATACTGCGCCATTCGCGAATATCCCGCCTTGAAAGATAGATTTTCGTGGAGCATAAAATTGACCGACAGGCGAGGTTCGGCATTGACATATTGTTTGTTGGCAGCGGTCGCAAAACCCGATAATCGCATCCCGCTTTTGAGTGCTATGCGGGGGCTAATTTTCCAAATATGCGATAGATAAATGGCGGCTTCTTCGCCCTCGTAGCGTTGCTTTTCGCTTACTTGTGAGGCTTGGTAAAGGGTATCGGTACTCGTTACCCCTGCCGAAAAATCAACGGGTCGCACGGAGTGATGGGTAAAGTGTATGCCAAATTTGAGTTTGTGCGCATCGGAAGCAAACAGGTCGTAGTCCTGTTTTAAGCTGAACGTATAGGTTTCGGTGCTGCTGGTAAATTCGTAAAAATCGCTGAAGTTGAAGCGGTCGCGGTAGTTAAAACGGCTGGCGATGAACGAGGTATTAGAAAACAAAGAGGGGCTGTAAACATGGTTCCAACGAACGGTACCGGTGAGGTTGCCCCAATTTAAGCCGTAATTCGTGTTGACCGTAGGGTCGTTGTTAAACCTGAAAAAGAGTTTATCGCGCCCAAAATAACCACTCACAAAAAGCCGGTCTTTATCGCTGAGGATATAGTTCAACTTAGCGTTAAAGTCATAAAAGTAATAATCGGGCATTTGGTTGTCATCGGGCAAAAGGCGGTTGATAAGTGGGGTAAACGCATCTACATAAGTGCGCCGTCCGCTTAGAACAAAAGATGCCTTATCTTTTACCAACGGCCCTTCGATGGTCAACCGCGAGGCTATCAATCCGATGCCGCCTTGCATACTGAGCTTTTTCATGTTCCCGTCTCGGGTCTGAATGTCCAAAACAGACGAAAGGCGGCCGCCGTATTGTGCGGGGAAATCGCTTTTGTAAATTTCGAGGTTCTTGACGATGTCGGAGTTAAAGGTGCTGAAAAACCCAAACAAATGTTCGGGGTTATAGACCGTTGCTTCGTCTAACAAAATGAGGTTTTGGTCGTAGCCTCCTCCGCGCACATAAATACCGCTCGACCCCTCGGAACCCGTTTGTACGCCGGCGGTCAATTGAACGACCTTCATCACATCGGCCTCGCCAAACATGACCGGGATGGTTTTAATGCTTTGGGCACTTATTTTTTGCATCCCCATTTGTGTGGACTCTACGCGTTGTTTGACCACATCATCGGTAATCACCACCTCTTGCAGCAGTTGTTGCTGCAAACGCAGGTTTATTCCAACCACCTTATCGGCAACAGGCACCACACTCAACTCGGTGGTTTCGTACCCCAAATAACTGACTGATATGGTGATGATTTGATCGCTCCGGGGCACCTTTAGTGCATAGTAGCCATATACATTGGTAATAGTGCCGGTTTCTGTTCCTTTCACATACACACTTGCACCCACTAGGGTTTCCAAATTATCGGCATCTTTTACATACCCGCTAATCACCACATTGGGCACGGTTTGACCGATTAACAAAGTCCGGATAAGCAGCAAAAAAACAAAGGCGGTAAGGTAATGCTTGAACAAAACGCGAAAATTAAAAACAGGAAAAAACGATTTGAGCAGGCAAGATAGTGCTAATTCGTGTATAACGTTACCGACACCTAATTTTACAATACATCTGCGTTGCCCACACCTGACCTTACAGTTTGTAGTATCGAGGTGTCGGTAACGTTTTAAAAGTCTTTGCGTTCGTATTAAAAAGAAGTGTCGGTAACGTTTAAGACAATTGAAAAGTTTTAAGCCCCCTGATGATGTCCGCGCGCTTTCACAAACTGATGACTATGGCGCACATCGTCAATGACCATTTTGCTGATGATTTCGTGCATGACTTCGGTAGTACCTGCACCCACGGTCATCAACCGCACATCGCGCAACGCACGGGCAATGCCGTAATCTTCCATATAACCCCAACCGCCGTGAATTTGAAGGGCTTCGTTGACCACGTTAAAAGTTTCATCGCAAATAAAAGCCTTGGCCATGCTGATGATTTTAATGGCGGCGGGACCGTTTTCAATAAACTCCTGCACGGCGCGATAAGCAAAACTGCGGCACGCTTCGTTAGAAATGGCCATTTTTGCCATTTTATGGCGTATCACCTGAAAATTAGCAATCGGGCGGCCAAAGGCTTCGCGATCTTTGGCGTACAATATGGCTTTATTTAACGCCCATTCACCCGTTGCGGCACCCATCACACAAGCTATTAAGCGTTCTTCTTGAATATTGTTCATGATGTAGTAAAACCCGTTGCCCTGTTGTCCTATCAAGGCCGATTTGGGCACTTTACAATCTTCAAAAAACAATTGAGCGGTATCGGAACTGTGCATCCCCAGTTTGTTTTTGACCGGAATGGCCTTAAAGCCGGGGAGGTTGGTGTCAATAATCAACACGCTCATGTTATAGCCCTCTCCATGACGTACCACCGTTACCACAAAATCTGCAAGGGTTCCGTTGGTGATAAACATTTTAGAGCCATTCACCAAATAATAGTCGCCCATGTCTTTGGCTGTGGTTTTAATACCTCCCACATCAGAACCTGCACCGGGTTCGGTAATGGCTAATGCCGCTATTTTTTCGCCTTTAAGTGCCGGCATCAAATACTTCAATTTCTGTTCTTCCGTACCAATCGCATTGATGAGCGGAAGCGGAAGGTAAGTGTGCGCATATAAAGACATGGCCAAACCTCCGGCGTTGGAATGTGCCAATTCCTCGGCAATGACCACGGCAGCCCATAAATCCATGCCACTACCGCCGTATTCCTCCGGGAATGTTACCCCCAAGAAGCCCAACTCCCCCATGCGTTGAAAAATATGGGGCGGACATTCCTTGTTGGCTTCCCATTCGTCAATAAAAGGGACTATTTCATGTTTGATAAACTCGCGAACGGATTGTCGGAGCAATTGATGTTCTTCGGCAAAGGAATTGAAACTGCTCATCTGAGATAGATTATTGGGGTAATGAAACGGATAAATAATAATTAGAGCCACAAAACTACAATGCACGCATTGATATTGTATGACTATTGGCAAATTTTTTTTCGCCTCAACCAAATTATCGCGTTATTTTACAAACACCGCCCTCGCCCTGCGTTGGGTTTTTGTATGGGTTCGATTCATTATCCCAACAAAGGTTGTAGCCACTTTGCCATTTCTTGAGCAGAGAGACCTTTGCGTTTGGCTAAATTTTCAACCTGTTCCATCGTTATTTGCCCCACGCCGAAGTACTTGGCTTGCGGATGGCCGAAATACCAACCGCTAACCGAAGCTGCGGGATACATGGCATAACTTTCGGTCAGCGAGATGCCGATGTGCTTATCTACTTCGAGCAATTGCCAAAGCGTTTGTTTTTCCGTATGATCGGGGCAAGCGGGGTAGCCGGGTGCCGGGCGAATGCCTTGATATTGTTCGGTGATGAGGTCTTGTGTCGAGAGGTGTTCGTCTATGGCATACCCCCATAGTTCTTTTCTAATTCGCTCGTGCAATCTTTCTGCCAAGGCTTCGGCAAGGCGGTCTGCCAAGGCCTTGACGAGGATGGCTTGATAGTCATCGTGTTGATTCTCAAAATGGGCGACCCATTTTTCGATTCCAATGCCGGCAGTCAGGGCAAATGCCCCGATATAATCGGTTATACCGGTATCTTCGGGAGCAATAAAATCGGCAAGGCAAAGATTGGGAAGCCCTTGTGCTTTGGTGATTTGTTGCCGTAGGTGGTGGAGCATGACGGTGGTTTGGTCACCGGTTTTTACCCGAATATCATTGCCGGTTGAATTTGCCGGAAACAATCCGATAACCGCTTGGGCAGTGAGCCATTTTTCTGAAACGATGCGTTGCAGCATGGCCCTTGCATCGTTATAGAGTTGAGTAGCTTGTGTGCCTACTATTTCATCGGATAAGATGTCGGGATATTTACCCGCTAATTGCCATGACTGGAAAAAGGGAGTCCAGTCAATATAGGGCACCAACTCGCCCATGTCGTAATTGGTGAATACTTTTACACCTAAGTGCTTGGGTGTTGGAGGGGTGTAATCCTTCCATTGGATTTTGAACTTGTTAGCGTTGGCTTGGTCTAGCGGCAATAGGTTTTTAACGCTTTGTTTGTTCAAAAACCGTTCGCGAAGCACGTCATATTGCTGTTGGATTTGGAGAACGAAATCCCCTTTTTGGTCAGCACTTAAAAGGCTGCTCACCACGGGCACGCTTCGACTTGCATCCAATACATGGATAACAGGGCCGCTATATTGAGGCACAATTTTAACGGCTGTATGGGTTTGGCTCGTGGTTGCCCCGCCGATGAGGAGGGGGATGGTAAAGCCTTGCCGTTGCATTTCTGCGGCAACGGTTACCATTTCATCAAGGGAGGGAGTAATCAATCCGCTCAAACCTATGATGTCCACTTTTTCTTCCCTTGCGACATCCAATATCTTTTGTGTGGGGGTCATTACCCCTAAATCTATCACTTGATAGTTGTTGCAAGCCAACACCACCCCAACGATGTTTTTACCGATGTCATGCACATCCCCCTTCACCGTTGCCAACAACACCTTACCCTGAACCCTGCCACTGCCCGCTTTTTCGGCTTCGAGGTAGGGTTGCAGCCACGCGACCGATTTCTTCATCACGCGGGCACTTTTGACCACTTGGGGCAGAAACATTTTACCCGCTCCAAACAAGTCGCCCACCACATTCATGCCCGCCATGAGCGGCCCTTCAATCACCAACAGCGGTTTGCCGTATAGCTCTAAGGCTTCGGCGGTATCTTGGTCAATGTAATCGGTGATGCCTTTGATTAGGGCATGTTTCAGGCGTTCCTCCACCGATGTTTCCCGCCATGCTTCCAGTTCTTTTGTAGTGTCTTTGCCTTTTCCCTTAATAGTTTGGGCATATAATAGAAGGCGGTCGGCAGCATCGGGTCGCTGGTTTAAAATGGCATCTTCGCAGAGTTGACGCAGTTGGGGTTCTATTTCTTCATACACCTCAATCATGCCCGCATTGACAATGCCCATGTCTATTCCGGCTTGGATGGCATGGTAAAGAAAAACCGAGTGCATCGCCTCGCGAACGCGGTCGTTCCCCCGAAAAGCAAAAGACAGATTACTCACCCCCCCACTAACTTTAACAAGGGGCATCAACTGTTTGATTTGCCGCGTGGCCTCGATAAACTCCACCCCATAATTGTTGTGCTCTTCCATGCCGGTAGCGATGGCAAAGATATTGGGGTCGAAGATGATGTCTTGAGGGGGAAACTTGACCTGCTCCGTCAGGATGCGATAAGCACGTTGGCAGATAGCTACTTTTCGGGCGGCAGTATCGGCTTGCCCTTGTTCGTCAAAGGCCATGACCACCACAGCAGCACCGTAACGCCTTACTTTTTTCGCTTGGTGAATAAACACCTCCTCCCCTTCCTTGAGCGAAATGGAATTGACAATCCCCTTCCCTTGCAGGCATTTCAGCCCCGCTTCGATGACCGTCCACTTGGAACTGTCCACCATGATGGGTATCCGAGAAATATCGGGTTCTGCGGCAATGAGGTTTAGAAAATGAGCCATCGCCTCCTCGCTATTGAGGAGTGCTTCGTCCATGTTGACATCTAAGATTTGGGCACCGCTTTCCACTTGTTGCCGCGCAACGGCGAGTGCTTCGTCATATTTGCTTTCTAAAATCAATCTGGCAAATTGACGGCTGCCGGTAACATTGGTTCTTTCGCCGATGTTAATGAAGTTAGAACCGGGAAAAACGGTCAAAACTTCTAATCCGCTCAAGCGGAGATAGGGGGGAATGTTGGATGTTTGCACCTTATTAGTTTACTTGTTTACCTGCAGGCTAAACAATAAGCAAATCGGCCTGCGCAACGGAGGGCAAAGGTACAGAAAAAGTAATGGTATTACGCTACTTTTTTAGTTATGAGTTATGAGCTATGAGTTTGGACGATAGATGTTAGACAAAAGACGTTAGACTTTAGACTACTGTCTTATGTCTTATGTCTTTCGTCTTTGTTCCACTTACTCCTTACTCTTTACCACTATAAAAAGCTTGGCACATCCTGTAAATAGCTGAAACTTCGTTGCAGATAATCTATCTCACAGCAAAAATGTTGCAAGCCATTGGTTACCAACAAGTAGGGGACTTGTAAGGACATATTATAGCGGGCAATCTGATCAAATGTTTGTTGGGTAATCGCTACTTGCGGGGCTTTACATTCCACAATTAGCCAAGGGGTTAAATTTCGGGAATACACCACGACATCAAAACGGCGTTGCAACCCGTTGCGTTTCAAGCCCCGCTCAACAGCTATCAATCCCTTCGGGCATTGCCGTTCGTTGATTAAAAAATGGACGAGGTGTTGCCTCACCCACTCTTCGGGAGTAAGGACTATATATTTTTTCCGGATGATGTCATAAATAAACTGCTTGCCGTTTTGAACCCGAATTTGAGCATCAATAGGCGGGAAGTTGAGTTGCATATTGCCTTTTTCTGGGTAAATATTGTTAGTGAGAGCGGTTTATCTGTGTTATGATGAAAAATTGAAAAAAATGTTAAAAAAAGAGCATGGTGAATGGAACATTTTGCGTACTTTTTCCCTCAATATTAGCGGATTAAGAATCCGATTAAATTGACCTGTTTTTTAAATGTTTGGATATGAGATTTTTAGACAGAAGACGTTAGACAATAGCTATTCTATCAGTCTGAAATCTTAAGTCTGAAATCCTCATTCCTAAAAATTAATCACTAACAATTAACCATTACTTTAAAATACATGAAAAAACTAAGTAGCTACTTATTCCTATTGAGCCTCGTTCTCGTTGCGTTTATTGCCTGCAACCGTTCATCGGGCGGCGCAATGGTAGAAATACAAACTAAGAATTTTGACGACGAAATTTCCCGAAACGAAAACCTGTCGTTCACTTTCAACACCACATTGGTACCCGATTCGCTTCTGATGCAATGGGATAGCACCGCCTACATTCAGTTTAACCCTGCCATTCCCGGCCGTTTCAGGTGGACATCGGGTAATACATTGGTTTTTTCGCCTTTCGATCAGTTTGCGCCCAATTCTCAATTTACGGGCAAACTTACCAAAGAATTGTTAAAACATGGGCAGAAAGGCAACAATCTTTCGCCCAACAGTTCCTTTACCTTTAGTACCCCTTCCATCGGCATCAAATCTTTTAATGCCTATTGGAAAAAAGCGACCGGTAGCGACAAACCTGTGTTGGCAGCCACGGTAAAACTCTTGTATGAAGTAGATCCCAAAGCCATTGCCGGCAAGCTCAAGGCACAGGTGAACGGCAGCAACCGAACCTATACAGTACTTAACAATGCTCCATCTGATGAGATCAACATTGAGTTTACCGAATATGCAGTCGGCGATGAAGATGTAGCCGTTTCGCTCTCCATAGACCCGGGTTTACCGGTATTAGGAGCCAATCAACCCACCAAAAAAGAATTGAATGCCCAATCCTCGTTAGAATCCATCACCGTGTTGAGTATCAACAGTGTGGATGCTTCACACGATGGCGCGAACGGCAGGATTGATGTCAGTACCTCGCAGCAGGTCGCAACCGACAAATTGCGCCCTCAAATAACCCTTAACCCTTCTGTGCCTTTTGAGTTGGAAAGCTACGGCAGCGGATTTAGCATCGTTTCCGCCGCTTTTGACATGACGCAAACCTATCAACTCACTATTTCCGACAAAATCACCGGTGTCTTTGGCGGTAAGTTAAAAAGCAAATATACTGCCCAAATAGCCTTTGGAGAAATAGAACCCACGATTGCTTTTGTCAACACGGGGGCGATGTATCTTTCAAACAAGCTAAACAAGAATATCGCCGTTCGCATGGTCAATGTAAAAGAGGTTAAAGTAACAATTGCCAAGGTTTTTGAAAACAACCTCTTAGCTTTTATGCGCTATGGAGACGATTACGGCTACCACTATGAGTATGACGAAGATGGTGGTGGTGATGACTACTATGGCAACTCTTACTATTACACCTCCTACAAAACCGAAGAGTTTGGACAAACCGTTTGGGAGAAGACCTATAAAGCATCTGATTTGGAGGCGATTGGAAAGGTCAACCTGCTGAACCTCAATTTTGAAGACAAACTGCCGCAGTTTAACGGACTCTATGTGATAAAAATAGAAGACACCGATCGCAAATTTATTACTGACTCGAAAATCGTGTGCTATGCCGATATAGGCATGATAGCCAAATACGACGGCGATAAAATTCACGTATTTGTCAATAGCATCAGCGATGCCAAACCGATTGCGAATGCCGAAATCTCTTTTATCAGCAGCAACAATCAGGTATTGCACAAAGCGACTACCAACGAACAAGGCGTGGCTGTTTTGCCAAGCCTGAAAAGCAAATACCCCGATTTTACCATAGCCATGATTACCGCCCGAAATGGCAACGATTTCAGCTTTATGCACCTCGACCGCACCAACGTGAGCACCGACCGCTTCGAGGTTGGAGGGCGCAGAGACAACCCCTCCAATTATGAGGCGTTTATTTATGCAGAGCGGGACTTGTACCGACCCGGTGAAACGATTCACGCTGCCGCAATCGTCAGAACGATTACCGGTTGGAATACCCCCAAACAAATACCCGTAAAACTGAAACTGCTGTTGCCCAACGGTAAAGAGTACAAAACAGTAGGTAAAACCCTCAACAACGAAGGGGGTTGCCAAGCCGATTTCGATATTGCGGCAAACATGGTAACGGGTACATATACCCTTGAACTTTATACCGGCAACGATATTTTGCTCAACTCCAAGAACATCAGCATTGAAGAGTTCATGCCCGACCGTATCAAGGTGGAGCTAAGTACCGATAAAAAAGAACTGAAACCCGGACAGACCGTTACCCTGCAAGGAAAAGCGACCAATTTGTTTGGCCCCCCCGCCGCTAACAGGAATTATGAGGCCACTATGTCTTTGAATCATAAACCATTTGCAGCAAAAGACTTTCCGAACTTTGTATTTAACAACAGCAAAGATAACTACTTAGAACAAATAGTAACGGAAGGCAAAACCGATATAAACGGTCAATTTAACGTACCCTTTGAAGTGTCCGACCAATATGTGGATATGGGTATTTTGAACGGAAAGATTTTCGCTACCGTTTTTGACGAATCGGGCCGGCCGGTGTACGGCATGGCTCCTTTTGAAGTTTTTACCCAAGATGTGTTCTACGGTATTGGTGATTTTGGCGATTATATTTCTACCAAAGTTCCGGTTGACATCCCCTTAGTGGCTGTGGATAAAGCCGGTAAGGCTGTCAGTACCAAAGCAACCCTTGAAATTATACGATACGAATGGCGCACCGTGATGGAAAGCGTCGGAGGCAGCGGCCGCTATCGCTACAGTTCACAAAAAGACGAGATAAAAGAAGTCAGTCAGGATGTCAATATCACCGGCAATAAATTTAGTTACAAATTCAAACCAACGGTATCGGGCGAATACGAAGTTCGCCTCAGCCGGCCGGAAAGCGGCAATAAAAATGCGTCAATCGTTAAATCATTTTATGCCTACCGTTATGGCGATACCCAAAGCACTTCATTTGAGGTAAACCAAGATGGTGCCATAGACATCGAATTTGATAAAGAAAGCTACCAAGCGGGCGAATCTGCTTCGGTACTGCTAAAAGCCCCCTTTGAGGGCAGTATGTTGATTACAGTTGAGCGAAACGAGGTGTTGCGCTACATGTTTGTCAATACCGATAAAAAAGTAGCCAAGATAGACTTGCAAATACCGGCAGATTATGTGCCCAACGTGTTTGTTACAGCCACCCTTATCCGTCCGGCAAAAGACCTTTCGGTGCCGCTGACCGTAGCACATGGATTTGCCAACATCAACGTGAGCAACAAAAAGAACCAAATAGCGGTAAAAATCACCGCCAACGAAAAAATACGCTCGAAAACAAAGCAAAAAATTGTGGTCGAAGCTGCCCCTAACAGCGAAGTAGCCATAGCTGTGGTAGATGAGGGCATTTTGCAGATTAAAGACTACAAAACTCCCGACCCCTACAACTTCTTTTACCAACGCCGTGCTTTAGAGGTTAAGAGTTTTGATATTTACCCCTACCTGTTCCCCGAAATCATGGCCGGTGCTATTTTGTCGGGTGGTGATGGTTACAACCTCAACAAACGGGTGAACCCCGTTACTGCCCGCCGTGCAAAGTTGGTGAGCTATTGGAGCGGGTTGGTCAAAACCAACAGTGCGGGCAGGGCCGAATATGAGATTGATATTCCGCAGTTTTCGGGCGACTTAAGGGCAATGGCAGTTGCTTACAAAGACAAAGCCTTTGGCTCGTCCGAGTTGCATATTAAAGTGGCCGACCCTGTGGTCATCAGTACAGGATTACCCCGTTTCTTAAGCCCGGGCGATACCATTACCATTCCCGTTACCCTGACGAACACCACCGACAAAGACGCATCGGCAAAGGTAACCATCAACACCAACAATTACATCGGCATAGTGGGTGCGAACAATGCCACTGTCAGCATAAAAGCAAATGCCGAAAGCAGAGCAGAGTTTAAAGCCGTAGCTAAAACAGATGTTGGGGTCGGAAAGATAACGGTTAATGCTGAAGCAATGGGCGAAACGTTTTCGGAAGACATCGAATTGGCGGTAAGACCGGCGGCATCGCTGCAAAAAATAAGCAATTCGGGTTCCATTGCTGCCGGACAAGCGGAAACCATAAAAATGGATAACGACTACTTGCCCAACAGCATTGATGCCCAACTGATTCTCAGCCGCTCGCCCCTCATGGAACTTGCAGGCGGGTTAGACTATCTCATCGGTTACCCCCACGGTTGTTTGGAGCAAACCATTTCCAAAGCATTCCCGCAGATTTATTACTACGACATAACCCAAAGCATCGGTCGTACTCCCCGAACCGCTATCGGTAAAACCGAAAACAATCCTAATTACAACGTTCAGGAAGCCGTTAAAAAAATAGAAGCTATGCAGTTGTGGAACGGTAGCCTTAGCTATTGGCCAATTGAATACAACTATGACGACAACAGTTTTAACGAAAACTGGTGGAGCAATGTGTTTGCCGCCCACTTCTTATTGGAAGCCCAAAAAGCGGGATTTGAAGTAAAACAACCGGTAGTGGATAAATTGGTGGGGTATTTGCAAAAACGCCTTGCCAAAAAGGAAACTTACAAGTATAAGTATTACGATACCGATAAGAAGTTGCGCGAAAGAGAAATCGCCCGGAAAGAGATACCCTATACGCTTTATGTGCTTGCCGGTGCAGGCAAACCGGTGGTTCCGATGATGAACTACTACAAAGCTAAACCCGAACTATTGAGCCTAGACGGGCGATATATGTTGGCGGCGGCCTTTGCACTATCGGGCGATAAAACCAAGTTTTCGCAAACATTACCACCCTCCTACACCGGTGAAAGCAGCCAAGCGGAATTTGACGGCAGTTTCTCCTCGCCTCTTCGCGATAAAGCGATTGCCTTAAATGTGCTGTTGGAAGCAGACCCCAATAACCCGCAAATTGGCATACTCTCTAAACAATTGGTGTCCGATTTCAAAAAACAAAGATGGCATAATACACAGGAATGTGTGTTTACCTTCCTTGCATTGGGCAAAGTAGCCAAGCAAAGTGCCGACAGCGACGTGCAGGCAATCGTTACCGCAAACGGTAAAAACATAGCCAATTTTAGCGGTAAAGACCTCAAGCTCTCTTATGCCGACATCCAAAACAGCCAAGTACAGATTTCCACAACCGGTAAAAAGGGCAACCTCTATTACTTCTGGAATATGGAAGGACTTAGCAAGGACGGTAAATTTGTGCAGGAAGACAGCTTCCTGAAAGTGCGAAAACGCTTCTTTGACCGAACAGGTAAGGAAATCACCAAACTCAACTTTGGGCAAAACGATTTGGTGGTCGTACAACTCTCCTTACAGTCAATCGGTTCAGCCTCGGTGCCCAATGTCGTGGTAACCGATATGCTTCCGGCAGGCTTGGAAATAGAAAACCCGCGTATTGGTGAACTGCCCGATATGCCTTGGATTAAAGATGCCGCACTCCCACAACATCAAGATATTAGGGACGACCGCATCAACCTATACACCGCAGCCCAAAACAAAACGCAAAACTTTTATTATACCGTAAGAGCTGTTTCGCCCGGTCGTTTCCGAATGGGGCCTGTATCGGCGGATGCTATGTATAATGGTGAATATCACTCGTACAATGGCGCAGGGGTTGTTTTGGTGGCAGCAAAGTAAAATGGATAACTAAATGAGGCAGCATTAAAAAATGGTTAGTGTTGAATGATAAATGGTGAATGGTCTATTGGACTTTAACCATTTATCATTCAACATTAAAACCTACTGTTCAACCTAAAAGACGGATTTGAGGAACACGCCGATTGAGTTCTAAAATCTGATAAAACTCTTTACTCATTTCGGCAGTAAACCTAATTCAAAATGCCCAACCCTTCGACAGAGCAGTTTTCACCACTTCAAAAAACCTTAGCATGGTTGGTACATTTGTTTACGGCTTCGGGCATCGTAGCGGGTTTTTTGGCAATCTTGGCAATAGCCGACCACAATTGGCAAATGGCCATGTTTTGGTTATTGGTCAGCCAAATCATAGATGGTATAGATGGCAGTTTTGCCCGATGGTGCAGAGTAAAAGAAGTATTGCCCTATTTTGATGGGAAGATGTTGGACTCGGTAATAGATTTTGCTACCTATGCCATCATTCCTGCCTTCTTTCTATACGAAGCCGATATGATAGCCGACGAATGGCGACTATTGGCTGCCTCGGCAGTGTTGCTCACCTCTGCCATTTATTACGGCAAATCGGACATGGTTAGCCCCGATTTCCACTTTGTAGGGTTTCCGGTGATGTGGAATTTGGTGGTTTTTTACTTCTTTTTCGTGTTCGACTTAGGTCATACGCTCAACTTGTTATCCATCGCTGCGTTCTGTCTGTTGCATTTCGTTCCACTGAAATACCCCTACCCCAGCCGTACCGAAAAGTTCATGTATCTCACGCTAGGTATAACGGTGCTGGGTTTGGTTTCCTTCGTGATGTTAGTTTTTCTATACCCCGAGGTGTCCAACATCACCTATGTACTGAAAGTTATAGCCTTTGCGGTACTCCTCTATTTTGCCTTGATGACCCTTTACAAGACCTTTTTCGTTAAAAAATAGCATCTTTTGAAAGGAACCTTTATGATATAAGTAGCGTTTGATACTAAGTCTGACTTATTTATCGCTACTGAATCGTGGTTTTTTTTCAAAAACTATTGTGCAGGTAAATTGTCTGGCGTATCTTTGCCCCGCTAAAAACGGTGGCCCGTTGTGTAATGGTAGCACTGCAGATTTTGGTTCTGTATGTCTAGGTTCGAATCCTGGCGGGCCAACAAAAAAGCCCCTCGCTTCATCATGAGCGAGGGGCTTTCTTTTTTTACCCTTAATCCGGGTAATCTATTTTAAAAACCCGTCCAACAATTTTACCATAGCGGCCTTATTATCAGCCACATAAGGCGATTGAATGTATTGGTTGTTATCGTCCAAAGCGATAAAGAAACGTGCATCGGGAATGGGGTCATGATTTGAAAAGTCCCCCTCTAGCAAAAACAACATCTTGCTCAATCGGGCGGCATCCGGCGCAACTGTAAGCGGCGGTGAAAAGAAAATTTCAAAGCCGGTGGCCTCGCTTTTTAATGCCTTCATGACTGCTTCATCCAAATGTATGCGCATCGGCTCGGCTTCATTGAGCAGGCTGATTGCTATTGCAATAAGACTATCCTTATGTTCTGCTGCAACGTTAGCTCCTATAGCTTTGCCGGATTGATAACGTATCGCACGGATAATGGTGTTATCGGTTTTGTTTTCCATCACTTGAACTTCGTTTGGTGTTGTATCAGTCGTAGTGCTTGAACTCACACAAAAAGAGTATAGCCCAATTGCCAAAGTGCTTATTAAAAGGCGGAAAATCATAGCTTTAAAATTTAAATGGGGAAATTATTAATAAGTCAAGAGGGCAGATGAAAGTCCGCCCTCTTGACTTATTCGATGAACTTTTGTTTAAAGTTCAATGCTTATTTAACCGTAATTTCATCCAGTAAGACAGCAGTATCGAAAACACTGTCGCCCACATCGCTGCAACGCAAAACCAATGTAACACATTTACCCTTGAAGGTGCTAATATCAAAGGTAGAAGTTTCCCATCCCGTCATATAAACGCCACCGACATCAAAGACGATATCGGGAGAAACGCTTGTTAAACTACCGGGAATGTCGGGATAAGCAGCACCATATTCAGCAGCCACCCCATCAACGGATTTGCTAATCAATACATATTCGCCAAATTCTTTGGTAACAACAATAACTTCAAACCAATCTTGGTATTGCGAGCCGATGTACTCCAAAAATTCTTCCGAAAAGAAATTCCATTTCAGCGAAAGTTCGGTGGCATTTTCAGGTACGGTAAATGATTGTGAAATACGACCTGAATTGACCGTATAACCCAAACCCGTAGAAATAATGCCCATGTAGCTGCCTTCGGGCGTGTCGAGATACCCTAATTGACTGATAGCCCTGCCATCACCCGATTTAGTCCAACCCAACATTCCTTTTTCAAAATTACCATTCACCAACTCTGTAGCAAAACGCATTGTGCCCGAGCCTTGAATTCTAAATGTAGCATTCGGTGCTTGCGGATCGCTTGAGCCTATTTTACCTACTTCTCCGGTTTTCTTATTGTCTTTAGCAAGGGTGGTAAAAACATCCCTAGATACTGCCACACAAAAACCGCCATTGACCGATTCTGTATAACCGTAATAGGTCTTAGCCCCTTTGCCGATAAAGGCATCGCGCAACGGTGGGGTTTGGTCACTACCGCAGAAGTTAGCCAAGATAACGCTTTGCGGGAATTCGCCTGTAAGTCCTGAAATATAAGAAGCGTAGAGTTTATAAACGTTTTTCTTATTAACCACTGCCCCTTGTTTGCTGATCGTGATGTTCATCGAAATACCCATTTTAGGGCTATCTCCTTGAAGCAAGGCTTTGTAGGTTTGGTAGGCAGCAGCAGTAGTATCTGCAATTTCACCGGTCAGTACAGCTTTACCTCCTCCGGAACCGTGAGTAGATAAGACTACCATCCCATAGCTCATCATTTCGGCAATTTTGGCTACATCGGCTTCTTGATTGGTATAGGCGGTTACTTGAAAACCACCGCAATCAAGACTATCCAATATATTGATGATGTGCGGGCGTTCATTGTTTTTCCACGAGGCTTCATAAGGGGCATAGATAAAGACGTTGCGGTTTCCAATGGTATTGGGGTCAAAGTCTTCCATCATTTTGCCCGATATCATATCATTGCCAACATAGTTTTTACCGCGGGTTTGTTGAGATACCGGCACTTTAGGAGTGGAATTACGGTCATCCCCTGCTTGAGAAACTGATGCCGGCATTGACATTCCGCCACGGGTATCTACCAAGCCGTTATCGTCTTCCAAAGAGATAATCACCCCACCCATTAAACCCGATTTATACTTAATTTCGATGGCGGTTCCATTATCTAAGGTGGCAGATTCCACTTCGGGCTGACTTTGAATCCAACTAAGCAGTTGGTTCACAGCACTTGGGGCGTTATTTTGGTTGCCGCCGAGATAGGTGTTCATTTGGTCAACCATGTCGTTTTGTACATCAAACAGGGCTTTCATATCAGTCCCATTAATGTCTGCATATACTTTAATCTTAGATTCCTCCGACTCGGCATCTTCGTTGTCGCCTTTTGAATTGGTCACTTTACCGGCGGCTTTGAGAATCACTTCTCCCGATACAGATTCGTTAAGGGTAATTTTACCGGTGTAAACATTGTCGCCTTTAATCTCATCTCCATTGTACAAATCGCCATTATCCAGCAATTCACCAACTTCTGATGTGTTCCCATTGGGATCTGTTTTGATTAATTTCAAAGTGTTATCCACCACAGATACTCCGGGAGGAACATGGACGTGTGCCGAAATGACGGTTGGTGTATTTACCACCATCTCACCGGGGCTTACATCTAAATTGCCTAATGCGGCAGGTACGGGGTCGTCTTCATCGCAGTTTGAAAACGTAAATACGACAAACGAAAGCATTAACACCGCAATAGCATTGCGCGCAAACTGATTTAATAGTGTCATTTAAAAATGGTTTATGGTTAGAAAACAATTCAATCTATTCGTTTTTGATGGCTAGAAATCTACATCAAAATTAAGCATAAAATTTGGAATAAAAAAAATAAAAAACAACGATATTTTTTTCAAACCAACCCAAAGTGTCATTAAGAATATTAACCACATTCTTAATTTCTCTCCGTGTTTTAAAAACTGTCTGAATCTTCATTTCTTCCTATTAAATAACAATCTCGCACAATTTCATGTTCGAAAAAAATCGATAAAAGCGAGTAAACTACCCTACCTCAAGAATAAGACGTAAATTTGAGTTTTCAATACGATTAAAACTTTATCAACCATTTTCTAATGAAACCACATAACTTAATTTTAGCTGTTTTCTTATACCTGATTAGCTTTTGTGCCGATGCGCAATCTCTTGTTTGGAGCACCTTGGTAGATACCGGCACTTGTTTCTCATCTCCCCGTGCAGCCGACCTCAATAATGATAGCATATTGGATTTTGTAACCGGCGGTGGGGAAGAGGATTTTTTTCGCACCAAAAGTATCACCGCCTTTGACGGCGCAACAGGGGATATTCTATGGCATGTTGCTGCCCGTAACCGCATCTATGGCAGTGCCGTGTTTTTAGATATCAGTGGTGATGGCAACAACGATGTGTTCATCGGTGGTGGAACTGCCGAGTTTATGGGCATTAACGGCATTTCAGGAGAAATTATATGGGAGTTCTTCCCCCAAGGCGATACCATTGCACCCGAAGATTTTGGATGGTACAATTTTTACTCCCCTCAACTGATCCCCGATCAAGATGGAGACGGGTTACAAGACATTTTAGTTTCCAACGGAGGAAATCCCGCTGCCTTACCTATTGATACCATTAACCGCCCACCGGGGAATTTGCTTATTTTAAGCAGTGCTTCCGGAACATTGTTGGGATTGGCAGAAGTGCCCGATGGAAAAGAAACCTACATGTCACCTTTAGTATATAACAATAGTAACGACGGTATTTTAAAGGTGATTTACGGAACAGGTGGCGAGACCACTCACGGCTCGTTATGGCGAACCTCCATTGTTGACATACTCAATGGCGATATCAGCAACTCCACCAAACTGATTGACGGTGGCCCAAAAGGGTATATTGCTCCGCCAAGCCTTACCGATATTACCGGTGATGGTATCTTAGACATTATCGCACCCTGTTATGGAAATAAGCTCACGGCTTTGGATGGTGCAACCGATAATGTGTTGTGGCAGAAGAATCTCCCCGGAACTGAAACTATATGTACGCCCGCAATCGGGCATTTTACCGATGACCATATTCCCGATGTATTCTTTATTTACGCCACCGGATTGGCACCTACCTTTTTTAACTATGTCGCCCTGATGATTGACGGGGCTACCGGACAAACATTGCTGCAAGATACTATACCGGGTTGGTCGCTCATTTCTCCTTTGGCTTTTGACTACAACGGCGATGGATTGGACGAAGCATTAGTGGCGACCAATCAACCCTTTGCCTTTCCCGGCCCTTATTCACACCGGATTTTGCTTTATGACTTTAGCACCAATGAGAAAACAGACTTAATCGGAATAACGCCGGGCACCAATTTGGGGGCTACTCCTTGGGTGGGTGATTTGGATGAGAACGGAACGTTGGAATTGGTCTATCTACACAATAATAACCCCATGATGATTAATGCCAACGATGGTTTTGTGCTGAAACGTTACGATTTAACCTCCGTTACGCCCGACAACATTGCTTGGGGGGCTTATATGGGCACTGACTACAACTGTGTGTATAATAATCCGATGCAGTCTTGTTACGATTATACGGTCAATTTCAGTTCGACCAATATTTCTTGTTTTGGCGAAAACGCCGGTATCATGTCGGCAGCCGTTCAAGTGGGTACACCTCCTTATCGCTATGTGTGGAATGGTGTAACCTCCGGACCCAACTTTTCGCCCACTTATGCCATTAGCATTCAGAACCTTCCGGCGGGTGATTATACGCTTGAAATGTTAGATGGGGTTGGCTGTCATGCTTCTTTCAGTGCAACGCTCACACAACCCGATGAGATCATAGCCGACATGACCGTTGTTCCTCCAACAGCCGGCAGTGCCAACGGCTCGGCAACGGTAACAGCAACAGGTGGTGTTGGTACTTATACCTATCAATGGAACACCACTCCTCCTCAAAACGGAAGTACGGCTACTAACCTTTCAGCCGGTGTTTACAGTGTTACCATCACCGACATCACCAACTGCTCGGTTGTACAAACCGTTGATGTGTTCATCACCGGCATTGCTCCTTCTACACAGTCCGGTAATAGTCTGTTGGTTTATCCCAACCCTGCCGATAAAACGCTCTTCATACAATTCAATTCAGTTTTACCGGATTCCGGCAAAACGACTATATACCTATATAATAGTATCGGGCAAACGATATTCAAACAAGTAATGTCATCCCTCACCCCCATGCAAATAGACGTAAGCAACTATCCGCCGGGTATCTACCGACTGGAAATCACCGGAAATAATTTCAGCCAACAACAACAAGTGTTGCTTTACAGATAGGTAAATAATACTCAAAAAGAAGCAGTCAGGCATACTCTAACGAATACAGTAATGGTATTTAAAAAAGAGGCCTGACTGCTTTTTTGATTTTGACACTAACATCCTGTCGAAACACATTCTTAAAAACAAAGAGAAGCAAACACCACTCGGCAACTACCTTTTACCGGAAACTTAGGTATCTTTCATCAAAAACCAGCAACCTGATAAGCATAAATATCAGGCAAAACCTTGAAAAGCATCCTGAATATTGATTTTCAATTGCTTCGACAGGGGGTAATCTATAAAAATTAAGGCTTGACATAGCACTCTTGTCGAATGACAAAGCACTCTTGTCAAACAGCAAAGCACCATTGTCAAACAGCAAAGCACCATTGCTAAACAGCAAAGCAACCCTTGTCAAACAGCAAAGCACCCTTGTCAAACAGCAAAGCACCCTTGCTAAACAGCAAAGACCTCTTGTCAAACAGCAAAGACCTCTTGTCAAACAGCAAAGCACTCTTGCTAAACAGCAAAGCACTCTTGCTAAACAGCAAAGACCTCTTGTCAAACAGCAAAGCACCCTTGCTAAACAGCAAAGACCTCTTGTCAAACAGCAAAGACCTCTTGTCAAACAGCAAAGCACTCCTGCTAAACAGCATGTGTTTTAGGAATAGGGGTATTCTATAGGGTAAGCATCTGAAAAGGAAGAACTTCAAGTGCCGATGCAGATAATATATAAGTTAGATACAAAAACGAAGTTCACGATATTGCTGTAAACCGTGAATCAAGGAATTTTTACCAAACACAAGGTGGTTATGCGAATCCTTACACAGTAAGGCGCAAGAGCATTTTCGCTTCCATTTCCAATTCGAAACGACCCCTATATGGATGGAATTGGAACGCGGATAACACAGATATAGCGGATACCCGCTGATTTTAAAACACCATACAGAATCCGCCGAATCGGCGTTATCTGCGTTCAAAATGTTCAAAACCTAGTCCAAACAATTGAACACGCCTCATATCAATTATAGCTTCAAGTTTACCAAGCACTCTTCGAGTGGTGGTGGTTTCAAAAAAAACCCGCGAAACAATAAAAAACTACCCAAATAGTACTGAGAATGATATAAATTAAAGCCAACTTTGCAAGTTGGGTTCAACCGACAACACTACCCTCCACCTATAAGCATTTTCGGATTTAAAAAAACCAAAAAATAGCACAAATACGATTTCTGTATCTTTTGTTTTTTCACATAAATCCAGAACATTCTCAATGCTGAACAAAAAACACATCATTTTTAAAAATTTTTGTTTTTTTTGACTTAAAGTTTAGCCTTTTCGCTAAATTTGTAATTAATAAGAGAAAAAATACTCTGTAATGCTTGAAAAGCAACTTTTTTGTTGTTTTTTTCGCACTTCTACATACTGAAACTTTTTTACTAATCAACAATAAATTTTTATGAATCCAACATTACGCAAGGCATTTAAACGTTTTTGGCTTGCTGCCATGCTCTTTCTACTGGCAGGCACACAATTAGTATTTGCTCAAAACCGCAACATTAGCGGCACTGTAGTCGATTCTCAAAACAACGAGCCGATTGTAGGCGCAAACATTTTGGTTAAAGGTACACTTACCGGAACCGTTACCGATTTTGATGGTAAGTACTCCTTAACCGTCCCTTCCGGATCAACAGTGATTTTATTTTCATTTGTGGGTTACGATTCGCAGGAAATTACATTAGGGGCATCATCGGTCATTGACATCCGATTAGTATCAGGCAAAGTACTCGACGAAGTAGTCGTCATTGGTTATGGTGTTGCCAAAAAAGAAGACTTGACCGGTTCTGTTACACAGGTTACTTCCAAGTCATTTAACGAAGGGGCTGTCAACACGCCTGAACAACTCATTGTAGGTCGGGTTGCCGGTGTTCAGGTAACTTCAGCGGGGGGAGCACCCGGTGGTGGCAATACCATCCGTATTAGGGGCGGCTCGTCATTAACCGCTAACAACGACCCACTGATTGTAATTGATGGCATACCCGTTGACGCAGGTATAAAGGGTTCACAAAACCCGTTAAACACCATTAACCCCAACGATATCGAGTCGTTCACTATTTTGAAAGATGCTTCTGCAACGGCCATTTACGGTTCGAGAGCCTCCAACGGGGTCATCATCATAACTACCAAAAAAGGCAAGACTGGACCCGTACAGTTGTCATATAGTGGTGATTTTAACGTAGGCCAAATCGCCAAAAGATTAGAGCCTTTGACAGCCGATGAATTCAGAACCTTGGTCAACGAAATTGGGACACCCCAACAAATTGCTCTACTTGGCGATGCCAATACCGATTGGCAAGATGCTATTTATCAAACAGCCACCGGAACCGACCATAATTTAAGTGCCGCTGGCAGTATCAGCGATATGTTGCCCTATCGGGTGTCATTAGGGTTTACCAACCAAGCAGGTATCCTTAAAACCTCTAACATGGACAGGTACTCTGGTGCTTTGTCATTATCACCCAGTTTATTGGACAATCACCTCACGATTAACCTGAATGCTAAGGCCTCTATGGTTAAAAACCGCTTTGCCGATGTGGGCACTATCGGTAGTGCTATCTTGTTTGACCCCACTCAACCCGTAATGACAGGCAGCGATGCTTTTGGCGGCTACTTTGAATGGGTGGACTTTGAAGGTAATGTCTCGGTGAATGCGCCCAGAAATCCACTTGCACGATTAGAACAACGCAATGACCTCAGTACCGTAAACCGCTTTATCGGAAATGCACAGTTTGATTACAAATTTCACTTCCTGCCCGATTTACGTGCCAATCTAAACATCGGGTTGGATAAGGCTAAAGGTGAAGGCACTGTAAAAGTTCCGGTAGAAGCGGCTTCCGAGATCAACAATGGTGAGGGTGGAATGGATAATTCTTATAGTGAAGCCAAAACCAATCGCCTGCTCGATTTTTATTTGAACTATGGTAAAACCGTGAACAGCATTAAAAGCAAATTTGACGTAACTGCCGGTTATTCTTATCAAGGATTCCATCTCGAAAACGAAACTTTAACAAGAGATGTATCGGGCAGTCGAAGCGATACCGTAGATTATGAAGGTGAATATGTGCTTATTTCGTTTTTTGGCAGGTTAAACTATACCCTCAACGACCGCTACCTCTTAACTGTAACCCTGAGAAATGACGGTTCTTCGAGATTTAGCGAAGACAACCGATGGGGCTTATTCCCCTCAGTTGCCCTTGCTTGGAACGTAGCCCGCGAAAACTTCTTAGCCGACTCACGAGTATTAACCGATTTAAAACTTCGTGTAGGTTATGGGGTAACCGGGCAACAAGATATTATAGGATATTATCCCTATTTACCTCGTTATACCTCCGGTTTAAATAGCGCACAATACCAATTTGGCGATCAGTTTATTACTACTCTTCGACCCGAAGGCTACGATGCCAATATTAAATGGGAAGAAACCACAACTTGGAATGCAGGGATAGATTTTGGCTTTGCCAACAACCGCATCAATGGTACGCTTGACTTCTATCAACGCAAAACCAAAGATCTACTTAACCAAATTTCCATCCCGGCAGGTACAAACCTGACTAATCAGTTAGTAACCAATATCGGGAATATGGAAAACAAAGGGGTGGAATTATCTATCAACGCTAATGTCCTTAATAAAAACGATTGGTCGTGGGATTTGGGCTTCAATATTACCGGACAACATACCGAAATTACCAACCTGACCCTAAATGATGACCCCACCTTTATCGGCAATCCGACCGGCGGAATTTCCGGAGGTGTAGGAAACAACATCCAAATTCACAGTGTGGGTTATGCTCCCAGTTCCTTCTTCGTTTTCAAACAAGTGTATGATGCGAACGGAAAACCGGTTGAAGGGTTATATGAAGACCTAAACAAAGATGGACAAATTACCGAATTAGACAAATATCGGTACAACAAACCTGCTCCTGACGTGTTTTTAGGTTTTAACACGATGCTCAGGTACAAAAACTTTGACTTAAGCACGGTCATTCGAGGCAATGTCAACAACTATATTTACAACAACGTTGCTTCTGATAGAGGAATTATCTTTGTGGGAGGTACCACACCTGATTACATCATCAACACCCTTAATACAGCACTTGAAGATGGATTTACCAACAGGGAGTATTTTTCTGATTTTTATGTCGAAAATGCATCTTTTATGCGCATAGACAACATTACCCTCGGATATGCCTTTGACAAACTGTTTACCAACCGTTTTAACGGCAGAATTTACGCTACTGCACAAAACGTTGCAGTCATGACCAACTACACCGGTTTAGATCCCGAAGTATCAACCGGTATTGACAACAATATCTATCCACGTCCAAGGACATTTTTAGTCGGTCTTAACCTTAACTTTAAGTAACTCATCAAACCAAACGCGATTTTATGAAAAATAAATTATTTCTCCATTCAGCCTTAGCAGCGGTCTTGCTCGCATTATTGCTCAACTTTACCGCTTGTCTTAAAGACTTAGATACAGTACCTTTAGATCCCGAAGAAATTACGGCCGCAACGGTCTATAACAACCCCGATTCTTATAAACAAGTATTGGCTAAACTCTATGCCGGATTGGCTCTCAGCGGACAAGAAGGACCCTCTGGCAAACCCGATATCAGCGGTATTGACGAAGGGTTCTCTACATACCTGCGCCAATATTGGAAAGCACAGGAATTACCCACAGACGAAGCCATCATCGGTTGGAATGACGGAAACCTGCCCGACTATCACTTTCAGCGATGGACTGCAAGTAATGAGTTTGTAGCTGCCATGTACTATCGCATCTACTACCAAATTACCTTGTGTAACGAATACCTGCGCGAAACAACCGATGCGAAATTGAGCGATAGAGGCGTATCAGACCAATTAAAAGCAGAAATTGCCAACTTTAGAGCCGAAGCCCGATTCCTTCGCGCATTGAGTTACTGGCATGCTTTGGATTTGTTTGAAAATGTGCCATTTGTAACCGAAGAGGACAAAGTAGGTTCGTTTTTACCTGTACAAACCAATGGAAGCGACTTGTTTGCCTATATCGAAAGCGAACTAAAAGCTATTGAAACCCTACTGGTAGCCCCTAAAACAAACGAGTACGGACGTGCAGACCAAGCTGCTGCATGGACTCTTTTAGCCAAATTGTACCTCAACGCTCAAACCTATACCGGTACTGATAGAAATACCGATTGTGTTACCTACTGCAAAAAAGTGATTGATGCGGGTTTTACCTTGTCACCTAATTATTCACATTTGTTTTTGAGAGATAACGACAACAACGACGAAATCATCTTTGCCGTTAGATTTGATGGCAACACCGGCAGAAGTTGGGGCGGTATGACCTTCTTGGTTCATGCACCCGTTGGCGGAACCATGTCCGCTTCGCAATTTGGTATCAACGGCGGTTGGGCAGGATTGCGCACGACACCGGAATTTGTTTCAAAGTTCAGTGATATTACCGGCAACACCGATACCCGTGCCATGTTCCATACAGACGGACAATCATTAGAGATTGACGATGTATTTAACTTTACTAACGGCTATGCCATTACCAAATACAAAAACGTAGATGTGAACGGCGTAGCCGGTTCTGATGCTTCAGGCAACTGGGTGGACAACGATTTCCCAATGTTCCGTTTGGCTGATGTTTACCTCATGTATGCCGAAGCCGTCAAAAGAGGCGGTGGCGGTGGAGACGAAGCGACTGCTTTAGGGTATCTCAATGCCCTTCGCGAGCGCGCTTACGGAAATACTTCCGGCAACCTCACGACTTATGACTTAAACCTCATTCTTGACGAAAGAGCGCGCGAACTCTATTGGGAAGGTCATCGTCGTACCGACCTTATCCGCTATGGTTTGTTTACCAACGGCACCTATCAATGGAGTTGGAAAGGCGGGGTAAAAAATGGTACCGCCACTTCTCCCCATCTTAACCTATTCCCGATTCCCGCAGCCGATATTATTGCTAACCCCAACTTAGACCCCAATCCGGGTTACTAAAAGAATTTTAGATTTACGATTTTCGCCTTTAGTCTTAATTCTTTAGTCTTATGTCTTTAGTCTAGTGTCTTAAATCTCTTATCTTACTTCTTACTCCTTAAAATGCCCATTAGAATCACTTTCTAAAACTTTTCTAAAATGAAAAAAATAATTCTTTGTCTTCTTATATTCTCTTCCATGTTGGGGTTCGTTTCTTGTGAAAAAGAGGGCGATATCACGACTGTAAAACTGATAAGCAGCCCCAATATTACGGCCCCGACAAACGGCACCACTTATGTTTTTGAGGAGGCCAATGCCGGCGACACTTTGCCCTTAATTAAGTGGACAGCCGCCGACTTTGGTTATCAGGCAGCGATTACCTATAAGGTAGAAGTGGCTACTGCCGGTACTTCATTTGCCGCACCACAATCCCTTGGTTCTTTCACAGATACAGAATTTGAAATTACTGTCGCTGCATTCAATTCAGCACTTATCACGATGGGTTTAGAGCCTTTTGAAGTAGCTTCCCTCGAGCTAAGAGTAGTAGCATCGGTCAGCGAATTTGTACAAAGCGGTATTTCTAATATTGTCGCTTTAACGATTACCCCTTATCTCACTATTCCGGTATATCCGATGCTTCAAGTTCCCGGTTCTTATCAAGGCTGGGCACCCACAAACACCGAAACCGCTATCCCTTCGGTAAAAAGCGATGGCAAGTATGAAGGCTATATATATTTCTCCGAACCCAATACAAAATTTAAATTTACTCAGGGGCTTTCATGGGATGTGAACTGGGGAGACGACGGTGTTGACGGTACCTTAGACCCTAACGGAGCAGATATCGCAGCTGCTGCTGATGCTGGGTTATACAAATTGAACGTTGACCTGCCTGCATTAACATACACCCAACTTAAAACTGATTGGGGTGTAATTGGAGATGCCACTCCCGGCGGTTGGGACTCCGATCAGGACATGACCTACGATGCTGCAACACGCAGCATGGTAATAACCCTCGACTTAGTGCCCGGCTTTATCAAGCTCCGCGCAAACGACGATTGGGCACTTAGCTATGGTGATGCTAATCTCGATGGCAATTTGGAAGCTAGTGGCGAAAACAACATCCCCATTGAAGAAGCAGGAAACTATACCATCGTATTTGACTTAAAACAGGTTTTTGGCTACTACACCATTAGCATTACCAAAAACTAAATGAGGGGTTATTTGCATAAATCAAAACTTTCCGTGAGGCAACCCCTTGCGGAAAGTTTTTTTTATTTACCCTTTTTGGTGTTTGGGCTATGTTTGAGCTTGACTTTCCGAATTATGGCTCAACCCACCTTACAGGTAGAGGGAAGCATTGATCGAATGGCGGATTTTAAATCCAAATTTGTCAGTTCGAGGCATGTGGATGTGTGGCTACCAACCGATTATCATGCCAACACCCAACAACGGTATGCAGTCATCTACATGCAAGACGGGCAAAATTTGTTTTCTCCCGAAACCGCTTATGGAGGGATGGAATGGCAGGCCGACGAAACAACTGCCCGCCTTATTCGCGAAAAAAAGATAAAACCCTGCATTATCGTGGGTATCTGGAACTCCCACAAACGCTTTACCGAATACCTGCCCAAACAGCCTTTTGAACTGCTAGACCCTGACTATCAAATCAAACTTAGACAAGAACGCATCCCGGATGGTGAAGTTCTTTCTGACAACTACCTCAAATTTGTTGTAAAAGAACTGAAACCCCATATTGACAGGCACTACCGAACCCTTTCCGATAGAGCGAACACTGTTATCGCCGGTTCCAGTATGGGAGGGTTAATTTCGCTTTACGCTCTCTGTCAATATCCCAAAGTGTTTGGTGCTGCGGCTTGTTTTTCGACCCATTGGCCGGCAAGTCTGAAAGAGAACAGCCCTAACTTAACCAATGCCTATCTGCAATATTTACAAAAACGACTCCCAAAGCCTAAGCACCACAAACTCTATTTCGATTACGGGACCGAGACCCTCGATGCTTGGTATGAAGATCATCAGCTTGCTGTTGATGCGTTTTTGAAAGATAAGGGTTATTTTCCGGACTTCTGTATGAGTAAAAAATTTGAAGGTGCCGCACATAACGAACAGGCATGGCAGCAAAGATTTCATATTCCCCTCCTCTTTTTACTGCCTTCAAAATAGAAACACCCCTTCCGCTTTATTGATTTTCAACCAAAACACAATTGATGACTATGAAAAAACTGGTACGCGCTCATCTGCTTTTGATAGTTTGTTTGATTTGCCAAACCTCATTCATTTTTGCCCAACAAAAAATCGAACTCTACCCGCCCAATTGGTGGATTGGAATGAAGTGGAACAAGGTTCAAATACTTGCCCACTCCGATAACAGCAGTTTTAACCAATTGGAGGTCAGCATCAAACACCGGGGCATCACCTTAGAAAAGGTACATCGCCTCGAAAATGGTAAATACATGGCTTTAGACCTAAGCATCGCCCCCGATGCTGAACCCGGAAAGGTCAATATTCAATTTGCCGGTAAAAAAGGAAAATCGCAAACCGTTGTTTGGACACTCCAAACGCGGAGGACGGGCAACGGAACCGAATTTGCCAAAGGGGTAACTTCCTCCGATTTTATTTATCTCCTCATGCCCGACCGATTTAGCAACGGCAACCCTGCCAACGACCGTCTTGCCGGATTTCGCGACCAAACACTGAACCGCGACTCTATTTTTCACCGGCATGGAGGCGACTTACAGGGGGTGATCAATCACTTGGATTATCTCGAAGAATTGGGTGTAACCACTGTTTGGATGACCCCGCCCTTAGAAAACGACATGCCCAACCGCACCGAACACGGCTATGCCTGTACCAACCACTACAAAATTGACCCCCGGCATGGCGGCAACGATGCCTACAAACAACTCAGCGATGCCCTGCATCAACGAGGCATGAAACTAATACAGGATGCCGTTTACAATCATGTCGGAAGCTATCATTTTACCATCCTCGACCCCCCTTCCAAAGATTGGGTGCATCAATGGCCGCAATACACCAACACCACCTATAAAGACCAAACCCTGTTTGACCCTTATGCCGCAGACATTGACCGCAAAAAAATGACCGATGGTTGGTTTGTTCCAACTATGCCCGACCTCAATCAAAACAACCCTTTTGCCGCCAACTTTTTAATTCAACACGCCCTTTGGAGCGTTGAAGAGTTTGGGGTTGACGGGTTTAGAATTGACACCTACACCTACAACGACCTTGCGTTTATGAACCGGTGCAACAAAGCCTTGGTGGATGAATACCCCAACATCACCATGTTTGGCGAAACGTGGGTACACGGTATGCTCAATCAAGCCTATTTTGTCGAAAACAACCTTGACATCCCCTTCAAAAGCAACCTGCAGGGAGTAACCGATTTTCAAACCAACTTATACGGCATTACCAAAGCGGTGAACGAACCGTTCGGATGGACAGAGGGGGTCAACCGCCTTTACACCACCCTTTGCAGCGATTATGTCTATAAAGACCCCATGCGAAACGTGATTTTCTTAGACAACCACGACAAAACCCGTTTTTTTACCGAAGTAGGTGAAAACCTGAACAAACTTAAAATGGGATTGGCATGGCTGCTCACTTGTAGAGGTATTCCACAACTGTATTACGGAACGGAAGTGTTGATGAGTGGCTCCACCTATCCGTTTGACGGCTTTGTAAGACTCGATTTTCCGGGCGGATGGAAGGGTGATAAGGTCAACGCCTTTACCCGACAAGGTTTGAGCGAAACACAAGCCGAGGTGTTGGACTACGTAACCTCATTGGCCAATTACCGCAAAAGATCATCTGCCATTAAAACCGGTAAATACATACACTACGTTCCGCAAGATGGCTTGTATGTCTATTTCAGATATGACGACAATCAAACCGTGATGTGCATCATGAACACCTCCGACAAAGCCAAGAAGGTAAACTTTGCAGACTATGCTGAACGAACTAACGGATTTAGCCACGGCATCGGAATTGGCAATGTCCCACAAGCCTACACTTTAAACGAACCCCTGTCTATTGACAGCTACAATATGTTGGTGCTGGAATTGAAGAGGTAACCCGCCGCACCGGCGATAACAAGCCCCGATATAAACAACAGAAAACCCACCCGCCAATATTTTGGGGAGTGGGTTTTTGTATTTAGGAAAAACCGGGTTTTACCCGTAGGCAAAAAAAAAGATAAGAATAGTTGTCGAAATTTTGGTTTATCATGTTTTTTTCAGACATTTGAGTAACCTAACCATGACTCTACCTTTACTAAACTTTCAAAAAGTCCAATATGCAGTATTTCAGCACACTTTTTACGATAGTCTGCCTATCACTAAGTATTAACTATGCCAACGCCACCACCCGCTATGTAAAACAAGGTGGCAGTGGTTCAGGTGATGGCAGTAGTTGGGTAAATGCCTCAAGTGACTTGCAAGCCATGATCAATGCTTCTATTTTGTTAGATGAAGTATGGGTAGCCGAAGGCACCTACAAACCGAATACCTATCCTTTGGGCTGTTTAAATTGTACTTCTCCCAGAGATTACACCTTTCACCTGAAAAATGAGGTAAAAGTGTATGGTGGTTTTCCCGATACCGGCTCTCCTGTTTTTAGTGACAGGAATGTATCCTCTCACCCCACCATACTCAGTGGAAATATAGATGAATCGGGAACAGAAGATGCATATCATGTAATACTCTCGATAACCGATGATAATACCACTGTTTTAGACGGATTTACGGTTACGGGCGGTCATGCTGATGGAGTCTTTGAAATAACAGTAGAAGGTCAAAGCATCTATAAGGATGTGGGTGGAGGTATGTGGATTAGCAATTTCAGTAGCCCAAGCCTTATTAACTGCACTTTTAGTGGAAATAATGTTAATAATGCAGGAGGTGGAATTTATAACGCCAAAAGTAGCAACCCAGTCCTTACAAATTGCTTGTTTAGCAATAATATTGCTTTGAACGGAAGTGGAATGCATAATGAGGAAAATAGCAACCCAATCCTTACCAACTGCAACTTTGAATTCAATATTGCTTCCAACAACGGTGGCGGAATACATAATGAAAGTAGTAACCCAAGCTTTACCGACTGCACGTTTAGTGGTAACACCGCTATCATTGGAGGTGGAATTTTTAACTCCTTCAACAGTAGCCCAATTTTTATCAACTGCATCTTCAGTAATAATTCAAGTTCTTCGGGAGGCGGAATGTATAGTGATGATTGTAACAGCCTAATTCTTACAAACTGCACCTTTAGTTCCAATAATGCTGTCATAGGCGGTGGAATGTATAATGGAAGCAGTAACCCTATCCTTACAAATTGTATCTTTAACAGCAATTCTGCTACTGAGCCTACTTTTTACGGAGGTGGTGGTATGTATAATATTGGCAGCAATCTAAATCTTACCAATTGTACTTTTAGTAGTAACACATCCCCACGAGGTGGTGGAATACATAGTTTTGGGGGCAATTCCATCCTTAGCAACTGCACCTTTACAGATAATACATCCACAATTTTCGGAGCAGGAATGTTCAACAACGGTAGTAACTCAATCCTTACAAACTGTAACTTTAGCGGTAATACTGCTGGCAATCTTGGTGGGGGGATGTTTAACACTCAGATATGCACATCAAATCTTATTAATTGTACCTTTAGCAACAATCAGGCAACGAATGTGACCGGACGGGGTGCAGGTGTTTATATTAGTTCCGTTCCAAAAGTTACCCTAACCAATTGTATTCTTTGGAACAACACTACACCAAATAACCCGGATGATGACAACAGTGAAGAAATTCACAGTACGAATACTACAGCCTCAGATGTAACCGTCAATTACAGCATCGTGCGGGATGCTACCGGTAGCCCTTTAACCGTAAATAATGCCATCCTTAACAATTGTCTCAATTCCGACCCGCTATTTGTCAATGCCGATAATCCGGCAGGTGCAGACAATATCCATCGTACAGAAGATGACGGTTTATACCTCCAAGCAGGCAGCCCGGCTATTAACACGGGAACAACAGTTGACTCACCGCTTACTGATATAATTGGATACTTCCGCGATGCGCTACCCGATATGGGAGCTTATGAATACAATGGAATCAACTCCGCTCCGGTTAGTGTCAACATTGCCGTAGCCCATCCTCTTACCGCCTACCCCAATCCGACCGATGCCGGTACAACCATCACTTTTACCGCCCAAACCGCCCAAATGATGACCTTGACTGTCTATGCAGTTGACGGTAGAAAAGTAGCGGCATTATTTAACAAAACAACCGAACCCAATATGGTTTACGAACTTAAGTTTGATATGTTACCGCTTCCGGTGGGTACATATTACACAGTGCTGCGTAGCGCTGATGGAAATACACAGCAGGTTAGGTTGCTGTTGATAAAATGATTTGGGATAGCTATTGACGATACTGACTAATTAGTTGTTGCAAGAATTTATACCGCTTTGTTTTCTGTCAATGTACACAAAACCTTAGTTGTAAAGGGTTTTAGCGAGTTCAGAACAAATGCAAATGCAGCAAACTTTTTGTTAGGGATTTTCTGCAACTTAAGCGGAATTGAATGGAATAACTGTTGAAGCAATAGATTCCAACAAAGAAAAATCTCTTTGCAATGTTGCAATGGGGTACATGCAACAAAGAAAAATCTCTTTGCAATATTGCATTGGGGTGCATGCAACAAAGAAAAATCTCTTTGCAATATTGCATTGGGGTGCATGCAACAAAGAAAAATCTCTTTGCAATATTGCATTGGGGTGCATGCAACAAAGAAAAATCTCTTTGCAATATTGCATTGGGGTGCATGCAACAAAGAAAAATCTCTTTGCAATATTGCAATGGGGTACATGCAACAAAGAAAAATCTCTTTGCAATGTTGCATTGGGGTAAAAGCAACAAAGAAAAATCTCTTTGCAATATTGCAATGAGGTGCATGCAACAATGAAAAACCTCTTTGCAATATTGCAATGGGGTGCATGCAACAAAGAAAAATCTCTTTGCAATGTTGCATTGGGGTAAAAGCAACAAAGAAAAATCTCTTTGCAATATTGCAATGGGGTGCATGCAACAATGAAAAACTTCTTTGCAATGTTGCATTGGGGTGCATGCAACAAAGAAAAATCTCTTTGCAATATTGCAATGGGGTGCATGCAACAATGAAAAACTTCTTTGCAATATTGCAATGGGGTGCATGCAACAAAGAAAAGTTTCTTTGCAATATTGCATTGGGGTACAAGCAACAAAGAAAAACTTCTTTGCAATATTGCAATGGGGTGCATGCAACAAAGAAAAGTTTCTT
>CALCIK010000214.1 GCA_937907475.1 uncultured Bacteroidota bacterium | reverse complement strand
GCTCATAAATGAACCGTTATTGCTCATAAATGAACCGTTATTGCTCATAAATGAAACGTTTTTGCTCATCAACGAAACGTTTTTGCTCATCAATGAAACGTTTTTGCTTATAAACGAATCGTTCTTGCTCATTTTTATCTGTAACTCCGCAATAAAAACAGAACACTTTACTATGAACAGTCCTTCAATGCTTACTCGATGACAAAAAATCGAAAAACCTATTACCTAAACTCTGTGAAGTTATTCTTTAATCGAGGTGATTTCGGTATAGCCTAGCAGTTTACCTTTTCTGTCGTAGTTTTCAGTACGCACTGCCCCTATGTTTTTGGCATACCATGTAATACTTCTCGTGGTAATGTTCATTATGGTTCTTAAAGTCGTTTCCTGCGATATTTTGAAGCAATCGAAAGAACCGGCAGGAGTGGTGATGTTTTCTTGTGCTTCTACTATGCGGTTTTTAATGCTGATAGTCATATCAAACACAACCATGCCGCTGCTATTCATGCTCATAGTCATTTCACCATCGCGAAGCGTTTGCCCAACTTCTAAATTGTTAGGAAATTCGAGATAACTGGTTTCAATAGTAGCATCCATACCGTTAAACATTTTGTCGCTTTCGGCAGGCATAAAGTTGCGAAAGTCCATGTAAAACACACCATCTACACATTTTATATCGTAAGTAGTGTTTAGGGTTTCGTTATCTTTTTTGTCATAAACAACACTTTTCACCTTTGCCCCAATGCCTCCTTCTATGACCGTTTGTTCCAAAATTTCAAGTGTGCTCTTGCCTTCCACCTTCCCTTTTGCATCGTAGTTGGTCATTTCCATTTGTGTCCCTACTTTCATCGGAAAATAAGCCTCACATTCTTGCGCCGATACCACTATATTTGCAAAAATGCCGAATACAAGCAGTAAGACTGTTAAAATTTTTGTGCAGTCGTTTTTCATGTGTTTAAGTTTTTGTTTAGTTGATAGGAATTTTGTTGTACATAGTTAAAGGTACAGTGTCTTAAAAACAGAATAAAATGGCAGATTGTTTTATTTTAGACTTAAGACTTTAGACAATAGACTTTAGACAATAGACTTTAGACATTTAGTTCGACTTACTGATTAATCCGAAAAAATTAACCATTAACCATTAACCATTAAAAAAAAATGCTTCAACACATCCGCTACCTCGAACAGCAGTTATCCCGAATTTACCCACTTCGCGAAGCCAAAAATATTGCTCTATTGGTTGCCGAAGCAATAACCGGTAAAGGCAGGATGGATTTTTACCTGCAACCCGATAAAGAGCTAACTTATGAACAGCAGGCAAAGTCCGAACTTTACCTGAAAGCGTTGATGGACAATCAGCCTGTACAATATGTATTGGGTGAGGCGCACTTTTTGGATATGACTTTGACGGTTACCCCTGATGTACTTATTCCGCGACCGGAAACTGAGGAATTGGTGTTGCTTGTTGCCAATGAATTAAAACAGAAACCATTTTTAAATCCCCGTTTGCTCGATATAGGTACAGGGAGTGGCTGTATCGCTTTGGGGTTATCAAAATTATTGCCCCAAGCACAGGTATTTGGTCTCGATATCAGCCGAGCAGCACTCAATATAGCTAAAGAGAATGCCCAAAAATACGATTTAGAGATAGCATGGATAGAAGCAGATATTTTGAAGATCGAAGAACACGAACGTTTACCCCATCAACTCGATGCCATTATCAGCAATCCCCCATACATTCCCCTTCGGGAAAAACAAGACATGACCAAACAAGTCATTGACTACGAACCTCACTTGGCTTTGTTTGTTCCCGATAACGAACCTTTGCTTTTTTACCGCGCTATTGCTACCTTTGCCCAAAAGGCACTCAATCCCAAAGGGAGTATCTTTTTTGAAATTCACGAAAATTATGCCCAAGAAGTGTTTGATGTTATTACCCAATCGGGTTTTGTCCAAGTCAAAGTTTACCCCGATTTGAGCGGGCGACAAAGAATGATTTCGGCACAAATGCCTTAAACTACGACACATTGATAACCAACTTTTTCAATTCAAAATCACCACAACAATATGAAACACATAGCAGTAATAGGAGCGGGAACGATGGGCAACGGCATTGCACACGTATGTGCCATGAACGGATATTCCGTTAGCCTCATAGATTTAAATCGCGAAATGTTGGATAAAGCTATTGTTACAATAGGCGGCAACCTCGACCGAATGATTAAAAAAGGGCTGCTTTCTGAACAAGAAAAAGAAGCCACGCTTGCCAGAATTTCGGCTTATACCAAACTCGAAGACTCCGAAATCGAACAAGTAGATGTGGCCATCGAAGCCGCCACAGAAAATGCAGAGATTAAGCTCAAACTTTTTTCGGCATTGGATAAAGCCTGTAAACCGGAAGCCATTCTAGCCAGTAATACTTCTTCTATTTCCATCACCAAAATTGCCGCCGCTACCAATCGTCCCGATAAAGTCATCGGAATGCACTTTATGAACCCCGTTCCGGTTATGAAATTGGTGGAAATTATACGAGGATATGCCACTTCAGACCAAACTGCTCAAGCGATTGTCGCCCTTACCACACAACTAGGTAAAATCCCTGTCTTGGCAAACGACTATCCGGGTTTTGTCGCCAACCGAATTTTAATGCCCATGATTAATGAAGCCATTTACACCCTTTTTGAAGGAGTAGCAGGAGTTGCAGAAATTGATGCAATCATGAAACTCGGCATGGCACATCCAATGGGGCCGCTTCAATTGGCCGATTTTATTGGGTTAGATGTTTGTCTTTCGATTTTGCGAGTTTTGCACGATGGCTTTGGAAATCCCAAATATGCTCCTTGCCCCTTATTGGTCAATATGGCCATGGCCGGTAAATTGGGAGTCAAATCGGGTGAAGGTTTTTACGACTATTCCGGTGGCATTAAAGATGCTGTTGTAGCGGGTAGGTTTTTGTAGATAGCTTTACAAAAGCTATAATCATGAACCTGACTAAGCCCTTCATGGAATTTTTGAAACTTCATAATTTTTTGGTTCTATCACAACCTTACTTGTTGTGTCAATAAAACTGTAAAGAAGGTCTATTGAATCGAGGTATGTTCCTCTGAAAACTTGCCTGCCCAATCAAACTGACATTTTGTGACCGTTTTTTCTAGGAATTGATATAACCCCACTTACCATATTCTTTGATAAAAGCAAGTCCGCTTTCTATATTGCGGTCAGTAGTTTATCCACAAGCAAAAAACAGGAGTAAAATTGAATATGTCAGTATATTTTTCATTGTTGCCCTGTCGGTTTGTTGGGATGACCGATATTGTAAGTCTGTTAAAAACTCCGTCAATTCCTCAAAAAAACACTTACAACCACAAGCAAGATAAACAACTATATTATCAGGATTATTGTATATGTTAAGAACTAAGGTGTTTTATTAGGAATGTTAGGTGTTTGAGCAGATGTTTGAGCATTAGGGAAACTTACTCAAATAGCACGAATCTTTTCATGTGAAATCAATAAAACAAAGGTTGTTACTGTGCTTGTCGAAGTAATGTTGGATAACGGTGAAATTATAATTTTTTTTTACGAAAATCAAAAGTGTGTATGTCGTGTATTTGTTCTTGTCCGTCCTCTATATCTGATTCTGATGCTACTTCCTTGGCTTTGAAGTCAATTAAGACAATAAATTTACTTATCAGTAAGGAAATAATATATGCATCTAGCATTTTTTCTTTTTTTGAATTTGTCTAACTTCCCGAATAGTCGATTGATAGCTGAATGGAATTCTTTTGACCTTTAGTATAAATGACATAATTAGTTTTAAGAAAGGCTATCTTTTATCAAATTTGATGATAAAATGTTTGCTATAATCGACAATCAGATTTATAAATTTATATATTACATATAGAATGCTTGACGAAATTTGGTGAATAAAGACAAAGGAGTATGTACTTTGAACTATTCAATTTTAAAATGATAAGGAGTTCAATTTTCAATCCATTTATCACAATATTCTTCAAGTTCATTGTCTGAGTAGTTTTGTAAAATTAAATTCGACTCGATTTTATTTAACTCGTTTTGAACTATAAGAGCTTTGGGTTGCGAAATTTTAGACCATAAAATAAAAGCTCTTTTTAAGAAACAATAAGCTTCAGTTTGCCGATTTAACTTCAATAATGCCTCACCAATCCAAAAATACGCATAACCTTTATTCATCATTGAATTTGCAATAGTTTCGTTATTTAACATAATTAACGATTTCTTATAACAAATCAAGGCATTAACGTAATCTTTTTTAAACCATAAACAACGCCCAATATTTCCATAAAATGGACCATTTCTCTGGGTGTAGCCTCAATTTGATGTAAAATCAAGCGCATTTTTCTTGAGTCAGCCTAT
>CALCIK010000213.1 GCA_937907475.1 uncultured Bacteroidota bacterium | reverse complement strand
TGCTTTTTCCGGGCAAACTTTCCTTACTCAGTAGTACCCTCCTAAGTAGTTACAAAACATTAACAGTTTCGCTCAAAGCAGTGCCAAGTTCATAATGTTTTGCCCAAATTGTATTCCCCAATGTGTCTATTCTTAACAAAAGTGGTTTTATGCCGTAACTTATTCCGGTAATTATAAAACTATTGTCGTTAAAGCTGTTAAAGCGACTGCCTATAGCTTTTAGCCCCCCCCATTTATAGGTGGTGCTATGAATAATATCTCCATTGGCATCAATTCGCATAAACAATACATCTCCTTTCCAACTGTTAGCTCCGGGAGTACCATTATTTACAGAACCGACTACATAACACCCTCCATCAGAGGTTGGTTGTAAATCTGTAATATAATTGCGGTCAGTAAAGTCATCGTAGTATCTGCACCAAACAATTTCACCATCGGTTATTTTGGTCATCACCAAACGATAAGGATTGGCGGATGTGGTAAAAGCATTGCCGCCAATATAGTAGGTATTGGTTTCGGGGTAATACAACAAAGTTTTGCCGTTTCCCTTATAAGGAGGGTCGGATAGCTGATAGTGATTTAAAATCTCACCGGCATGATTGACTTCCATCAGATAGGGATAGCTGTAGGTAGGATAGGTGCCATAGGGTTCATTGTTCATCCAACCGCAAAAGGCATAGCCAAATGGAGTGGTGATAAAGTCCAATATGCCAAAAGTGCCAAAATCCTCTCCATAATTTATAAGTGTATGATTCTCCGCGTATTGATCGGTGAAAAGTAAATTGACCTTCTCAAGTGTCGTGTTATTTGCAAAACTACCGCAACTCATTACAATGGAGGTATCGCTTGTGAAATATACTTTGTTTGAACCCTGAACCCAGCCCCAACTAATAGATTTTTCGAAATACTTAGATTGCCCTACTACACCTAACACACACACTATTAAGACAACAAAAATGCTAATGTTTTTCATAATCAGTATTTTAAAAAACAGCAATGCTGCCCATGTTGTTATGCATGGGCAGTATTATTGCAGGTTAATAAATTAGTGTTGCACTACCATCAGTTTGTTACTGACCACAGCTTTTCCGTTTTGCAACAAGCGGTAATAATAGATTCCGTTTGGCCAATTGCTGATGTTTAGGTGCAGGTTGCCGGTTTCGGAAATATTTTGTTGATACAAACGCTTGCCCAAAGCATTGTATATTTCCAAACTTGCTTCAGATTTACCGGGCAAACGGTACTGAACTTGAAGCTGACCGGATGCGGGGTTGGGGAATATACTGATTAAATTTGAATTTCCAGTGCCTGTCTTAAACTGAATGGGCATTCCTTCTGTAAAGTCTTCGGGCATTGGAGGCAATTCTACCAATATTTCTTCGCCATAAGCTATATAACGCATTACTTTAGCGCTCATTGCCGAAGTAGTTTGACTTTGTGCAATCTGGCTTAACAGGGCCGCTTCTTCAGTGCTGAACTGATTGTAGCTGCGATTGTTTTGAGCCATATCAATCTGCAAAGTCAGCAATTGACGGAAATACTGATTGTTCAATCCCGTTTGGGGTAAGGTCTTTCCAATGCTGTCTGCTTTGCTATACTGCCCCTCCTGCATTGCCAGAGCTATTTTCATGTGTTTGGCTGTTTGGGTGTTGACACTTTCCAAGAGCGACATAGCTGCAAGAGTATCGTAGGTTTCGGACATATAATGCCAAAATTTTTGTATCAACAACCTGTCGGCCTGCTTTTCATTGGTCATTTCGGCTATCTCTTCCTCGGGTATTTCCTGCCAAGTTCTACAATTTACAACTTCACCGGCACTCGAACAAGGCACTAAAGTTACCACTCCCCCTGCAGCATTGCTGACACTTGGCGTAAGGGCAGATACTGTTCGGTGTACATAATCAAAATTGTTGTCTATCAACGAATGAATATCTACTGTTATAGAGTTGATGAAGAGGTTGTCGGCGGGGGCATCTATGCCCGAAGAAGTTTTGTGTTTTAAACGCTTTTGTAGTATTAAATCTGGAATCATAAGCCAACTTTTTAGATAATTAATAAATTTTCTCTTATCAGATTTGTTGTTTCTCTTGGCTAAGATATGGTTTATTTTTGGGTTGATATATACTTTTGATGATTTTCTTAACGAAAACTGTTTGAAAAGGGTTGGCTCTTGTGTTAGCGAAGTATAGCTGCCTTCCCACTTATCACAATCATACCCCTATTGCCGTTTGATTGATAATGAACTATTGACCTATAAAAAAGGAGCAACAACGTTTCAAAAGACAAGCAGAAGAGATTTAACACCAATAGACTTCGCATCTATTGGTGTTGCTGTCGAAAAAGGTGTGCGCACCCATCCTTTGGCGTAATTCTACCTATCAACTTGCCACTCCCCTTTTCAGCGAACTACTTTTATTGCCCCAACAGCAGCAAACTTGGTGGAAATAAAAATTGACGTTTATCGGATTTGCCTCAGAACTAAAAGTATCGTATCATAAAACCCCAATTGGAGGATCCGTTCCTATTCCCTAAGTTTAGGGAATAACCAAGTTAGGGAAAACCCATTCAAAAGACACTTTCATCCTTTTCTTCCAACCTATTACCTATCAAAAACGAAGATGCAGATTCATAATCCGCATAAGTTGAGGATGCCTCAATGTCTAATATACTTAAACCTTTAAGTACAATCGGTGCTACTTGTTATTTTTGAGGCAGCCGATTCGATTAGTATTTGCTGCCTCTAACAAAAGTGGATGTTAGATTGACCCCCATAAAAAGGAAAAACTAAAAAAAAATACACAAAATTAACCGATAATTGAACTTTTACCAAGTACCTTGCGTTACATGGTAGTTAAACAAGCCAAGGTTCTTAAAGACTGAGGCAATTTTTTAAAAACGCACCACTCTAACTTTTAAATTCACCGGTTATGATCATTCTATTGTTAGCTATTTTGATGGGGATATTGTCGGCAATTTTCTTTTTAGCTCTGTAATCTGTCCTTTCTAAGCCATACAACCCTTTAGCAACTTGTATGTTTTGGCACCTGCTTGTTTGCATTCTATCCGCCAAATTCACTTTTTTCGCACGTTCATGTAAACTCTCCCTAGTCAAACCAATGACTTAGGCGGAGTTTTTTTGTGCTTACTTCGGGAGGTGAATTGACAAAATACCTGTTTTATTAAAGCACTATGCTAATACCGGAGGGCGAATAGTATTGAGCGGAATTTCAAAAAAACCTCTAATGGGTTTAACCATCCACCCCGGCACATGCTCTTCGCAAAGCAGTCTGTTCACCGCCGATGTTCCGGATGGAACCGATACTAGATGTGCCGAGATGAAAATATCGTTTCGTTTGGGGTAGTTGGGGTCGTAAATATATATATGGGTGAGGTTGTTGCTGTATTGTTCGTAAGAGTATGCCAGCACCTGATGGTTTTCCCACATTTTACCTTCTCTCCTATCTACATAAACCATTCCCAGTTGTACTAACCTTTTTTGGTCCAATTGCTGCTTAATCTTCGTCCATTCTGTTGCAGTGAGTTCTTGTGTATCGGGCGTACTGTGAAAAAACCACCAGTAAAAAAACTTACCCAAATAATAATAACCGGTCCCAAAACTTTGGAATTGGCGTTTTAGTAAATAGCGGTAAAGGCTTGAACCCGATTTGGGAATAGTAGCCACATCAGGTAGTGGCAGGTTGTTTTCAAAAAAATCGGCTGCTGCTTTCACCATTCCTCCACATAATCCGTAAGTAGAATCGGAACGCGATACAAAGGGGAGTTTAGCTGCAAAATAGTTCGCAAACTGAAACCCATGTTTGTCGGGCAAAAAGCCGGTTTGTACCACTATATTTGGGGTAATATTCGGTGCCGGTTTGGTGCTTTCTAATCCACGGTTGCTAACCCGATTATTCTCGTCAACAAGTTCGGTTGTATTCTTTTCGGAAAAGCTCAACGGTGTTTCAGAGTTTTCTGCGCCGTCTGCAAAGTCTTGTTGTGGGGTGTCAATTTGGTAGTGTACGGTGTAGCGCGCTGCTCCGTTATGGTACTCGTCTGTAAAAACGCCAAAAGGGGTGTTGACGGTTACAACATCGGTTTGCCCAATAAAGAAAGGTTTGTATTTACCATCCTCCCACAATTGAATGCTAACCGAATCTTGAAACAGCACACTTTCGTTCACTTGCCATTGTTGATTTGCAAGCATTGTTTGCTGAAAGTGTTTTACCTGCTGCTCGTCTGCTACGATACGACATTGCAATTCATCGGCATGATCAATATCGTTGGTATAATGACAATCTATTTGTAAAAGCGTGAGTACCGGCATAATAAGTTGCTTTGAAGAGGTTCAATACAAATGTAATGGTAAAGATACAAGTCTTACGATCATTGGCATAAAAAAATCGGATATTACCCATTTCATTGCGGTAATATCCGATTTTGAAGAAAAATTCCAATCAATTTTATCTGCCGCGAATAGGCAATACACTCATAGTGAGGTATGCTGTTTTTGCTTCGATATTATAGACAAGAACAGATTGCGGTGTACGGGTAATAAATTCAACTACTTTGTCCATCAATTCGATGGGGTAAGAAAGGGTAACTAATCCTTTTTCGTTGATTGTTTCTTTGGCGGCAAGTGCTTTTGAGGCAGCGGCATGAAAATTGAGTAAACCCACTTGTTCATCTTGTGCATTGAACAACAGCATAGAGGCAATCAAATTATCGGGATTAGACATTGGGTTTGCTTTGTAATCAATGCGGTAACTTTTAATCACATGCTCTTTTTCGCCTCGTGCTAAAGGGATAGCCGGGCTTTTAAATTGGCCTGCGCCATCCGCTCTGCCTGTTTGTGCATCGCGGCTGTTTACTTTGCTTTGAAATTGAGGACTTTCTGTAAGCTTTGTGGCGGGGACGGTTGAGTCTTTCCCGCGCTCCTGAGCTTGAAGGCCGGATGGATCTAATGCAGAAAAGACAATCATGGAAAGGACAAGAAATAGTTGCTTCATTGTGAAATATGTTTTATTGAATTGTGAAATTAATGTATCAAGAGAAAAAAACTCGATTTACATAACCGATTTACAATCCTGTTGCAAAAATAAGCTATTTTTTAGGAAATTGTTGTTAAGAAGCCTTAAACACTCCCCATAAAATAGGAAAGCATATATACGAGCAGTAAAATGAACAATAGAAGGCTTAATTTTTGTGCAAGTGGGAGTAAGTTCTTTAGTTTAGCAATGCGTTTAGATTTTTCGAACAGCCGTTTTGCGGTGGGGTCATCGGGTTTAATCGAAGATGCTTCTTCAAAAAAGGTCATCGCCTCGTGATGGTTTTTGGCTTTATAGGCTTCGCGTCCGAGGTCGAACACCTCTTCAAAACAGCATTCGGTGCGGCAGGCTTTCATTTGACGGTGTATGTTTGAAAGATTGTAGCCAAAATCAAAGTTGTAGGCCGAAATAGCCTCTTCATACTGTTCAAGGGCTGCATTCCATTTTTTCAGCTTAAACAACCTTTCGGCTTCCTGCAAACTTTCGTAAAACCAATCTTCCTCCGATTGTTGTTTTAATAGTTTATGTCCCGGAACCGGGGTAATCAGGCTACTTTCTCTAAAAAGCACCACCTTTGGTGAAGGTTTTATTTGTAATGCCCTTTCAAAAAAATGTGCAGCTTGCGGGTAGTTCTGTTTTTGAAAAGCGCTCTCCCCCATTTTAACCAATTGGTCGAAATGCAGTTCCCGCATGCAAATTTTCAATTTTTCATAGGTGTCTTCAAATTCCTCGTTTTCAGTTTTTTCGGGTGCTAATTTGATGACATTGGCAAACGAATGACTGGCATCTAACCACTTACGCGCTTTGAACAGGCGATTACCTTCCTGCAACATAGATTGAAGCATTTTATCTTGTTTTATTCCGATAGACAATTTTACCAACTCCAATAACGACTGCTCAAACCGGTTGCGCTGTTGATGGGGGTTATTTTGGTTGGGTAACTCATCGAGTAAAAAAATACCGAAATATTGGCTGCACCATTTGTAAAAATTGGTTTGCTGCCAATTAAAATTTGGCAAGGCGGCGGCACTCAACAATACATCGGGCGAGGTAAGCGATGCAAGTGTTTTTTGAAGAAACGCAACATCCACCGATAAAAACCCCTTGCTGACTAAAAGCAATACAATATCTGCATTTTTGAGATACTGACTTGCCCTTGTTTTCCATTCATCTAACTGCTCTACCACAACGGTGTGAGTTAAGACCAAGGAGATGTTATCTTCAATGAGCAGAGGTCTTAACGAAGCCGTAATTTCACACAATCTTTGATATTGTGTTTCATCTTGTTTTGAATATACCACAAACAGATTGATGATGTAAGTACTTGTTTTCATTTAGCTGTTTGGTCTTTTATACTGAGCGTTTACTAAACGTTACTGACACCTTTTAATGTTTAAATTTTAAAATCAGGTTTCTGTAACGCAAAAAACTCCCTTTTCTTGATGTGGAAAAGGGAGTTTCCTAAGAACTTATTTGAGTCTATTGACCGCCTGCTGCATGATAAGCAGCACTGACAGCATCCCAATTGATGACGCTAAAAAATGCGTTGATATAGTCGGGTCTGCGGTTTTGGTATTTCAGGTAATAGGCATGTTCCCATACATCCATTCCCAAAATAGGCGTGCATTTGTCTTCAACCACATCCATCAGCGGGTTGTCCTGATTAGGAGTGGAGCAAACACATAGTTTACCATCGGCTTTCACACCCAGCCAAGCCCAACCGGAACCGAAACGGGTAATTCCTGCTTTTGAAAAGGCTTCTTTAAAGGCATCGAAAGAACCGAACTGAGCATTTATAGCATTAGCTAAAGCACCGGTTGGCTGACCACCGCCTGCGGGCGACATCACGTTCCAAAATAAATTGTGATTCCAAAAGCCACCGCCGTTGTTGCGTACTGCGGGATTTTTTCCGGCTACCAACAATAATTCTTCAATGGTTTTACCTTCTAAATCAGTGCCGGCTATGGCAGCATTGAGGTTGTTGGTATAGGCAGCATGATGCTTGCTGTGGTGTATCTCCATCGTTTGTGCGTCAATATGAGGCTCTAAGGCATCGTAAGCATAAGGCAGGTTAGGAAGTTGAAAAGGCATAAAAATTACTTTTTGATTAGGTAAAATATTGAATTTCTATAAAAAGTTAACCAAAGTGTTAACCCAATTACAACATTGGCAACCAAGCTATGGTTCAGGTTTAGTTAAAAATTACCTATTTACGCTTGCGTTGAAAAAATTCCTGCATCAACTGTGCGCTTTCCTGTGCCATAATGCCTTTTGCGATTTGGGTTTTTGGATGCAGAACGGGAGTGTTCAATTTGGTAAATCCTCGTTTTAAGTCGCCTGCCCCGAATACTAACGTATCTAATTGTGCCCAATACAATGCACCGGCACACATAACACAAGGTTCGAGGGTTACATACAAGGTGCATTCGTGCAGATACTTACTTCCTAAATGGTTGGCGGCAGCCGTCAATGCCAATATCTCGGCATGGGCGGTTACATCGTGCAATAGTTCGGTCTGATTGTGGGCGCGGGCTATGATCATATTTCTACACACCACCACTGCCCCTACGGGAACTTCATCGGCTTCAAAAGCATATTCCGCCTCTCGCAAGGCTTGTCGCATAAAATATTCGTGAGTGAGCAAAGTGGTTGATTAAATGGTGATGATGAAAAGGTTTTGTCGGGAAGTTAAAAAGGCGAAAGGCATAAAAGAATAGCCTATTCCGGACTTTCTAAAAATGCATTTCCTACTTAAAGAGCAAAGATAGCAGATTTGGTAAAAAATTCACCTCAACCGGCTTTTGATTGCTTTTGTTGGAAAGTAACATAATGGAATGTACCCTAATTTTTTACCTGAATGTAAACGCTGAATTGTAAAGAACTAATAACGAACTTTGCGTAAATCGTTGTGTCGCTTACCACACGTTACCGACACCTAACCTTAATTAACGAAAACAGGTGTCGGTAACGCAAAAATTATAAAAGCCTTCATGCAAAAAGAAATTATCACCACTGCCGATGGTTCTCACTCCATCTATGTATCCGAATTGAAAGAACATTACCATTCCATCAACGGGGCGATACAAGAGTCGGAACATGTGTTTATTCGTGCGGGATTGGAGGCGATTAATCCGGAAATAAGTAATTTACAAGTACTGGAGCTCGGATTTGGAACAGGGTTGAATGCCTTTTTAACCTACTTACACCAAAGAAATAACCCCACAAGGCATATTTATTACACCGGCATTGAAGCATATCCATTAGAAACGGAAATGGCCATGCGCCTAAACTATCCCGAACAATTAGGTGAGGACAAAGAAGCAGCCGTGTTTCATTTGCTCCATAGTTCTGTATGGGGTGAAGCGGTCAGCATTGCCTCCAATTTTACCATCACCAAAATTACCGCACCGGTACAGACCTTAAAATTACCTTGCCAATATCATCTCCTCTATTTCGATGCCTTTGCACCTTCGGTACAACCCGAACTTTGGACGGCAGAAGTGTTTACCCAAATGTATGAAGCCCTATTACCACAAGGCATATTGACCACCTATTGTGCCAAAGGAGTGGTGAAAAGAACCTTGAAAGAAGTCGGTTTTGTGGTAGAATCTATCCCCGGTCCCAAAGGAAAGCGCGAAATGACAAGAGCCATCAAACCATGAATTGTGGGTAAAACTACAAAAGCCCCCTATCCGTCAGGTAAATGTACTGTAATAATAAAAAGTGAGGGCAAGCGCTAAAAAGATAGTTACCCCAATCGTACCGCGCATAGAATAATCCCGTTCCTGCCGCTCAAAAACCTTGGCCGGCACTATATTGGCAAGCAAACTGACTATAAGCATAAAGCGAATCCTAAATCCATCCCAAGTATCGGGCATGTAGAAATTGATGAGCAACCATTCTATGCCTTTAAGAATGGCTAACATAATAATAGGGGCACAAATGCCGGCAATAATGCCATTCAGCCAAGTATCATTCGGAACAGGGCGATAGTTCATAAGATTGAAAGGGTGGTTTTTCGGGTTTAAAGATAGGGTAACTTACCGGTTAAAGCAAATATTGTATGCAATGACACGATTTCTAAAAATCAAATACAAGAGCCAAATATCCTTCGGATTGTACGTTGCCGACTTCTCATTTTTTGCATTATTTAAACGTGAAGGATATTAAAGGTGTCGGAAACGTTTCTCTTTGCCAAAAATGCCATGGTAAAACTTGATATAAATCAACCAAGTTGTTGTAATTTTGGGAGCTAGAGGGGCTGGGAGGCGAGTAAAAAACAACCAATAAAAATTGCAATATGCTAACTTAAGCAGCAATCAAAAGAACTAACCAAACAAATAATCTGTTATCGGATAGCAAGTGCAACCACAAAGGTTGCTCCAACAGGGTAAAATCAATATCACTCGTATGTATTTGTCCCGTAAACGGAATGACCAACCCTATAAAAACCCCAATGTTAGGTTCGAAAAATGCAAAGAATAGATACTATTTTGTTTTTCTAACCCTCTTTTCCATTTTTCTAACCTTCTTTTTCATTTTTCCGATGCACTTTTTCATTTTTATAAGACACAAACTCGCATTTA
>CALCIK010000212.1 GCA_937907475.1 uncultured Bacteroidota bacterium | reverse complement strand
AATCTTATGCAGTATCTCCCCTATTCCTACAGTTATCGGATAGGATCTAAGTAGTTACAAAAAAAGTCAAATAAAACCAAGAAACGGATGAATGAATCGGGAAAATTCATGAATGAAACGAGAAAACTCATGAATGAAACCAAGAAACGGATGAATGAAACGGGAAAACTCATGAATGAAACCAAGAAATTCATGAATGAAACGGGGAAATTCATGAATGAAACCAAGAAATTGGTGAATAAAACGAGGAAATTCATGAATAAAGTCAAGAAATTGATGAATAAAACGGGAAAAAAGGTAACAAAACTCAAGAGAAAGGCAACAAAAATGGATATCAATCAACCAAAACCTTCGCTTTTGATGACAAAGGCGTTGATTAAATTGAGCTAAATCAATATGATTGCAACAATGGTTGATGTTAAATTTTGAGGGAAGGTTGATTTTGCGATGGTAGGGTTTTGGTTGAAGGCGTGGCGTTGATGTATGTAGTAAGTGGTAAGTAGTAAGTCTAACCTCTAAAGTCTAAAATCTTATATCTAAAGTCTAAAATTTATCTTTTAGAAGTGGGTGTAGTTTAGGATTTGAAGCAGATAAACAGGGCTAATGCAAGGTCTTTCTATAAATAGCAATGGAACTTTGCCAAAAGAATAGCCGTTATGAAGAAAAAAATACTGCCACATCTTGTATATTTGTGTGCGAATGTCTTACCTTTGCAATCGCTTTTGTAAAAAGAGTATGCGGAAATAGCTCAGTTGGTAGAGCACAACCTTGCCAAGGTTGGGGTCGCGAGTTCGAGTCTCGTTTTCCGCTCTTTAGATAAATTGCCAAAGATTGTTTACAAGTGTTTTGCCCAGGTGGTGGAATTGGTAGACACGCAGGACTTAAAATCCTGTGAACCTTAAAGTTCGTGCGGGTTCGAGTCCCGCCCCGGGCACACTTTTAAACAATCTTTTGTGCGGAAATAGCTCAGTTGGTAGAGCACAACCTTGCCAAGGTTGGGGTCGCGAGTTCGAGTCTCGTTTTCCGCTCTGTTAATGTTTTTGATAATTTTACACCCTCATTACGGTTTGCCGATAGTGAGGGTGTATTTTTTTGTGGCAACCTTGAACAATACTGTTATGGAAGGTTGGTCATCCGATTAGATGGTATAAGGTACATTTTTCAGGATTTTGTTCTTTTTTTTCTGTTTTGGGAATCTGCTTAAAAAATATTTCTAAATTGCGAGGTCTAATTTCATTAAATAACCAATAAAGTATTTATGAAGCCATTTGATTCGAATAAGATAAAGAATGTCGCAATTTTGGGACATGCCGGTAGTGGTAAAACCACTATGGTGGAAGCCATGCTATTTGAAGCGGGCATTATTAACCGTCGCGGAACGGTAGAAGAAGGAAATACTGTGTCTGACTATCACGACATAGAAAAACAAAGGGGGAACAGTATTTTCAGTACCCTGCTTCACTTACAGTGGAAAGACAATAAAATAAACCTCATTGACACCCCGGGTTTTGACGATTTTGTTGGGGAAGTGATTTCTTCGTTGCGGGTAGCCGATACTGCCATTATGGTGCTGAACGCCCAAAACGGTGTAGAAGTGGGTACTGAATTGATGTGGGAATATACCGAACAATTTCAGACCCCGATGATTTTTGCCATTAACCATATAGACCACGAAAAAGCCGATTTTGATAAAACTTTAGAACAAGCAAAACAGCGATTTGGCGACAAGGTTGTTGCGGTGCAATATCCTTACAATCAAGGAACCGGGTTTAATTCTATTATTGACGTGCTTAAAATGGTGATGTACGTTTTCCCGCCCCAAGGCGGTAAACCCGAAAAGAAACCTATCCCCGATTCCGAAAAAGCAAAAGCAGACGAAATGCACAATGCTTTGATTGAAGCAATTGCGGTGAATGACGAAGGATTGATGGAACTGTTTTTTGAAAAAGGAACGCTTGAAGAGGAAGAAATGGCAAAAGGGATGAAACATTCCATGATTCATCACGATATTTTTCCGGTCTTTTGTTGCTCAGCAAAAGCAGATATGGGAACGGGTCGTATTTTGGGCTTTATACACGATATTGCACCTTCGGCTTTGGATGTGCCCGCCGTTAAACGTCAAAGCGGTAAAACCCTGAAAATCACTCCCGACGGACCTGTTTGTTTATTTGTATTCAAAACTATCTCAGAACCACATTTGGGCGATATGTCTTTCTTTAAGGTATATTCCGGTGAGGTAAAAAGCGGGGTTGATTTGGTCAATTCGCTCAATGAAAACACCGAACGCCTCAATCAACTCTTTATTCTCAATGGTCGCAACCGCGAACAAGTCAATGTGTTGAAAGCGGGCGATATTGGGGCTACGGTAAAACTTAAAAGCACAGCGACCAACAGCACCTTGTTTGAAAAAGGTAGCCCCGTACATATTGCTCCAATTAAGTTTCCGGCAGAGCGCATTACCGTGGCCGTTACGATAGACAATAAAGCAGATGTAGAGAAACTCAGCCATGCTTTGCATACCCTACACGCCGAAGACCCCACCCTAATCGTTGAACACTCAAAAGAACTTGGTCAAATATTGTTGAGCGGACAGGGAGAACTACACCTTGCCGTTGCAAAGTGGAAAGCCGAGAATCTTCACAAGATTAAGTTTGATTACATCGAACCCAAAATACCTTTCCGCGAAACGATACGAAAAGCTGTTCGATCCAACTATCGCCATAAAAAGCAAAGTGGCGGTGCCGGTCAATTTGGTGAAGTACACATGTTGGTCGAGCCTTATTATGACGGGATGCCTGCACCCGATGGAATGTCTGTTCGAACAACCGAGGAGGTGCTTTTGGATTGGGGAGGTAAATTGGTGTTCAATAACTGCATTGTGGGCGGTGCAATTGATGCGAAGTACATGAGTGCCATTTTGAAAGGGATTATGGAAAAAATGACCGATGGACCTTTAACCGGTTCTTATGTTCGCGATGTTCGGGTGAGTATTTATGATGGTAAAATGCACCCCGTTGACTCAAATGATATGGCGTTTAAACTTGCAGGTACGATGGCTTTTAAACAGGCGTTTCAAGAAGCCAACCCATTGATTTTGGAACCCATGTACGATGTCGAGGTTTTAGTGGCCGAAGATGCAATGGGCGATGTTATCGGCGATTTGCAAACCAGAAGGGCGATGATTATGGGTATTGAGGCGGAAGGGCATTACCAAAAGGTAAAAGCCAAAGTACCGTTGATGGAATTGTATAAATATTCATCCACCCTGCGTTCATTAACCCAAGGTCGAGCCAAGCATAACCAACATTTTGCCGAGTTCACCCCTGTGCCTTCAGATATTCAACAGCAATTGATAGAAAAACATCAAAAGGATTTGCACGAAGGGTAGTGCTATCCGTTTGATATGATCGGTACAATAATAATCGGGATGAAGGCTTTTTTAAAGGGCTTTATCCCGATTTTGTTTGTTGATTGCATTTGGTGTAGTTTTCTTTATCAATCAAGATGAGATTTGTGGGGTTGGGCTGGAATATGGGTTTAATCATGTCATACCAACTATGATTTGATTTTACACCACGCATTTATTGCAAACGTCTTTATAATCAACTCCTCAAAGGGATTTGAGTGGGTTATTTTGGATAGTGTAGTGGTATCACTCCTTCGGCGTTTGAAGTGGGGGGGCGCCGTTTTTTCTATAATCATCCAATCATCCCAAACAATCTTGTCAGCTGTCTAAAGTAAAAGCCCCCTTTCAGAGCAAGAACTCATAAAGGGGGCTTTTTGATATTGATAGTAATCTGGCTAAACCGAAAGCCAGTCAGACAGAACTATTAAAATCTTAAAATTAGTTGGTGGTTATTTGCTCCATTTGTTTTTGGGCGACAAAATTTTTCATCCAATCAAAGGTGATGGATTTAGGTCTTTCAATGGGTATCCCCATTGCCCTGTCCCAACAAAGAGAGGCCAATACTCCTAACGCTCGCGAAACACCAAACAGTACAGTATAAAAATTATACTGAGTCATTCCGTAGTGTACTAAGGTTGCGCCGGAATGTGCATCAACGTTTGGCCATGGGTTTTTGATTTTACCCATCCCACCCAATACTTTAGGGGCTACTTCAAAAATATCCCAAACCACATTGACGATGGGGTCATCGGGAAAGTTTTGTTTGCAAAACTCCATTTGGGCAATAAATCTTGGGTCGGGTGAACGCAAAACGGCATGTCCGTAACCGGGCACAACTTTTCCCGCAGCTAAGGTATTTTTGATGTATTCTTCAATTTGTTCCAAAGAAGGGCGGTTGGTTCCCAACTGTTCGCACATGTCGAATATCCAACGGATGACTTCTTGGTTGGCCAAGCCGTGCAAAGGACCGGCAAGAGCATTCATGGCAGCCGAAAAAGATAAATAAGCATCGCTAAGGGTAGAACCTACTAAGTGAGTAGTATGTGCAGAGGCGTTACCTCCTTCGTGATCTACGTGGATGGTGAGGTAAAGGCGCATTAAACTACTAAATCCGGGGGTTTCTATGCCCAACATGTGGGCAAAATTGCCTGCCCAATCCAATGTTTCGTTGGGGGCAATATGGTTGTTGTTGTGATAAGTGCGTCTGAAAATATAAGCGGCGATACGGGGTAGTTTTGCGATAAGGTTCATCGCATCTTCGTAAGTCGCATCCCAATAGTTGGCTTTGTTCATGCCTTCTTCGTAGGCTTTGGCAAAAATAGATTGGTTTTGCAATGCCATCACCCCTGTGCTGAACTGGGTCATGGGGTGCGTGGTAATGGGAAGGGCATCTAAGGTGGCAAACACATAGTCGGGAACATGACTACGGTTGCGCCACTCCTGACTAACCAGTTCCACATCTTCTTGGGTGGGTAGGTCGCCGGTCAACATGAGGTAAAAAATTCCTTCGGGCAATGGTTCTGTGCAACCGGAGGCTTTGGGTAGCAATTCTTTCAATTCCGGAATAGAGTAACCCCTAAAACTAATGCCTTTGTGCGCATCGAGCAGTGAGGTTTCGGTAATAAGGCTCAAGACATCGCGCATACCGCCATATAGTTGCGAAATGGAAACGGTATCAATAATAAAATCGCCGTTTGCTTTGACATACTCTCTTAATTCTTTACCAAGGGGAATGGCTTTTTCGGCAAACCGGGCTTTAATTCTATCGGACATGATTAGTCGTTTATGTGTAGTAATAGAAATGACAGATTAGAAATGATTGGTTGTTCAACAAAATCTTACAAAAATAAATCCTTATTTTGAAATTTTGTGTGTTTATACGTAGAATAAGCAAATTTGAATGTAAAAATGGCTAAACCATGAAACAAAAGGTAAAATGCAATATGTAGACTCGCATTAAACGCATTTTCAGCACTATCTCTAATAATTAACAACTCTCAAATCCAATAGTTTTGGATGCTTGTATTTATGCTTGAGCATTAACCTTTTGAACACCTTGCTAATATCAGACCAAAGATTTTTGATGGAATTAAGAAAGCGAAGGCAGTACCAATCTAACAAACTGACAACATGTGAGATAATACCGACAAAACGGCAGAAATTACTCGATGGCATGGGTTTTGGTAATAGTATTACATCAAATAATCACAAACATAGCGTTTATGCAAAAAGGTACTATTAGTGTTCAGACTGAAAATATTTTTCCCATCATCAAGAAATTTCTCTATTCAGAGCAAGAGATTTTTCTTCGAGAATTAGTTTCAAATGCCGTAGATGCGACACAAAAATTAAAAACCCTGTCCTCAAAGGGCGAAGTGGAAGGAGAATTGGGAGAACTGGCGATTGAGGTGAAAATTAACCAAGATGCCGGAACCATCACCATCAGCGACAAGGGAATTGGAATGACCTTTGAAGAAGTAGAGCGGTTCATTACCCAAATTGCATTTTCGAGTGCCAAGGAGTTTTTGAGTAAACACGACGATGCCAATGCCATTATAGGTAATTTCGGTTTGGGATTTTACTCCGCTTTTATGGTGTCAGATAAAGTGGAAATCTTAACCAAGTCTTATCAAACCGATGCCCCTGCAGTTCACTGGATTTGCGAAGGGAGTACCGAATACGAAATTGCAGAAACCACCGAAAAAGAAACACGTGGTACAGATATCATTTTGCACTTGGGTAAAGAACATGCCGAGTATTTGCAAAATGACCGCATTCAAGGTATGCTCAACAAATACTGCCGTTTTTTACCGGTAGAAATTAAATTCGGCACCCGAACAGAGTACCTGCCCAAAGAAAGCACGGAAGAAGGGGAAGAAGCAAGCACCGAAACCGAAGAAATAGTTGTTGACAACATCATCAACGACCCCAATCCGATTTGGACTAAAAAGCCGGCCGACATCACTGCCGAGCAATACAAGTCCTTTTACCGCGACTTGTACCCCACAGCCGATGAACCTCTTTTTTGGATTCACCTCAATGTAGATTACCCCTTCAAACTAACAGGCATCTTGTATTTCCCTCGAGTGGTCAACAACTACGAAATCAAGAAAGACCGCATCCACCTATACAGCAATCAGGTTTTTGTAACCGATCATGTAGAAAATATCGTTCCCGAATACCTGATGTTGTTGCATGGTGTGATTGATTCACCCGATATTCCACTCAATGTTTCCCGAAGCTACCTGCAAACCGATCCCGAAGTAAGGTCTATCAATAAATACATTACCCGAAAAGTAGCCGACAAATTGGAGGAGATGTTTAAAAATGAACGCCCCGAGTTTGAACAAAAATGGCGCGACATTGGGGTGTTGATTAAATATGGTATGTTGAGCGATGAGAAGTTTAACGAGCGTGCTCAAAAATTCTGTTTGTTTGAAAATATAGACGGACAGTTTTTCACCCCTGACGAATACAAGGAGAAGGTAAAAACCCTTCAAACCGATAAAAACAATAAAGTGGTTTGCCTTTACTCAAACGGTACTGGCGAGCAACACAGTTATGAAGAAACGGCAAAAGCAGCAGGTTACGACGTGCTTAAATTCGACAATCTGCTCGATCCGCATTTTATCGGTCATATCGAGAGTAAAATGACCGATACTACTTTTAAAAGGGTTGATGCCGATACATTGAGCCATTTGATAGAGAAAGACGAGAATCCGGAATCGGTACTTTCATCTGAACAGGAAGAAAAATTGAAAGGGCTGTTTAATACTGTAATTGATGCAAACTCTGCCATGATTATGCTTCGCCCGATGTCGCCAAACGATGCCCCTGTGTTGGTTACTCGTCCCGAGTTTATCAGACGTTGGAAAGATATGTCGAACATCAGCGGCGGTAAAGCTGACAATATGTTTGGCGATATGTTCAATCTAGTATTGAATACCAATCACCCTGCGTTGCTGTCGTTGTTATCGGACAAGCGCACGGAAGAACAACAGACTAACCTCGTTCAGCAGCTTTATGATTTGGCTTTGTTACAACAAAATATGCTCAAAGGACCTGAATTGACCCGCTTCATCAACCGCAGTATCGGATTGTTGCAGCAAGAAACGGATGCTTCTTAGCAAACAGGTACGATAGCTGAATTGATAACATAAAAAAAACGTTCCGCTTCTTCTTTATAGAGGCGGAACGTTTTTGTTTTTACAACCACCACAGGTTGATGGTTCAATAGATAGAGGGTATCCTACTTTTAGGATTATATCGAACCGGAAGGTCCGACACCGGAACCTAATCCGCTGCCAAAGCCCAAACGCTTGCGACCACCTCTGATTGCTTTTTGCTCATTAAAGTCTTTAAGGTCGGCGGCGATAATGGTTCGCAGCAATTCGGGAGTGCGTTCCTCTAACGGAATGGCCGATAAGCGTAGGTTTTGTTGTTTAATAATTTCCTCAACGGTTTTCAAAACCGTGCGCCCGTTGCCAAAAAACTTATCTTTCATATCGTAGAGCAGTTCCATGAACCGGTAAAGGTGTTGGCTTGCTTCTTCGTTCAGTTCGTACCCTTCTTTGTTCAGTGCGAATTGGGCAATAGTCATCAATTCAGAAACCGAGTAGTCTTCAAATTGCAAGGTTCGGTCGAATCGAGACTTAAGGCCCGGGTTGGCTTCGAGAAATAGTTTCATATTGTCGGGATAACCCGCTACCACCACTGCAAATTCTCCTTTTTGGTCCTCCATGCGTTTGATAATCGTTTCAATCGCTTCTTGACCGTAGTCCATTCCGCCTCCGCGTTGCGAAAGGGCGTAAGCCTCGTCAATAAACAATACACCGCCAACAGCTTGGTCAATTTTTTCGGCGGTTTTCAGGGCGGTTTGTCCGATGTAACCAGCTACTAAACTTTCGCGGTCACATTCCACCAAATGACCTCGTTCCAAAATACCCAATGCTTTAAAAAGTTTGGCCAAAATACGGGCAACCGTGGTTTTTCCGGTTCCCGGGTTTCCGACAAAAACGGAATGGAGTGAAAATCTGTTCAACACACTTTTGCTCATCTCGCGGTTAAACCGTACCAATTTCACCAATTCGGTAATCTCCTGTTTCACACCGGATAATCCGGTGAGATTATTCAACTCGTCCAAGGCTGCTTGGAGCGCATTTTCGTCAATCGGAATGTCGGGTAATAACCGTTCTTTTTTCTTGAAGACCAATTCCAAATCTTCGACGGTGATGGTAGATAATTCTTCCTTGTTTAGTTTGCGCGGGTTTTCGTTTTTCATGACTCGCAAACCCAAGTTGATTTTGGCTTGGTCAATAATGCCATAGACAAAACGGGCATTGCCAAAGTAACGGTCACGGGTGCGATAGGCATCTACTATTTTGTCAAAAAAGAAGGCTTTGGCTTGTACAGAAAGCACAACTTTTCTTTTCTCGGCTGCATATTCCGATATATCGCTCAACTCCTGTGGTTGGTAGTCAGGAAACTCAAACCGTTGGCTAAACCTGGATTTTAACCCGGGGTTAGTATCTATAAAGGTATTCATCTCGGTAGGATAGCCTGCAACAATTACTGCAAGATCGCCCTCCCCGTCAGACATTTCCTTAATCAGGATTTCCAGCACCTCTCGGCCAAAGTCTTTGGCATCATCTTTTGCACGTGCCAAACCATAAGCCTCGTCAATAAATAAAATACCACCTCTTGCCAGCTTAATCGCTTCCTTTACTTTGGGAGCGGTTTGCCCGATATACTCGCCCACCAAATCAGCACGGTCTGCAATGTGGACATGCCCTTTGCTTAACAAGCCCAAGTTTTTGTAGATTAGCCCCAACATTTTTGCTACGGTCGTTTTACCGGTTCCCGGGTTGCCGGTAAAAATGGTATGTAGGTTGATATTGTGGCCGTCTTCGATGCCTTTTTCTAGGCGCAACTTGATATACTTGAGGTATTCGGCGTATTCTCTGATACGGGTTTTAATGGTCGTTAGGCCGATTAACCCATCCAATTCCTCCATCACCTCATCTAAAGTCTGAGGTTGGTCTTTTTTGTCTGATAGTATAAGCGGTGTATTGGTTCCGGGCAAAACGGCTTCATTAAAGCCTTCTTCAAAAGTATCGCTTACTTCAAATGGTAGTATAGCGACCAATTGATCCATGAACACAATCTCTAGGGTATATTTGTCGTGATACCATGTACCGGGATCGTTACTGCCCCAACCGGAGGTTACCGTAACGATATTGTTGTTTTCGGAATAGTTTACAGCAACCAAGTCATAAGTTTCACCTTTTAACTGATGCGCATCATTGAAAAACTTAAAGACAAGTTCGCAATTCCAAGGGGTGGGCACTAAGTTTTCAAAGGTAAATTCAGCAAAAACGTAGCGGGTGTTTTTGCTGTCAAAATCTTTATAGTATTTGCGTTGGTCTGTGGGAATATGCTCGTTAGGCCCTTCGTAAAGTTTAATGGAACGAATGGCAAAATAGGGGTTTTCTTCATCAGTAACCAACCCCACATCTTCTACCCAGAATTTTTGCGCACCCAAATAAGTACCATCTAAGTAAGCAGCCCATTCGTATTCTCCCTTTTTCCAGAAAAACCCGGGTCTTTTATTACCCCATGCCTGATAGATGTTCACTATCGGCATGTCTTTGGTTACCACTTTGGTAATGCTTAGATTACAGAGTTCGCGCCTGTTTTTATCCTTGAGGGCATAAGCCTTCAAAACAATCTCCGCTTCCCAATCTTGTTCATCAAAACTTTTGTTGAAGAAAGAAAGTTCGGCATGGATAAAAGTGGTTTCAGCGCGGTCAAACACCCGTCGGTATTTGCGCAGACCATTTGCTAACCACTCCGACGAACCATAGACTCTCAGGTCTTTAAATTTGTAAGGTTTCATGTGTTTAGGTTTAGGTTTGGGTTATCTATACGCGAAAGTTTAGGTTACTTACATCTGAAAATAGTTGGCGGTTTTCAAAAAAAGCTATGGGTTGGAACTTGATAAATGAAAGATAATGACCCGTGTTGGGTAAAAATCCTCTATTAAAAATCAAGCAAGTATTCATAAACAAAACTTGCCTTTGCAAATATAGTTTATCGAAAAAAATAACCGTTAATTGTTGTCGGAAGTTCGCACAACAATTAACGGTTGATTATGAATTGTGTGATATGTCCGATTGATTACAAGTTCACCTCTCCGTTTAGCTTTACGTGGTTCGTTCCATTGATGTCGGCAGGTTCGAGCAACGTGTCTGTCGAATGTTCATCAAAGGGGCGTTTGCCGATTAGCCTTTCTAAATCATCTTTGTAAAGCATTTCTTTTTTCAACAATTCTTGTGCCAATAACTCCAATTGGGCTCTTTTTTCTACGAGCAGACTTTTGGTGCGTTGATAGGCAGTATCTATCATTATTCGTACTTCTTCGTCAATCATTCTGGCTGTTTCGTCAGAATACGGTTTCTGGAAATTGTACTCGTTTTCGGCATCGTGAAAAGATACGTTACCAATTTTAAGGTTCATCCCATAAATCGCCACCATAGCGTAGGCCATTTTGGTAATGCGTTCCAGGTCATTTTGTGCTCCGGTAGAAATTCTTCCAAACACTATTTCTTCTGCGGCTCTGCCTCCAAGGGTCATACTCATTTCGTCCAACAATTGTTCGGTTGTATAGAGGTATTGCTCTTTGGGAATGTACTGTGCATATCCTAAGGCAGCTACTCCACGAGGGATAATCGTTACTTTGAGGAGCGGGTGTGCGTATTTAAGGAACCAACCGCTAATGGCATGACCGGCTTCGTGATAAGCAATAATTTCTTTCTCTTCAGGAGAGATGATTTTGTTTTTCTTTTCCAACCCGCCGATAACACGGTCAATAGCACTTTGGAAATCCTGCATGGTTACTGCTTTTTTGTTGTAACGGGCAGCTATCAATGCGGCTTCGTTACAGACGTTGGCAATATCTGCACCGGCAAAACCGGGGGTTTGCGCAGCCAACTTCTTGGGATCTATATCGTCCGAAGTTTTGATGGGTTTCAAGTGTACTTTAAATATTTGTTCGCGTCCGACAAGGTCGGGACGGTCAATGCTGATTTGACGGTCAAATCTTCCGGGACGCATCAAGGCAGAGTCCAACACATCGGGGCGGTTAGTGGCCGCCATGATGATGACCCCTTTATCGCCTGCAAAACCATCCATTTCGACCAATAGGGCGTTGAGGGTGTTTTCGCGCTCATCGTTGCCTTGCAGCATGTTGCGACCTCGTGCGCGTCCAACGGCATCAATCTCATCAATGAAGATGATGCAAGGAGCTTTTTCACGAGCCGATTTAAATAAATCCCGAACTCTTGAAGCACCAACGCCCACAAAGAGTTCGACAAAGTCAGACCCTGAAATGGTGAAAAACGGCACTTGAGCTTCGCCGGCTACGGCTTTTGCCAACATCGTTTTACCGGTTCCGGGAGGGCCGATGAGCAAAACTCCTTTGGGGATTTTACCTCCCAAGGCGGTATATTTTTGAGGATTTTTTAGAAAATCAACGATTTCTTTGACTTCTTCTTTGGCTTCGTCTAAACCGGCTACATCGTCAAAAGTCAGGTCAACTTTAGCATCGCCATCTAAGAGGGTAGCTTTTGATTTGCCGATATTGAAAATCTGCCCGCCGGGTCCGCCAACACCTCCGCTGACGCGGCGCATAATGAAAATCCAAATCACTATGATGATGATAAACGGCAATAAGTAGCTAAAAAAGCCACTACGCCAGTCGGTACGGCTTTCGTGGCGAACATCCACTACATTTTCGGCAACTGCGTCTTTCTGAGCAGCTTGTAAGGTACTGCTGAAATTATCGCTCGAACCGATAGTGAAATAATAATGAGGGCCTTTGCTTGGCGTGCCAAATTTATTGTTTTTAATATCGTCGTATTGGGATTTTGTGAGGCGGTCGGGTTTAATATACACCTCCACCAATTCTTTATTGACCACGACCAATTTCTCTACATCGCCCGAAGGAAGATATTCCCGGAAGAACTGTTGTTCGGAAATATCTTTCACGTAGCTTTGAAACGGTATGAGATTGAGTGCTATGATACCAAGCAAAATTAACCCGTAAATCCAATAGTGGTTGAATTTGCTTGGCTTCGATTCGTTGTCGGGTTTTTTATTATTATTACTCATCGGCAGGTTTGTTATTCGGCTTTTGGTAAGAAGGATTTGTGTTGTTGTTTGGTAAACTTTGTTCCATCGGGGTTGTAAGTAGTGGTAATAGCATCTCCCCAAAGTTCCTCTAATTGATAGACGTGGCGTTTGCTCTTGTGGAAAATATGTATGACAATGTCTAAATAATCTAACAAAACCCATTCCATTGAGTTAAAGCCTTCTTGGGTTGCGGGTAAAATGTTGTAGGTTTTTTTTACTCTTTCAACTATATTTTCCGCGATTGCTCGTACCTGTGGAGGAGAGTTGCCCTCGCAAATGACAAAATAATCTGCCATTGCATCGTGTAACTTGGTGAGGTCTAAACTTATTACGTCTTCCCCTTTTTTATCTAAGATGCTATCGGCAATCAAATCTAACAACTGTTGGGAGTTAATAGTAGTTTTGCGGACGTTTTTGGAAATTGGAAGTGTTTTCAATGAAATAGTATAATTGGTTTAACCGACAAAGTTAAGAATTGTTTTGCAAAGTCTTAATAACACTATGTTTATAGGAAAAGTTTTTATAGCACTACCGGTGCTCGCTTCTACCAATTTGTATGCTTCAGAGTTGCTAAGGCAGGAACCGGCACCTATGCATGGAACGGTTGTCTTTTCTTCGGGACAGTACGAAGGACGTGGTCAGCGTGGCAATAGTTGGTCTTCCGAAAACGGTAAAAACGTAGCACTCAGCATCATACTTTATCCTCGACAATTATCAATCGGACAGCAATTTTACCTCAGTATGGCTATTGCCTTGGGGGTTTGCCGCTTTTTGCAGAATGAACTGAATGACTTGGATGTTACAATCAAGTGGCCAAACGATTTGTTTGTCGGGGACAAAAAAATAGGCGGCATCCTTATCGAAAACACTTTGTCGGGCAATTCACTATTGGCTTCAGTGGTGGGCATTGGCTTAAACATCAATCAAACCCACTTTCCCGATCTACCTTTTGCCACTTCGTATAAGCTACTTACAGGCAAAGAATTAGACCTGATGGATACTGTGCAAAAACTGTGCTGTTATGTTGAAGCAGCCTATTTTTTACTTAAGCCCGACAAATTGGCAGATTTGAAGCGACAATATTTGCATAGCCTTTACCACTATGGCGAATTTCGCCGATTTAAGCGGGTTGCCGATGATAGCTATTTTGATGCCCGTATTACCGATGTTTTAGAGAATGGGCGTTTGTTGCTCACCTTGATAAATGCCACAACATTAAGTTTTGACATTAAGGAACTTGTATGGGTATAACGTGCTGAAAACAAAAAGTACCATATACCTTTCGGGGGTATATGGCACTTTTTGTAGGTCAACAAACCGTAAACCTTGCTTAGTGTTGTAAAAGCACTTTACGGGTAATGCTTTGGTTAGCACCAATAATTTTTACCAAATACACGCCATCGGGCTGTGCCGAAAGGTCGAGCGAAGTATTGGCATTGACCTCAGTGTTAAAGACTTCCTGACCTGACACCGTCATCACCGAAATGCTGAATGAGGGATTACTGCCTGCACTAGGCAATTGTATATTTAAGAACCCTTTGGTGGGGTTGGGGTTAACCTGTATTTGACTTGCTAAGTCAACTTGGTTGATACCCACCGCATCGGACACTAGGATATAGCTTTCTTTCAATTCAAAGTCGTTGCCTAAATCGTTGATAACGGTTAGCGAAACGGCATAAAGACCGGCTTCGGGATAGGCATAAACGGGGTTTTGAAGGGTGCTTCCTTCACCATTTCCAAAAGCCCAATACCATTCCGAAATGCCGCCGGTTGAAAGATCGGTAAACTGAATGGGTTCGTTGACCAAAGCTGTCGTTACCGAGGCTGAGAAATCACATTGAGGAGCAGACATTTGAGCACCGCTCAATAAACCGGAACGGGGACCCAAAAGCATTGCACGCATGATACCGATTTGTTGAAGGGTGAACATGTTCATACAGTCCTCATCTGAATAGTCCATATAATTCTCGATCATATCGGGAAAATTGACGGGCGTATCCATGCAAGAGTTTTTGGAATAATTACATTCCTGTTGTGAAGCAGAGTCGGAATTAGGCGTATCTGCTATACCATCATCTTGGGTACAATCTCCATCGCCCCAAATATGGCGCAACCCTAAGTAATGTCCAACTTCGTGTACGCAAGTCCTGCCTTCGCCTACTGTAGCCGCTAATGCGGGAGTTAGAGCAGGATTCGCTGTGCCGCCAAAAACGGGGTAGTGTACAGCAACACCATCAGTTTCTAAAGTGCCTGCCGAGCCGGCCGGCCAGTTAGGAGCTGACGCGGGAGGATAGGCAAAGCCCAACACCGTACCGACACCGCTTCCATCGTCCATATTGCATACCCATATATTAAGGTAACGGTCGGTTGGCCAAGCTGCTTTACCGCCTTGATCGGTAAATTTCATGGCATCAAATCCTCCTAGCGAGGCAAGGACGGTATTGAGGCAGGTTTCTTGTTCAGGTGTAAGCGGTGCGCCGGTGAGTAAATCGAGCGGGTTAATGCCGCAAGCAACGATTTGGTTGATGATTTCAAAAATATCAATACCCGAAAGAGGTGAAAAGTTTTCTACGGATGTTTGGGTGCGAGTGATGCCGGTGGTCGGGTTGCCATCGGGGTCGAGTTCGGCGAGGTAAAACTCAATACCCGCATCGCCGGCTACAGGTACAAACTCATCGCGTGTAAGGGTTGAATCCGCATTTTGACGGCGGTAATCGCGATTGAGAATGGAAATTTGTTGAAAAACCGCCTCATCGGGTATGTTTTGGTTGGAGGTGTTGTAAACAATATGCACCACTACCGGTATGCGTAAAATCTGACTGCCACCTGCTTTAGCAATAGCATTGTTTTGGGCAAATGCTTTCGCTTGGTCAAAGGTCTTTTGTACAGCCTTGGCATAGTCGGGGTTTTCTAAGGCTTGATGTAATTGCATTTCGTGGCTGAGGCAGCGAACGGACTCTTGTGCTTGAAGGGAGAAACCTGCCAACAGCAGGCATAAAGCGATAAACAATGTTGAGTGTTTCATTTTAAAAGCGGGGGCTTTATTGTTTTAACAAAATTTTGTTCTGTGGTGCTTTGGCAGGTTTTTACTTATTGGCAGAAACTAACCATCTATGACGCTTCGTGCAATGACCAATCGCTGTATTTCAGAGGTGCCTTCGTAAATTTGAGTGATTTTAGCATCGCGCATCAGTCGTTCTACGTGGTATTCTCTTACATATCCATAACCACCATGTACCTGTACGGCTTCGGTCGTTACTTGCATGGCAGTTTCTGAAGCAAAAAGTTTGGCCATTGCGGCGGCAGTGCCGTAAGGCTGTCCGGTATCTTTGAGATAGGCGGCTTTGAGGCAAAGCAATCTAGCGGCTTCAATTTGCGTGGCCATATCGGCCAATTTGAACTGAATGGCTTGATGTTGAGAAATGGGTTTGCCGAAAGCCTGACGCTCCTTTGAATAGGCCAACGAAAGTTCGTAAGCACCCGATGCGATTCCCAAGGCTTGGGAGGCGATACCAATACGCCCGCCATCCAATGTTTTCATAGCAAATTTAAAACCGAAACCATCCGGGCCAATGCGGTTTTCCTTGGGCACAATCACATCTTGGAACATCACCGAATGGGTGTCGGAAGCACGAATGCCCATTTTGTTTTCTTTAGCTCCCGTTGAAACACCTTCCCAGTTGCGCTCGACAATCAACACATTAATACCCCGATGTTTTTTTTCTGCATCGCTCTGTGCAATGACCAAATAAACGCCGGCATGACCGCCACTCGTAATCCAGTTTTTGGTGCCGTTGAGCAGGTAATGATCGCCCATATCAATGGCAGTTGTGCGTTGGGAAGTGGCATCTGAACCCGCTTCCGGTTCGGATAGGCAGAAGGCACCAATTGTTTTACCGGTCGCCAAATTGGGCAGGTATTTTTGTTTTTGTTCTTCGTTGCCAAAGGCTTCTAAGCCCCAGCAAACCAACGAGTTATTGACCGACATGATGACCGAACACGAGGCATCAATTTTGGAGATTTCTTCCATGGCAAGCACATAAGAAATGGTGTCTAAACCACTGCCGCCATATTCAGGCGAAACCATCATACTCAAAAATCCCAATTCACCCATGCGATTAACCAATTCCGTAGGATGTTGCATTTTTTCATCGCGTTCAATCACACCGGGCTTACATTCATTTTGAGCAAAATCACGGGCGGCTTGCTGAATCATTAAATGCTCTTCTGATAGTTGAAAATTCATGTGTGGGGCACTAAATTTGTTGAATTAAAAAAGAAAGGCAAAAATACAACTTTGCAGCCATTTTTCAAAGTTCATGTTTTGAAAAGCAGATTGAATTGAATCGAGTTACATACTTATATTGCATTTTAATCGCCGGCATAAAAAAGCCCCTCAATTGGAGTCTCCATCGAGTAGGCTTCAATTCTCATCCAGCCGGTCAAACCAAATTCCGACTTAATGAGGTAGTAATCGTATTGCTGATAACGAGGCTCTTTGGTGGTGAATGCTTCCTTCGGAGCTTGATTGGGTGGTAAATTGAGGAGTACCGTGATGGTGTTACCTGCCGCTATATCTGCCACTTTTTGGGTAAGCTCTACATCTGCATAAATGGCAAAGCCTGCCTTGGCTTTGGTTTCGAGGCCGACATAGTTAAATGCCTGTGGCGTTTCTTCAAGCAAGTTGTTTTGAACCGTCCATTTACTGCGTTGGTTAAACATGTTGTTCACATGTCCTGTGGTATAAAAATAACCGTTTCCGGGCAAGTAAATTTCTTTACCAAAAATATAGGCATCGGTTATTTCTCCCTCTGACGAAAGGGTTTGAAGCGGCAATAGGGTGTCTTTTTCCATTAGGAAGAAAGCATAATTGTAATCGTCAGACATGCCCCAGTCAAACACAACTAAATACTCAGCCGAGGCGGTTTTGGATAGTTTTGTGCGCACCATGCCGAGCCATGTATCGGGCAGGTTGCCTTTGGTAAAGGGGTAAAGTTGACCAAGTTCTTTTTCAGTGATGGGCTTACCAAGTGTCGGCTCATAATAGATTTGTCCGGCTTCGCTATGCTGTTGATTATTATCGTCGGTATAGGTGGCATATACTGCTTCTAACCTCTTGAGATTTTTAAAAGGCTGCGCATCGGCAAAAATGGTTGCGAACAGGCAGACGAATAGGAGAAAATATCTCATGAGCGGGGTTATTTTGCTCAAAGGTAAGGAAGAATTTGATACCGAAAGATAGTCGGTGAATGCCATCTATTCAGAGCCTGTTCACCCTTTTCCCAAAACTCCCTCATCAAAACAACAAGGGCCGATTATTTTTCCCGATATTTGCGCCCGTCTTTGGATGGCTTGTCATATCGAGCTGTCGGAGCGTAATTGTTGACGGCTACATTATTGTTAAATTATGGCATTGCCCAAGGGTAAAGACGAACTGACATTTATTGAGCATCTGGAGGAGTTGAGATGGCATCTTGCCCGTTCCTTAGCAGCAGTGAGCGTTATTAGCGTAGTAGTTTTTTTGCTGCCGGGCATACTGTTCGATACCATCATTTTTGGGCCAAAATCGGAAGGATTTTTAACCTATACCTTGTTTTGTAACCTTTCCACTTGGTTAGGTTTGGGCGAATCTTTGTGTATCAAACCGGCTGTGTTTAGTATCATCAATCTCGAAATGTCGGGTCAGTTTTTGGCGCATATCAAGATTTCGTTTATTGCCGGTTTGGTGGTGGCGTTTCCTTATATTTTTTGGGAAATATGGCGTTTTGTCAGGCCCGGGCTGTACCAAACGGAAGTGAATGCCATGAGAGGGATTGTTGCGGGAAGTTCATTTTTGTTTCTCGTTGGAATTTTATTTGGGTATTTTATCATCACCCCGTTTTCTATCAATTTTTTGGTCGCTTATTCCGTCAGTAGTGCTGTGGACAACAGCATTGCTTTTGCCTCTTACATTGATACTATATTAGCTATTGTGCTGGCATCGGGCATTATGTTTGAGTTGCCCTTAGTGGTCTTTTTTCTCAGCAAAATGGGCTTGCTCACGCCTGAAGACATGCGCACCTACCGCCGTCATGCTTTGGTGGTGATTTTGGTGGTTGCGGCAGTCATCACCCCTCCCGATGTGTTTTCGCAGGTTTTGGTAACTGTGCCGGTTTACCTGCTCTACGAATTGAGCATCAATATTTCGGCAAGAGTGGCTCGGCAACGGGCAAAGGAAGAAGCCATTATAGACCAAAGAATAAGTAAGGTGCAGTAGTAACTTTTGATTGCAACCAATTCGAATGATTATGAATTGGCAGATTAGATGGGTTAGTTGTCTGACTAACGCTAATGTATATAAAGTGCCAAAGTTTGATGATTCCTGCACCTGCCTTATTATTAGCCCTGTGATTGCGGCAGTTCTTCTTCATTCGTCAATGGTTATTCGGTTTCAAATGAGGTATTATAGTCTGTGGTATTATAGTAGGCATAACTTTAACTTTGTCCCCGTTGAAAAAGGATATACATCTCATGGAGTTAGGCAACCAAATTCGTGAATTACGAAAATCAAAAGGTTTGTCACAGGAGCAACTTGCTTTGAAAGCAGAAGTTGATCGTTCGTATGTTGGGGGAATTGAAAGGGGAGAAAGAAATGTAAGTTTCTTAACGCTTGTCAAGATTGCTAATTGCCTTGGATGTGATGTTGCTAAATTTACCAAAGGAATACCTGTATGATAAGCGAAGAAAAAATAAAACTTGCCGATAAGCTCTTGAAGTATTGCAAGAAATTCAATGTGCCACTTGAATTTTTGTTTGAAATACTTGAAGACCAAAAGGTAACTCCGATGATTAGGGGAAAGGCAATGGAATATAATGCCTTTTTATTTTTGGATAACATTTTGCCTCGCTCAATTTGGAGTGTTCAGAAGTTAAATCTAAATGCGCAAACTGGAACATACGATGAAGATATTAGCATTACACATCGTAGAACCGGTATAATTTTAAAGGTTGAAAGCAAAAGCTCCGTGCGCGGCTCTATCAGCGATGGCAAAAGAAGCAGGAATTTAAAAGTACCTCATTTTTTAGTAAAAAGCCATAGGTCAAGAAGCAATATAAAATTAGCGGGATCGTCAAATGACCGTTATTCAGTTGATAGTTTTGATGTCTTAGTTACAAATACTTCAAATGCAATTTTTGAAGGTAATACGGTCGGAGAACACTTAGAAGTTGTACATAACGCTGAATTAAAGCAATTACTTTTTGAATTTTACTCTGTTTCGTCAGATGCAGATTTGATTTCTGCATGTGAAAAGGATTGGCGGTTTTGTTTACCAAAAGATATTGCTGTTGAAGGGTTTATTCCAAGAACGCCATACGTGAAACTTGATAATGATATCAACTGGAAACCCTTGCTATCTATTGAAGAACGGTTGTTAGAAGCTGTCGAAGAAAAAAGAAAATCAAATCAAACTAAGAGGCGAAAGTAAATGCAAACTCAGGGGCAGAGGAAACTTGCTCTGTTTTGTAATTCAGAATAAATAATTCTTTGCCTTTATATCGTTCTCCTTTTTTATCGCTGCCGTTTTTTTGATCGTCAGTTCGCTGAATACAATAGTTCCATTCTTTATCGTGCATTTCAGTCATCCATGAGTACATATCACGAATTTCAGGAGTGTTGTCGTAAGTGACAAATAATTTTAAACGTTCATTATTCCTTTTCAAACATTCAGCAAGTCGGAAATGGTCTTGCTTTGCAAAAAAGTGTTGATAAAATTTATCTTGGTCAGCATTGAAATAAGGAGGGTCAAGGAATAGCAATGCTCCATTAGGTGCATTATTTATTATGATTTCAAAGTCTAGGTTTGTTATTTCAACACCCTGTAATTTTTGACTTGTTCTTTGAATATTTTGTGCCCAATTTTTAGGTTGCATGGAATATTTGTCACCATAACCCCAATACATGTTTTGATTATTCATTATCCCGCTATAGGAGGTACGATTAAGATAAAACCATCGTCCAGCCCTTTCAATGTCGTTTTTAGGTTTAAATTCGTTTTTGAAAAACCCATGTAATTCCTTTGAAGCAGGTAGCGGGTCGCCCAAAAGAACATTATCAGTATATTTCTCTGGTACTCGACTTTCTTCTACTAATCGTTTCTTTAGAAAAGAAATCAGTTTATCAGGTTTGTCCCTGATTGTCAGATAAACATTTACAAGTTCATCATCAATATCGTTAAGCTGGTTAAAGTCAACTTTTCGCTTTGCAAAGAAAATGCTACCACCACCTGCAAAAGGTTCTATGTATGAAGTATGCATTGGTATATGGGCAAGAATAAGTTTGCGTGCATAAAACTTACCGCCTGCATAACGAAATGGACTGTTAATTGAACCGTTCATGTTGCAAATATACAATGAGGTATTAAAGTCCGCAAACTTTTCTCCAATTATTTTCCAATTGATGTATTTAGAAGTCGGAGTTGATCGTGAAAGTAAGGTGGTTACACTATTGTCAATGAATTATTACCAAATTGTTCGTATTCCCCTTTACAAAATATTCACCTCCGCCTCTAACAAGATGCCAAAACGCTTTAGCACCGTTTGTTGGATTAGCATGGCAAAATCGCGTATTTCACCACCGGAAGCATTGCCGTAGTTGACAATCACCAAGGCATGGTTGACATGTGTGCCCGTGTTGCCGCTACGCATTCCCTTAAAACCACATTGTTCTATGAGCCAAGCGGCGGGAATTTTTATTTGCTCATTGGGTGCAGGGTAGTTGGGAAGGTTGGGATATTCGGCTTGTAGTGGTTGGAATAATGCCTGACTTATTTCGGGGTTTTTAAAAAAACTGCCGCAATTACCCAACTCAACAGGATTGGGCAATTTGGCACTCCGGATATGGCAAATGGCATCACTCATTGCCGCTACGGTGGGGTTTGCATAACCGAGTTGTTCTAAGGTTCGTTGCACTTCGCCGTATTGCAGGTTGAATTGGGGGTGTTTGTTGAGTTTTAGGGTAACGGAACTGATAAAGTATTTCCCTTTGAGTGCTTGCTTGAAAATGCTGTTTCGATAACCGAAACAACAATCGTCATGGGTGAAAATGTGTAATTCACCGGTCGGCAGATGCAAGGCTTCTAATTGAACGAACATGTCTTTTACCTCTACGCCATAAGCCCCGATGTTTTGTATCGGAGCAGCCCCTACCGACCCGGGAATAAGCGACAGGTTTTCGATACCCCCCCAATTATTTCTCACACAATACTGCACCAAATCATGCCAACCTTCGCCGCCTTGTGCGGTTATCCATACCTGTTCATCAGATTCATCGCTCACAACCATGCCTTTGAGGGCATTGTGCAAGACCAATCCGTCATAGTCTTTGGTAAACAATAGGTTACTGCCGCCGCCTAAGACTAATTTATCTCCAAATTGATTTGATGCGGCCAATTCCTCCACTTCGGCAAGGGTGTTCACTGATGCAAAGTAACGCGTTTTTACCGGCAACCCAAAGGTGTTGAAAGCCGTCAATGGGTAATTTTCAAAAACTTGAACCATGTTGATTGAGACAGTAAAACGGCAAAATTAAGTCCAATCATCTGAAGTTAGTACCCATTTACGGGTTAACGACAGATTTTATGTCTGCGGTGAACGGCCATAGGCTGCTTTGCTTTTGGTCAACGATTAAAATTTACAACAAGCGATGTGTTGTAACTTATTGAAGAACTGATTAGAACCCTTTGCCTTTTTACGAATTTTGACATGCTCGAGATTAAATAATAAGTGCGGCGAGTGAAGAACCAAGGTAAAGTCGCAGTTCCTAAACGAAAAACATTGAACATCTTTTCATCTATACTATAACGGTTTTTAGTGTGCTGAAGCCCAAATTGCTCCCCTGCAAGAACAACTTTCACCCTTGAAAAGAACCAAAGCCCACCTGCAATGAAGCAAAACACCCCTGCAAAAGAGTATTGTCCCCCGTGTTTTAAAAGAAATCGCTCTGGCAAAAATTTTTACTCCCTCGGTTTTATCCGAAAACACCTCTGCTAAGGAGCAAAGCCACCCTGTTTGGAGACAAATCCCCCCTGCACGGGTTTTTGTTCCCTTTGTTTTTTGATAAAACGCCTCTGCAATGAAGCATTGTCACCCTGTTTGATCGAATTGTCAACCGACATGGAGGCTTTGTCAACCGTAAAAGTTGGACTAAATCCGCCTGCCGGAATTGGCGAAATCGGTCATCGCCGAATTTGCGGTTAATCAATTTTAGGCATGGGCAAGGCTTCACTTACCCGCCTTCTTGCTTTTTTGCTTTTGGGCCAATTCGTAAAGGCTGTGCAGCTTTTCGTTGGCTTGCTTCACCACGTACCCGATGGCCTGTTTGGTCATCATCCCGTTGGCATCGAAAGTCAACGTGCGGGAGGCGTTGACGATGGTTAGCCGTGTAACAAATTCGTTGTTCAACGACTCTTCGGTTGGACCGCCTTTATCAGTACTAAACACGGCATACGTTTTTGTTGGAGAGGGCTTGGTTAACTCTTTGTTGACGAACTCATAAGCAGAGTAGTGATAGTTTTCTACAAATGCTTGTTTGATATTGGCGTTGTTTAGACTATCTTCTTTGATGAGTTTATCGGCTTCTTTGGGCTTGTTATATTTTTTGAGCAGTTGAATATCGGCACTATGGTCTTCCAAAAGCACGATAAGGGTGGAATCCTTCAGGTTGTCTGCCAGTTCGCAGCGGTAGAGTTGGATGATGTTCACCGGCTTACAGGCTGCGCAGCACAACAATAATCCTATGACCATCAACGGCATTTTTGTTTTCATGTGGTTAGTTTTTCCTGTCCGGCCTCCTCTTTGTGCCGGGCCGGTGTATTTTTCGTGCAATGTAGTGATTTAGGTTTATTGCTCAAGGATTCGCATGACTTATCGGCAGCAAATTTAAAGATTTTATCAAGTTTTTCGATGTTCTTACTTTGTTTGAACGGTTGAACACTAACAAGTATTTCAGCGATACAAGTATCACCGCTACCATAGTTTGCTTCAATACCTATTATCAACTGTTCAATTCAAAAGTTTCAATGGAGAAACAAGTCTCTTTAATAAACGATGTATAACTTTACGGCAGAGCCAACGCTTTGCAGCTTACTTGCGTTTAGTGCATAAACGGATGCTTTCATTAATCGTTTTCACTGCTTAACTCAACCGCTATGAAACAGACACAGTTACTTTTTGTGTTCCTTCTAACCTGCCAAATGCTCGTTGCGCAAGAATGGGAGTGTATTGAGCAATATAACGAGGGGTGTCATACTATCTTAGATTTTGAAGCCCCCGAACCTTATTTGGGTTTAGATACGGCTGCCGTATCGGGCAATATCTGGCAAATAGGAATGCCCGGCAAGTTGTTGCTCAACAATACATTTTCGGGCAATCATGCCATAATAACAGATACGCTGAATCCATATCCGGTCAATAATCATTCGTATTTTGATGTATATATCGGTGGTTTCAATATTTGCATTTACCCCGAAATGATTTTTGTCGAAATATACCACCAATACGATACAGATACTTTACAGGACGGGGGATACATCACTGTTTCATTCGATGATGGAGAAACATGGAAGAATCTGACCGGTGATTTTTATAACGGTTATAGTTGGGGACTAACTCCTCCTTGGCATTCAATGAATTTATATTCAACTGAGGACATGTTATATAACGGTGAAAATGGATTTTCTGGTAGGTCGGATGGGTGGGTTCGTACTGCTTTTGCATGGGAAATACTTCCAGTCGGTAATAGTCGCTCTACCATTGCAGATACTGCTATTTTGCGGTTTAATTTTATCAGCGACAGCCTCCAAAATAACCGCGAAGGTTGGTTAATTGACCACATCAAAGTTTATTCTTGTGAAGGCACAGGCAATGTTCATGATTTGCAGTTCGAACCCGATTTGTTCACCTTACTCCCCAACCCCACCACGGCGGCTACAGTGGTTAAAATGAACAACACCTATCAAAACGTTGAACTCCACCTGTCTAATGTGCTTGGGCAAACCCTGTTGGAAACCACCCGGCAACAAACTGCCGAAATCCCCTTAGACATGAGCGATTACCCGCCCGGCATGTACCTCCTCCGACTGATAGCCGACTCCCAAAAAATCGGCACAGGGAAAATCATTGTCCGATGATAGTCGTTTTTGGCTACGGAAGTCCTAAATAACCTCGCCCGATACGGGTAAACCCAATTCTGCCAGCCAACAAAAATTTTTTTTACAGGAAAAATTTCATTTACCCGAATCTTTTTGACTAATTTTGTAATGCTTATGATTCATTGCAACTTGAGCCAAAGAAGCTAAAGGTTGGGTGGTGATACCGGATGTCCTGATGGTAAAACAATGGACGGATTGGGATAAACAAATCATGCCCCCGGCAAATATTCGCTCAATCGAATTGGTTAATGCAGGAATCATAACTAAAGACAACCCTCTTTTTTACCAATAAAACTATTTAGTATGACAACCAATTCCATCTCTGCTGCCGAGTTCAGTCTTCGTAGTCTTCGGTTTTTGTTCTTATTAGCTGTTTTGACCTTGCCGTTATTAAGTCAAGCGCAAAATGAGGGACCGGAGTCATTATCTTATGACCCCAATCAACCCAGAAACATTGTTTCCAAATGGGAAGGCCCATATACCCACAACGAAGGATGGACCTATTGGAAAGCAAACATGGGCGACGGCTCGGGCATGTGGGTTTGGGATAATGGAAAGGGGGAGCGCAGATTTGGCTACGATGCCAACAACGACGGTCAATACGAAAGCTGGCAGGAAGAGTTGACCATTCAAGGAATGCCTTTGTATCAGATTTACCATTGGGACAGAAATCAGGACGGCACCGACAATGCTATTGCATGGGCAGAAGGGGGGGCATGGATTGAAAAAGTATGGGATTCAAACAACGATGGCTTGATTGACAGTTGGTGTTCCTACAAAGAGCCCGGTTGTGCCCAGTTTATCATGAACGCTCAATGTAATTTGGGGGATAAAAAGAGCGAATTTGATAAAGCATACTACAACTACCTTAACGCCCAATCGAATGGGCCCACTTATCAAAAACGCGCCTATTCTATTTATCAGCGTGCTGATTTGGTTTTTAAAATTTGCAAGAACATGTCTAGATAAGGTTTGTTGCAATTTTTAAAAGGTAATGGGCAGATGTATGGTTTGTTAGTAATTACCGCTTACCAATACGCATTCTTAACCCAATTCTGCCAGCCTCTTTTTATTCCAAGCATCTTTATCTTCTGCCGAATTCCACTCGGCATATAAGGAAGGGAAGCAGATACTACAAGGCCTGAACCCATTTGAAAGGGCATCTTTCTCATCTTTAAAAAACACTTGGGTTGATTTGCTTTCGTCTTTTTCGGCGTTTTCAACCAATACTCTTCCACCCCGGCATTCAACACTATAAGTTTTGTTAGTTGGATTATAGGTGCCGATTTTCCCGTAGGTTCTGGTTTTTTTGGCACCTGTATTACATCCGGCCAAAGTTAGGTTTCCGGCTTTAACCATGGCAATTACCGATTCTTTACCGGTGTTTTTTCTGTAAATCATGATGGTTTGTGTTAGAGTTGGAATATTTATTTGTCTGCCAATTTATGTCTGATTGCCAATTGTTCAAGCATCTTCACTATGCGGTCAATTTTGGTGTGGTCTGTTTTGGCGGAATATATCCGGTCTATAAATGCTTTTTGTTCCCGGTCTGTATAGGTCAGGAAGGTTTCGTAAGCGTTCGGCTCTTCCATCAAACAAAGTTTCAGTTCTTCGGGGATTTCAATCGGCAAGTTATCGGCAAACAACCTAACCCGTACATAATCGCCTGCTTGCTTTTTTATTTTCTTTCTGATTTCGGCCCTGACGGGTAAGAACAGTTTACCGTTACCCAGCGGCATCAGATGGTAATGCTTGATTTCAAAATCGTCAATTGTTCCCCGAACCCTTACCCAACCAAAATACGCATGTTTATCCGGCGGAATTTCGGGTATCTGTGCATACGTCCAACCGCCTTTACCTGGGTATTTTTCAAGCAAATAATCATTGTCAACCAAGGGATTTTCCACCATTCAAACTATTTCTTTTTACTCTTTTTCGCAATCGGGTTATAGTCCAAACAAAGTTGCAACCAATACTCCAAATCTTGCTGAGTTTTGCACCCATCTTCCGTCACAAAAACAAATCCCTTCATTGGTTTTCCGGTAAATTCCATCGGAATGCAGTGATCTCGTTCGATTGCTGTTTCATAGGCATCCTCACCAATTCGGCACAACAGTAAATCCTCGCCCATTTTTTTGTCGGTATGTGTTCCGCAACACATTTTGTCATCCACCATAAAACAAATGCCGCTGAACATTCTCTTTTCAGAAAACTCCACACCTTTGTCAAACAAAACTTGTCTTATTCTTTGTACGGTCAGTTCGTTGAATGCCATCGTTGATTAGTTACTTAGGTTTACAAATCGCAGACTCCTTAGCTGTTCTACGTGTATTACCCAACCAATTGTTTATGCCAACTTTTATGGAGGGGGACTTCCCAATTGGTTTCTAATTCGGCTTTGGTAGTAACGAGGTTGTTAAACACTATCGTGTTATCGGTAATCACCCCTTTTGCAAGTAGGGATTCAAAAGCAGTTCGGGAAGCCGTTTCTATAACTTCCTGTTCGTTTCGCCAAGCAATTGTGAGGCGGTCAAACAGGTTGACCTGATATTGTTGTTCCAATTGTTTGAGCATACGTGTCGAGGCATCAATGGAGCAACCTCCGGCCGCTAATGCTTCCTCATCTACCATTAAGACGACAAATTGTTGGTGCAATACACCCGCCCATGATTTCAACAACTTCCCATGCCTGACCCATTGGGTGGCAAATTCTGCCAATACCTGTTCAACTTGGGGTAGTTCGTAGGGGGTAAAAGGGCGGCTGCTTTGGTATATCCAAGTGCGGGCACTTTGGGGCATATCTTGATAATCGGTCATTATGAGTGATGAGTTATGAGTTATGAGTTATGAGTTATGAGTTATGAGTGAATGGTGAATGGTGAATGGTGAATGGTGAATGGTGAAAAAAAGTATTCTCCTATGATTAACAATTTAAAATTTCCGTCTTTCGTCTTTCGTCTTTTGTCTAACGTCTTCCATCTATCTTCATAACAAATCGGCTGCTCTTGCGATGATTTCGGCAATGTCCAACACTTGTACTTCGTCTTGTTTGTCGTTATATTTAACACCATCGGTCAACATAGTATTGCAAAAAGGGCAAGCGGCAACAACAATTCCCGCTTTGCTATCCAACACATCAGTGGTGCGTTCCATGTTGACATGCTTTTTGCCGGGTTCGTCTTCTTTAAACATTTGCGCCCCTCCCGCTCCGCAACACAACCCTCTCGACTTGCATCGTTTCATCTCTACCAATTCGGCATCTAAAATTTCCAGTACTTTGCGTGGGGCTTCGTAAATACCGTTTGCCCTTCCGAGGTAGCAGGAGTCGTGGTAGGTAATGCGCTTCCCTTTAAAACTACCGCCTTCTTTTAGCTTGATACGCCCCTCGTCAATGAGTTGTTGAAGGAGTTGGGTATGGTGGATGACCTCGTAGTTGCCGCCCAATTCGGGGTATTCGTTTTTGAGTGTATTGAAACAGTGTGGGCAAGCGGTTACAATCTTCGTAACCTCGTACATGTTGAGGGTGGCAATATTGGTGAGTGCCTGCATTTGGAACAGGAACTCATTACCGGCACGACGGGCGGGGTCGCCGGTACATACTTCTTCGATGCCCAAAACGGCAAACTTCACCCCGGTATGGTGCAAAATTTGAGCAAAAGCCTTGGTAATGCTTTGGGCACGTTGGTCGAAACTGCCGGCACAACCTACCCAAAATAATACATCGGGTTTTTCACCACGAGCAGCCAAGTCTGACATTAAAGGCACTTGAAAGGATTGAGACATCTTTTTTTAGTTATGAGTTATAAGTTATGAGTGAATGGTAAATGGTAAATGGGAATGAAAAAGATACTAAAGTTCTCGCGAAGTCGCAAAGGGTTTTATTGTTTCTTGCCATTTGCATTTTGTCTATTGTCTTTAGTCTTATGTCTTTTGTCTAAAGTCTAAAAAAATCACTTTTCCAAATCCTGAATCCAATTCATGCGATTATCGGCGGGGAGTTGCCATACTGCTCCGTTTGATTCTACACTGGTAAACATTTTGTTCCACTCATCGGGCGAGTTGGCTTCTTCCAAAATTAAATACCGGCGCAGTTCGAGGATGATATTGAGCGGGCTGATGCTAACAGGACATTCCTCAACACAGGCATTGCAAGTGGTGCAGGCGCGAAGTTCTTCGGGGCTGATGTAATCGTGCAGCAGCGATTTACCGTCATCGAAACCCGCACCGTTCTTTTGTTTGGATAGGGATACCTCCTCTAAACGGTCGCGGGTGTCCATCATGATTTTACGTGGCGACAACAATTTACCCGTGATGTTTGCCGGACAGGCTGCCGTACATCGTCCGCACTCGGTACAAGCGTAGGCATCAAGCAAGTTTTTCCAAGTCAGGTCTTCCACATCTTTGGCACCAAAACGCTCGGCTTCTGCCGGAGGGGCATCGATCATCGCTTCGGGATTCAGCATGAGGTTGATTTCTTGGGTAATTCGGGGCATGTTACTCATTTTACCTTTGGTATCGCTCAAATCGGCAAAATAGGCATTGGGAAATGCCAACACGATGTGAAGATGTTTGGAGTAAGGTAGATACATTAAGAAACCCAAAACAGTTAAAATATGCAACCACCACCCGAAGCGTTCGATGCCATGAAGGGCGGCATCCGACAATCCGGCAAAAAAAGGCATCAGCCATTGACTGACGGCAAACCCATATTCACCTTGGTGCAATTGCATATCGGCGGTGTTCATGCTAAATATGCCGACAATCAATACAATTTCTCCAAGGAGTATCAGGTTGGCATCTTTCATCGGCCAGCCCGAAAGTTCTTTCATGGTAAATCGGGGCAGTTTGAGCAGATTGCGGCGAGAAAGAAACGCTACCGTTGCGACAAATGCCAAAACGGAAAGGATTTCAATGAAGCTTATAATAAAGGTGTAAACTCCACCAAGGTAAGGATAGAAAAAACGGTGTGCGCCAAATACGCCGTCAATGATGATTTCAATCAGTTCGATTTGGGTGATTAAAAAGGCTACGTAAACGCAAAGATGTAGGAGTGCAGGAGTAAGATTTCGAAACATTTTCTTTTGCCCCAAGGCCAGCAACAGCATGTTCTTAAGCCGTTTTGCAGGTTGATCGGTACGGTCAAGGGGCTTACCCATTCGTATGTTTTGGTAAATTTGCCGCGCTTTCAGCCCTACAAAATAGGCTACCGTACCGAGAATGGCTATAAAGATGAGTTGTTGTAAGATTTGTAGCATGTATTATGATATCTATTGACTATTAAGTATTGGATGCACAAACATATCCGAAATAATCAGTTCTATTAGAAGAAATTGTTCAATACAATTATTAGCGGCAAATTTAAGCAATTTTGTGAATTGTCATCATTTCAGACACCTCAATATGGTCAAAGTTCCCGATTTACCTAAACAATGCTCAGGGTTTGCGTTTTGAATATACCTATAATGACAATACCGACTTACCCACTTTTATCTACCACAGGCATACCACAACCCCTGTTGCCGGAAATAATTATACCTACATTGTAGGAAAAACGCTAAGCTATGGGCCGGCGAACCGAATAAATGAACTAATCATGGCGGTGAATAACCCCGCTAATCAAACCATTGTTGCCCAATATGATTACAACCCTATCGGACAGCACACCGAAAAAAACCTTCATAAACCCGATGGGGCAGCAGATTTTCTGCAATCGGTTGACTATCGTTACAACAACAGAGGTTGGATGACTTCTATCAATGACCAAACTAATCTAAACAATGAAACAGGCACCATTGCTTTAGCTCCGGACCTTTATGCCCAAATATTACTCTATACTTCAACAGGGGCATTTGGCGGCACAAATCAATTTAATGGCAACATTTCCAGTACCTATTGGCGCAACGCGACCGATTTTGTAGAAAGAGGTTATGCCTTTTCTTATGACGAAATGAACCGACTGAAGAAATCTTATTCTTCTACTACTTCAACAGATGGAAATTGGGATGAACAATGTGCATACGACCCTGCCGGAAATATACTTAGCCTTCAGCGCAGAGGGAATACAGGAGCCTCTTCTTATGGCTTAATAGATAGAATGCACTATAATTACATTTTCAGCGGAACCGGTATAAAGAAATTGAATGCTATTGACGACCAAATAACCGCAAGTTTCCCTGCCAATGACTTTGAAGACAACGGAAGCCTCTTTTCGGCTGTTACCATACCTGAATATATATATGATGCAAACGGCAACATCGTAACAGATTACAACAAAGGCATCACCACTCGGTACAATCACCTCAACCTACCCGATAAAGTCACCTTCCATTCTACCGGCAACACCATCACTTGGCTATACACCGCCACCGGCCGTAAACTCCAAAAACGCACTTGTCAGGTGGAAATTGGTGCAATGCCACCACCACCTACCACTCCTCCTATTGACAAACATAGATTTTACTCGGCAAGGTTAGAGGCTGTACGAAAAGTCTATTAGTAGGGGTTTTCAGTTGATGACAAAAA
>CALCIK010000211.1 GCA_937907475.1 uncultured Bacteroidota bacterium | reverse complement strand
CTTAGAGCTCTTATCTTTGGGCTGTATTGCCGCTTAATTTTTAACGAACTATTGTCAAAAAACTGACCAATTTATTGGGTTTAAAGTCCTTTTTTCAAAAATAAAGACCAATTTATTGCTTCTAAAGTCCTTTTTCTTGAGTTTAAAGTCCTTTATTAAAAAAATAAAGACCTTTTTTCGGAGGAAAAAGCCTTCTTTTTTGAGTTTATTAGTTACTTTTTTACCCTGTTTTGGTCGTTTTATGCAATGTGTATAAAGTCTTTCGGGGCGTTTTTGGGCTTTGCCTATCGTTTTTCGTTGCAAAGGTAGGCATTTTTCAAATTCTGACCCCCTATATTTATCATTTTGGTAGATAAAATTTGACAGCAGTTCGTGTATAGCGATTTTTCAAATCCCGAAGGGGTGATATGAATGTAGCACCTACAAAAACCCGTCTCTTAAAGTACCGAAGGGGTGAAATAATGGTTTCGAGGCTGCACTACTCCTGTTACACCTTCGGCGTTTTATGATTACTGTAGATGATTTTCTACATTCATGTCATCCCTTGAGGATTTTGAGGAGACTAAAATTACCACCTCCCTTTTTTCATGGGTCTGAGTTAGGTTACCGAAACCTCTGCACATAAATCATAAAACCAGGTGTCGGTAATCTAAAATAGACAACTTAGCAATTACGGTAGTGGTGATACTTGTATCGCCAAAACTATTCTCCCTCCGATACAAGTATCGGAGCTACCCGTGGGTGCAACTAACCACTTATAGTTCGACAAGCTCTATTTCGACAAGCTCAATAACCATTAATCACTAACCACTATCTTCCCGCTGGCCACCACCTGCCCCGATATCGGAAACACAACCCGATAATAGTAGATACCCGCCGGCAGATGTGCTACCGAAACCTCTGCTACCCCTTTGCTGCCCTGTAATGTTTCCTCTGCTACCTGCCTGCCGAGAGCGTCATGCAAACGCCACACTGCACCGCCGGAGGGTAAAAAGGTGGCGGGTATTTGATAGTTGATATTGAGATGGGTAGTGGCGGGGACAGGATAAACTAAAGCCTCTGCTGACTGTCCTGTAATGGAAGATAAGCCGGGCATTACTTCTACCACTACTGTACTGTCGCAACCTATAAAACTACAGGTATTGCCCAGACTATCAATCTTTAAAACCCATGCGGTTTGAGGGCTGCTGTATTGATAGCCTGCCAATATATAACCGCCATCGGGGGTGGGTTGTAGGTCTTTGTGGTAGCTAGATTTGTCAGGGTTTAAGGTGTAGTTTTTTTGCCAAGCTAAGGTGCCATTTGGATAGAATTTGAGAATTTTAGTAGTAGGTGTATAACCATTAGTTAGATAAAAACCTGTACCGATAAAACTTTTATCAGGTGCAATTATAGGAGGTGTTTGCAGCAATAACCATTTGGCAAGATATGTATAGTTGTGTTCCCAAATAATATCACCTATTTCATCGATTTTTGCTAAATATAGATAATCCACATGTCCAAACAAGGGGTCTGGCTCATTGCTTTCCCAGCAACCGGAAAGTAAGTACTCTATTGGAGCACCATTTAAGTATTCCTGATAAGTAGTTAAGGACACAACATAACCAGCGCAATCGTTTTTACTGCTACCATACCTTTTCGACCAAAGGGTATCACCGTTGGCGGCGGTTTTTACCACAAACATATCGTAGCCGGTGGATGTAGAGTAACCCCAACCTCCTATAATATAGCCGCCGTCCCAAGGGGTTTGTTGAACAGAAAATGCTCGTGCGTCGTTGCCCATTGAATAAGTGTGTTGCCATTCCCACAAACCCAATTCATTTGTCTTAACAAGTAGAAATTTTGCTGTGTCTTGTGTTGCAAGTACTCCTGCTAAAACAAAACCATTATCTTCAGTTTGAACAATGTGGCGAATTAGTTTTATAGTGTCATTTTCATATTCCCGATGCCAAAGTTCATTTCCATTTTGATCTAACTTGAAAAGATGAATTTCTTTTGCAGCACTATTAACGATACCACCAATTGCAACAACAAAATTCCCATCGTTTGTTTCTGTAACAAACTTCCCATCTTCAATAACATTCCATTCAGACCCTTCAACAAAATTTTTTATCCAAATTAGTTCTCCACTTTGGTCCAATTGAGCTATATATCTTGCGTTGCTTATACCTGTACTAGAGTAACCCCCAATCATAATGTAGCCTAATGAATTTGGACGTACAACTTGAGCCAGAATATTTAAACTATCATTTGAGAAAGATTTGTTAAAGTACGTAAATTGTTCTACTTGACTATATAGCTTTGTAGAAAGCAATAAAAATAGAAAGACAATGGTTTTCATACTAACAATTTTAGATATAAAAAGGCATGTACAAAGCTATCTTTTAATTATAATCTTGTATCTTTTTATTTTGTTTTTTTAATAGAGGGGTGCAAATGTTTCTATTATCAGTCCTGAAAAACGTTACCCACACCTAGTTTTATTATTTAAGTGCGGAGGTGTCGGTAACCTAAAATAGACAACTTAGCAATTATGGTAATGGTGATACTTGTATCGCCATGTTATTTTACTTCGGCACAAGTATCGGAGCGTTCTACCATAATAACGCGAAATTATATTGCAGCATAATTACTGCTTGTTGTTTACCAAGCATTTTGTAAATTTGCAAAATCATTTCTAAAAGTCGTTCATGAAATCCTTAGCCGGCAAAACAGGTGGGACGTTACCAATTTTAAAACAACTATGGGTTTAGCCAAAGCGCATGGTGGGGCTGTACTTGGAGTAGATGCCACTATCATAGAGGTTGAAGTAAATATTGGAGGTGGACAACTCAACTACTTTTTGGTTGGCTTGCCCGATGCGGCAATCAAAGAAGGTCAACATCGGATAGAAGCGGCCCTCAAAAATAATGGTTATCAGATGCCGCGTCAAAAAGTGGTCATCAATATGGCCCCTGCCGATATCCGCAAAGAAGGCTCTGCTTACGATTTAACCTTAGCCATCGGTATTCTATCGGCCAATGGCACTTTGCTGGAAACCGAGAGCATAAGCGATTATATCATCATGGGCGAATTATCGCTTGACGGCAGTTTGCGTCCCATCAAAGGGGTATTGCCCATTGCCATTGAAGCCCTGAATAAAAAATTTAAGGGGTTTATCCTACCCAAAGAAAATGCCCGCGAAGCTGCAATTGTCAAAAATTTGAACGTTTATGGCGTAGAGCATATTACCGAGGTTGTTCAATTTCTTAGAGGCGAAAAAGAAATCAAACCAACGGTCATCAACACACGCGAAGAGTTTTACAACAACCTTACCAATAGCCAATTAGATTTTTCGGAAGTAAAGGGACAAAAAAACATTAAACGCGCACTTGAAATAGCGGCTGCCGGTGGGCACAATGTTATTTTAATCGGGCCTCCGGGAGCAGGTAAAACCATGTTGGCGAAACGCTTGCCCAGTATCCTTCCCCCGTTATCCCTACGCGAAGCCCTCGAAACCACAAAAATCCATTCTGTTGCCGGCAAACTGCAAAGCGATGCCTCGCTCATTGCGGTACGTCCTTTCCAATCGCCGCACCACTCCATTAGCGATGTCGCATTGGTGGGCGGAGGGGCCATACCTCAACCCGGACAAATATCTTTAGCACATAACGGGGTACTGTTTTTAGATGAGCTGCCTGAGTTTAAAAGAACGGTATTGGAAGTCATGCGCCAACCGATGGAAGAGCGCAGGGTAACCATCTCTCGCGCAAAGTTTACCGTAGAATATCCTGCAAGTTTTATGCTCATTGCCTCCATGAACCCCTGCCCTTGCGGATATTACAACCATCCTGAAAAAGAGTGCGTTTGTGCCCCCGGAGTTGTTCAAAAATACCTCAACAAAATATCCGGCCCCTTATTAGACCGCATAGACCTGCACGTAGAAGTTACCCCTGTGCATTTTGATGAACTAATCAGTGAATTTACTGAAGAACACAGCGAAACCATACGCGAGCGAGTGGTTGCCGCCCGCGAAGTGCAACGAGCCCGTTTTGCCGAGGAAAATAATATTTACAGCAATGCCCAAATGGGTTCGCGAATGGTGCGGGAAGTATGTGCCATCAGCACGGCAGGACAAAAATTGCTCAAAACAGCAATGGAACGCCTCAACTTATCGGCAAGGGCTTATGACCGTATATTAAAAGTCTCCAGAACCATTGCCGACCTTGCCGGAAGCGAGGAGATAAAAATAGAACATCTTGCTGAAGCCATTCAGTTCAGAAGTTTAGATCGCGAAAACTGGGCAGGGTAATTTTAGAAGATTTTTGTCCACATATAAACTGCTTGATTGACTGGCAAAGAATCCTCTAAAATAAACTCCATTTCTCCATTAGCCACTAAACGCAACCGCCTTTATCAAGTCTTAACACATTCTTCAATATAAATAACTCAACAATGAAAAGCAACCTTTTCAACTCCATCTTCAAAATTGGTTCCGCATTATTGCTCTTTGCCTTTATTCTTACCTTTAATGCTTGTGAAGAAACCGCCAATCCGGACGACAGTTGTACCCTGACGATGAACAGTTTTAATGTAACTCCAAAAACATTTGCAGCCGGTGCTACTATCAGTGGAACAGTGGTGATTACGGAAGGATTAAACCTAGACGATTTTACCATTAAGGGATTGACCGATTTTTACTTTTCGACAGATAATGTTTACAGCAATAACGATACGCAACTCACCGCCTTTGTTGCCAATAACGGCTTATCTGTCAGCGGCAATCAAACCACGATCAGCTATAACCAAATAGAAATTCCTTTCGGTGTTTCAAGCGGCAGTTACTCTATTATTGCCCGAATTGCTTCGCGTCCCTGTAGTGATGGCGAAAGCACTGCTGTGGCGGTCAAAACTGTTTCTGTTACGGTTAATTAAAAAGTCAAAAAAACCATCCGGCAATAACATTCTTTTTTGAGAATTAAGATTTCTTTTTTAATTTTTACCAAATTGAACTTAAGCGGTTTGTTTTCGGAAAAACTTACCTAAAAACGGGATTTCTAATTTCTTTTAAAAACAAAAAAGGCACTTGCATGATACAAGTGCCTTTTTTGTTTTTAAAAGTCGTTAAATTTCAATTTTATCAACAAGATTGCCTTTAAATAAAGGGCTTTCGTTGCGATTGTTTTGAAAATTCACATCAATCTTTATGCAATTTCGATTGTTTTTGCATTTGCATTAACTTGTTCTACCGTTACCTTTGGAAGCGTTACCACCAAAATGCCGTTGTTATGCGTTGCACTGATTTTGCTTGCTTCAATGTTTTCAGGTAAGGTAAATGTTCGTTGGAAAGAATTATATCCGAATTCTCTGCGCAAGTATTTTTTTTCGGTATCTTCTGTTTTAGATTCCGTTTTCTTTTCGGCAATAATGCTTAATTGATTCCCTTCAATTTTTACTTTAAAATTGCTTTTTTCGCTACCGGGAACGGATACTTCAATTTCATAGGCTCTTTCCGTTTCGGCAACATTCACACTTCCTGCATGATTAATGTTGGAAGTTAAACGAGAATCAAACAGGTTGTCCAAATTGAAAAAATCATCGGTCAACTTGTCGAACAGTGCGGGCATTACGCTTTTCCCGAAGGGGTTCCATTTTAGTACTGTCATGTTGAATTAATTTTGATGGTTAAATAATGGCTATGCTTATACCGGTTCAAAATCAATGCCAACCCCATTTCTACCCTTTTTTGTGCAATTCTGACTTAAAACGATGCCAAAATTACACATTCCTTTTGCCCATATTGACAATTTGTCTTATAGTCGGTGAAAATTGGGCATAAAAAAAAGCCCAAACATTGCTGTCGGGCTATTATCGGGTTGTTTCAGGGTTAAAACAACACCACTCAAGAAACTATGGCTTTTGGTTTTCTAAGGTTTATGCTATGTAAGACGGCGTTTAAGTAGCAAGGTTTAAACAGGTAAAAAAAAATAGTGCAGAAAAAGCAATAAACTGAAAAGACAGCCTTTTTTACCTACTTTTGTGGTTGATTTAAACGCTTTGCGAAACTGTTAGTTCTTTGAACAAAGCGAGAGTTTGAAAAAGACACAAGAACCCGTCATAAAGTGATGTGGAAAACCCCCTTTTGGGGTCTGTGAGATAGGACGGCAGTTTGTCTTTTTTGCTGAAGGGTACATTCCTTCATTTAAACTCCCTTAAAACATGAATTTTAGACACTTAATATATACCATATTTTTTCTAATTTTTTTCATAACCTTTCCAAACCAACAAATAAACGCCTGCGCATACATACCTGAACCTAATAGAACGAGCATCACCTTCTTTCATCCCGATTTATTTACAGACTCTACTTACAGAGCTTGTTATTTAGATGCTCCATATTATATGCCCGATGAGTACGCCTCACCGGAAGTTCGAAATAGGGTTAATTTATTGGAATGGCAGCGTTATTTTAACGGTGAACCGGATTTAAAAGCGTTGGCTGAGGTTATCTATGAATTAGACGTATCAACACTTGAGAAACAGGTGTTGCCGGTTTTTTTGAAAAATTTACCGCCAAACGGCACGGTGAGTAAGGACAGGTTTTTAAGCTTGCTATATAAGCGAAAGGACACCGAATCCATCCAATATTTGCTTTTTGCTAAACACTGCGAACCCCATGTGCAAAACAATTGGGGTTATTGGAGCGAACCCGAGCGCGACACCAAGTTGATGGAAAATCTTATTGCAGAGGGTTTGCAACGCTATGAGGCATCCAAATCGGCATACCTTAAATTGCGATATGCCTTCCAAATTGTGCGGTTATCCCATTATACAGGCAACTACAAACAATGTATTGACCTATACGACCGCTTGGTAACCCCATTGCTATCATCAGAGAGTGATACTTTGGTTACTAAAAGCATTGTAGCAGGTTGGTTGTTGGCACTCAAAGCCGGTGCTTTGCTCCATATTGGTCAAGCGGCTGAGGCGATGTACCAATTTTCTGTGGTTTTTGACCGTTTTCCGTATAGCCGCGAGTTGGCTATCCGTAATTTTACTTATGGCAACGAAGATGTTTGGCAACAGATGTTGGAAATGGGTAAAACCCCCGATGAAAAAGCCACCTTATGGCTGCTGCGGGCATTACAAAATACGGCACTTGACCTCGACCCACTCAAACAAATCTGTTCCTTTGCTCCCGCATCAGAATTGGCAGAAATAGAATTAATCAGACAGGTCAACATAATTGAACGGTTTTGGTTGACCCCGAAATTAACACAACCAATTCCTTTAGAAAGACAACCGATAGAAATGGAATCTACGAATTCCAAAACCGGAAATTCTTTTTGGGATAAAGTAAAATCCTTTTTTAGAAAAATTTACCAATCAATTAAAAAGATATTCAAATCTTCGGAGGAACCGGATTCTACTTTTATTTTTGACCAATCTCAATACCTAACCGAATTGAAAAAATTTGCTTTAGCACATGCCGAAAGCAATCAAACCGCTAATACAGATTTGTGGTTCACCGTTGCGGCATACATGGCTTATCTGGAACAAAACTACAAACAGAGTTATCAGCTATTGGGTAAAGTAACCGGGGCCAACAAAAAAGTGCAACAACAAGCAAACCTCATTTATGCTCTTAACCGTTTAGAAGAGAGCCGTCATCTTGATGCCGAACTTGAAAATCTTTTTGCCTACGCCCTTCAAAACTTACCCCAACCCGAGTTCGAGTACGATAATTACAGCGTGTTTTCAAGAGTATTGACCAAACTTGCCGTTGTTTACTTACAAAACGGCAATGTAGCACGTGCTGCCTTGTGTTTGGAAAAAGCCAAAGAGACCTCCTCGGCAAATGCAATACTCGATTTTTATACTTCCGAACAGGATATGGATACCTTGTTAAAATTGGCAGTACAGCCACAAAAATCTGTGTTTGAATCCTTCCTGCTTAATAACAGCAGGTTCACCGCCCCTTTCTTACAAGATGTAAAAGGGACTAAGTTGATGCGACAATTGCGCTTTGACGAAGCCCTTGGTCTTTATGAGGCAATCCCTGTTAATTACTGGCAGCAACAATATAATGAGGAAAGTTTCTTTTATGAAAACTACTGGTTTTTTGATTGTAATTTTGACGGCGAGAACGAAGAAATTTCGGAAGAAAAAAATGATACCTGTAATAAAATGGAATTTGCCCGCCATGTTATTCAATTAGAAAAAATGGCAAAACAAGATCCACAGACTGCCGATAAGTATTATTTTCAAATAGCAGTTGGGTTTTTTAGTACGCCATTTTGGGGCTATAACGGTGCGATATGGGAAGGCTCTTTAGTTTCTACGCTCAATTACTATTTCGATTATGCACCGGGAGAATATCCGCTAAACATTCCGGAAATAGCTGAAAAAGTCAATGATTCCGAAAAACGGTTTGTTGCCGAGTATGGTACAAGGGAAGTGGCAATCCGGTATTTTCAAAAGGCGATAGATGCCACAAAAAATCCCGAACTAGCGGCACAGGCAACGTATTTGGCGGCACTATCCAAACAAGAACCTTTATCTACCCTGCACGAAGGGGATTACCGAGATAAAACCTATTTGAAATTGATGAGCAGCCAATACAAAAACACCGACTTCTTCCGCACTATCTCTCAAACTTGCCCCGGCATTGGAGATTTTTAGATTTTCTCCAAGGGGGAACCGAGCAATTTAAATTGCAAGTTGGTAAATATCGGGGTAGTTGCGACCCAATCCGTCGTAGTCTAAGCCATAGCCCACGACAAACTTGTTTTCGATGTTCATGCCGACATAATCAATCGGTAGGTCGGGATGAAGCAGGGCATCGGGCTTGTGAAGCAAACAGGCGACTTTAATCGTTGTTGGGTGATACTGCACTAACTGGGGCAATACTTGGGCAATTGTGTGTCCGGTGTCTATGATGTCCTCGACAATGATAATAGGGCGGTTTAGCAATTCTCCGCTTTTCAAAGGTAAATCGAAAATCACTTTGCCACTAGAAGAAGTACCTTCGTAGGATTTTGCTTTGATAAATGCCACCTCACAGTCCATCGGAAGGGCGCGCATTAAGTCGGCCGCAAAAATAAACGCACCATTTAACATGGGGATTAACAGCGGGACTTGCCCCTCAAAATCACGGGCAATTAAATCGGCTACGCGATTAACCGCTTCCTGTATTTGTTGCCGCGTAATAAACAGTTCAAAACTTTTATCGTGGATGACAATCATGCTTTTTGTTTTTCTGTATGGCAAAGATATAAAAAAGATACGGTTGCACGAATAAAGAGGTTATTCATACTCGGCAATTCACCTTGTTGTTTTATGCCATCAGACAAACAGCGTAGATTGAAAGAGCAAGCACGCTATCATGCTGTAAGGTAAACGGACCTGCTGACTATCGGACAATGATTTTCAACTTTTGTCCTACTTGCAAGGTATCCGTCCTTAACTTGTTTGCCCTTTTGATGGTATCCACGGTGGTGCTGAAACGCTGTGCTAAGGCAAAGAGCGTATCGCCCGATTTTACGACATACCGTTGTTGGGCACTACCGGTATTAAACGAAGGGGCAGTGGTATTACGGGATTTTTTACCGCGCAAATAAACGGTTTCTCCCTGTTTTGGTGAGGCATTTTTATCCAACCGGTTCCGCCGGTAAAGACTATTGGTTTTGATGCCATAAAGGTTTGCCACAGATTGGAAGGTTTCTTCTTTACCCATCACATGTTGTGTGATGTCCGCCGGCGTTTTATTTTTAGGAGCTTGCAAATAGACAATCGTATGTGCCGGAATAGTGTCGGTCATTGCAAACCGGTTAAACCTTGCGAGTTTTTCCAAACTGACCTTATATGCTTGTTCAACCTGTTTGGGAGTAACCTTGCAATCGAAAAAAACGGTTTTTATTCCGTTATAACTCATCGGGGTAGCGATAATTCTTTCGGCGCAATTACACCCGGGATCCAATTCGGGGTAATCGAACCGGTGAAGTTGGTAGGCTTCGATAGTGGTGATGAGTTGATTGGCGTAGGTCAGTTCGGTTGCATAGCCTGCTTCTTTCAACCCCTTCGCCCACAAAACATAGTCGGTGGTGTTTAAACGGAATAGATTGCTGTACCGTTGGTGATTAACCAAAAAATTAGAATGGTCTATATAAGAAGAATACGCACTTTTGTATTTTCTAAAACAATCCTGTTCTTCGTCATCACTTGCAAATATGCGCATCCCTTTCCATCCTTTATGACATTTGATGCCAAAATGGTTTCGGGCTTTTACCGCCAAATAACTGTTGCCCGATTTGGATTCAATTATCCCTTGAGCAAGGGTGATGCTCGCAGGTATTTTGGTGCGCCTCATTTCGGAGATGGCAATCTCTTTATACAGGTCTATATATTGGGCAATGCTAGTGCCCCCGGCTTTTCTAGTTTCTATTTGCTGTGCCTTTATGGGATGTCCTAAAGCGAAAATCAGCACACCAAGACAATAGACCTTCAGGCATAGTTTCATGGTTAATCCACTCATTTTTATCTCTTTCCAACTACAAGTTTGCGTGCGCATCTTGCAACGGGTTGTTATTTCATCTTTATTTTAGGCAGCTTGATTCCGGAATTTCGCAACAGGATTTTGTCGCCGGCATTGGGTTGCGTTCCTTTTGACAGGTTGTTTCTTAGGTACAGAGCCTTTAACGTGATGCCGTATAGTTGACCAATTTGCCATAAGGTTTGGCTTTGTGTAACTAGGTGGTACTTGTCACTGTTTTCGGCTTTATCTTTTTTGGGTTGGAGAAAGATATTCGTTTTGACCGGTATCGGAGCATTCTCATCTAAATCGTTGAAAATAAGCACGTCATTTGTTTTCAACCCATAGGTTTGAGCAATTTGAGAAGGAAGTACTTGATAGGGATAACAAACTGCCTTCACTCCGTTTTTCTGATATGTTTTTTGTTTGGGAAGCACCAATTCTTCATTCTCCATATCGGGTTGGAAGTAATTGATTGTTTTTGGTGTGTTGCTTTTTGCGACACTTTGTGTTGATGGTGAATGAGTTGTTTTAGCGGTAGCTTTTTCGTTGGCAACCGATACACTTTGGCTGTTCACCTCTTTTTTGGGCAATTCTTGTTGGATGGGTGAGGTAGTGGTCGTTTTGGTGTTTTGGGTAATTTTGTTTTCACCCTTATCGCCGCTAACGGGAACAGCATAAATAACCGTATTTGCAGGCTGTTTAGCGGACTCCGGTTGTTTCGTTGTTTTGGTGTTGCTGTTGTCAATTTTTGGGTTGGCATCGTCCGTTACTAAGTGCCGGTTGGGGTTGAAAGAAGGGTTAAGTTGTCGGCCAACATGACTATTTGAGGACTTGGTATCTGTGCTAGGGCTAACACCTCCCCCCTTACCCGATTTTTTGCCTGCGGTTGATAACCCCGAGTGTATTTGATCAACGGGCACAACAACAGCCGGTTCTCCGCCAAGATGTTTTAGCTCCATATCCTTCGGGCGTTTTTTGACCGATTGAGTCAAAATAGCATCAATAGACTTTAAATCATCCGTAACCGGTTGTTTTACCAACGAACCGTTAGACCCTCCTGTTGTTGGAACCACTCCGGCCAATTCTTGTACCTGCCTTTCCGGCAATCCCACAATGGTCCATTCTTCTTTACCGGTTATAGAAATCTTGTCGGCATAGATAACCGGTTTCGGACAGATATTATCGTAGGCATGCAGTTCATAAGTCTTTATAATGTCAATAATTTTTTCCTTGTACCTTGGGTCGGTTGCATATCCCGCTTTTTTTAACCCCTCTGCCCATCCCATATAATCTCCGGCAGGCAATGAAAACAAAAAAGCATAGCGTTCTCTGCTCAACAAAAAATCGGAGTGGTCTTTATAAGACTCGTAGGCACTGGGATATTTCCTAAAACACTCGTTCAAAGAGTCGTCGCTGTAATAAATCGTTTCTCCTGTCCACTCCGTTTTACATTTTATCCCGAAGTGGTTGTTCCCTTGCTTCGCCAAGACACTTTGCCCAAAACCGGACTCGAACATGCCTTGCGCCAACTTAATACTTGCAGGAATGCCCGTTCGTTGCATTTCCTGAATGGCTAAGTCTTTATACTCCTCTAAATAAGTCAACGCTTTGGAGTGGAAATTGACATCCGTTATCGCAACTGCTTTTATTGCGCCGTAACAAGTTAATAACAGGGTTAAAACGAGTGTAACGTGTTTGAGCATCGTCATGTTTTTTATTGTTGAATAGTAAGGTAACTATGCAAGCTATCAAAAACTGTTCCCAATATTCGAGATAAGGGGGGATGATGCATAACAACCGGCAAAGACTCGCAATTTTTTACTCTAGATTAACCACAAACGATACCCATATTTCTCGTGATTGTTTTACCGTTGTTGGCATATCGGTGATTTTATGTTTACAATAAAAAGCAGAAAATCTTTGACATATTTAAGCGAATTGGTTCTTGTTATTTTGTATGTTTGCAATTGAGGGGATAGGGATGGCATGAGAGGATGAGGGGGTGTTTTAGGGAATAGGTTTGTGATGAAAGCTGGCTATGTACAATCAGATATGATCAACTGACTAAGACCGAAACAAAAAATAAGCATCAATAAATAACAAAATTTATGAGAGTAGTAATTTTAACTGTATTGATTTTAATGTCAGCGCAATTTCTTAATGCCCAGATTAATGCAATAACCGAGTCTGGGGATGAAGTGATTCTATATGAAGACGGTACATGGAACTACATTAATGATAGCATCATTGAAAATGCTGAAATTCCAATAAACGACAAGGAGTTTTCAAAACATATAAAATCCACTTTTTTAGTTAAGAGTAGTAAGCTAAATATTGGAATTTGGATTGATCCTAAAAGTTGGAGTTTTACAAAAGAAACGGATAATGGAGCTTCAGAATTTCAATTTCAGAAAAAAGGAGATGATTTGTACGCAATGTTAATATCTGAAAAGGTTCAGATACCAATTGAGGACTTGAAAGGAATTGCTTTTAAAAATGCAAGAAAAGTGGCCCCAGACATAAAGGTTGTAAAAGAAGAATATAGGAACGTTAATGGTATAAAAGTCCTTGTGATACAAATGTCAGGGACTTTACAAGGCATTAAGTTTACATATTACGGCTACTATTTTTCAAATTCTAATGGCACAATTCAATTGTTAACCTATACAGGCGAAAAATTATTTAATGATTACCTAGAGGACATTGAGTTGTTTCTAAATGGATTGGTCGAACTTTAATAATATCTGTACAGAACAAAGGTTATGTAACCAATACGGGTTTGGGTGGTTATTTATAAATGAAAGGGAAGAATCAGCCGCTTGACTTATCACAAATATTTTACCAAATTTGTGACGAAACCAATAGTTTGAATATGAAACAACGCATTGACACCATAATATTAGTTACGTACAATTAATAACGACATAATCATTGCCCGCAACTTTAGTCCAACAACACAAATTTTAAAAAATGGCAACAGATTCATTTAAACTAACGATACACATGGTTTCAAGTCTTGACGGCATGATTGCCAAAAAAGACAATAGCGTTTCGTGGTTTGAAACGACAGACTACTACGAGAATGGAGTTGTAGAACAAAACATGGAGGATTTCCAAAAAACAATAGACTGCTACGTGATGGGTTCGCGGACTTATGAACATGCCTTGGAACTTTCAAAAGAATACGGGTGGGTTTATGGGGATGTGCCGACCATAGTGGTAACTCACAGAAGCCTGCCCGTTGAAAGACAGAACATTGAGTTTTATTCGGGCGACCTGAATAAACTGGTGAACGAACGGCTAAAACCAAAATACAAAAATGTTTGGATGGTAGGCGGAACGATGCTTACCAAAGAGTTCTTGCGTTTAAACTTAGCGGATGAAATAAGACAGCCAATTCTGCCGATTATTTTGGGAGACGGAATACCGTTTTATGACCACATCGGAAAAGAGTTAACTTTTCACCTAAAGGATGTTATTGCCTACAAGAGCGGGCTGGTGGAGTTGTGTTACGAAATCAAAAAATAAAAGAGCGGCTCTAACGGACTGAAAGAAACGCTGTTTGTAGCAGTAGTTTGGTAAGATAGGGTAGGGCAGACACCCTTCGCAGAAACCAATCGGTTCAAAGTTCAACAATAGTGCTTCGCAGGAACTTTTGTGATGAATATCCTTCACATCACCATAAGCCGAAAACCATCTGACAGCCTAAACCTATTTGTCAAGACACATAATTAGATTTTTACCGATAAACGATCGCAATAAATGAAATTATTCAACTTAGTGTTCATCTGCGTAGCAATTGCATTTTCAATTTTTACAGGTTGCGAAGGTTATAGCACAGCGGAAGGAATTGTCAAGGACAAAGCAACAGACCTGCCGTTAGACAGTGTTTTATGTAAAGTAACCTCAGGAGAAATGGAGGTCTATACTGATTCTACCGGAAAGTATTATGTACATAATGGTATGGGAGGGTGTATTGGCGGATGTAAAGATATTGCAGTCCAGTTTTCGAAGAAAGATTATAAAACTGTTCTCAAAACAGAAAAAGATGCCAGTGGAATAATTTATATGGAAAAGTAGCCAGCCTTTAAAACAGAAAGTATGGCAGCCCATTTCCTCAACTTGGCAATATAACAGGCGACTTACTTCGATGAAGCTATTGTACTTTGTCTTTCACATAAACCAAAGTGTTTACCCAAAACTGCAACAGCCGCTATCTATTACAGATAACGGCTGTTGCAGTTGAATATGTGATGTCGGTCAAAACGGAGCTGTTCAGTTGGTTAACTGCGTCCGTTCATCCAATTTTTTAGGAAACTCATTCCCATAGAAGCGATATCGTCCATAACGTTGCCATCGTTGTCTCGGTCAAGGAGCTTACCAATGAGTCCCATATTTTTAGGGTCTGTTTTCTTTACATCCTGAACAGAGGTATTCAGCATTTCAGACAATCCCTGAGCGTTCAAACCTTGCTCACGTTGTTGTTTGCCAAGTAAACCCATAGCTATGGGGGCGGCGATTTGCATAATGCTTTGAGCAGTATTTTTGTCAATACCGGTGTTGGTACTTACAAAATCAGCTACTTGGTCGAGTTGGCTGCCAAATACGTGTCCCATAATTCCCATGCCGGGGCCTTGAGAAAAATTGCCCAAAAACCCGAGTAAGTTATCGAAAATGCTGCCATCGTGGTCTTTCTCAACGGCATTAAAAAGAGCTGCCGCACCTTCTTCTTTTGCTGCATTGTTGGCTAGGGCAGTGGTGAAAATGGGGAGGAACTGACTAAGGGCTAATTGGGTGGTACTTTTATCAATGCCTAATTGTTGGCTAATCATATCGGCAGCTTGACCGCCAAATTGACTTGTCAGCAAGTCTAAAAAATTGTTGTTTTCCATGGTGTGTATTGATATTTTGTTAATAGATGAAAATTGCTACCTATTGCAATTGGAATTGCAAAAGTAACAAAAAAAGTTTTGGGGTTTTGTATGGTTTTTGATTTGTGAGGGCTTTTTTAACGTAAATAGGGCAAAAGCATAAAACCCCCGATGTTGTTTCGCATCGGGGGTTTTTATTGACAATGGTTTCAAGTTTGGTTTTACAAGCCAATGACTAACGACCAAATGCTTATCTAACCACAACTAATTACCGTTGAATAAGCAATTTGGTACTGATGGCTTGTTGGCTTCCGTGAATGCTGATTAAGTACATGCCAGGTACTAGGTTCGCTACGGAAAGGGTGGTTTGAAGTTGGCAATCCGTGCCGGCATTGGCCTGTTGTTGCAAAACGAGTTTACCGCTCAAGTCATATACGCGAATAAAGTTGTTACCCCCCGTATTAGAAAAGGTAAGATTTACCTCATTGGCGGCAGGCATAGGACTGATTTGTATTCCTTCCGAAGTATTGTTACCCGATGGGTTAATACTGATGGTTCCGAGTTTTCGGGTTGTACCGTTCAGGTCAGTTTGTGTGAGTTGGTAGTACGTGGGCGAACAAGACTTGAATTTATCGGTGTACTGATAATTTTGCACGCTAAGGGTAGTTCCTGCGGCATTGATTTTCGCAATTTGGGTAAAGTCTTGGCCGTTGTTGCTTCGCCATAGGGTAAAAAACTCGCTGTCGGTTTCGGTAGCAGTTGCCCAAGTGAGCAGGTTGCCATCGGCTACCGGTTCGCCTTTAAAGTAAAGCAATTCCACAGGAGTTTTGATACAGTAGAACTCTTCCGACACGATGACCGATTGGCAACCCAAAGCATCATCAATGGTAAAGGAGTAAACAGTCGTTGACCCTTCAATGAAAACAACTTCTACCGAAGAACCATAGTCAATGGTTCCAAGGTAATCTCCAATTGATAAATAGGGGCTGTTGTTGTCATATTGAGGGTAGCCTCCTTGTGGGAAGACCGTTACATGATAATCGCCCGTGAGCCAGTCGCAATATTCATTGACCAACACGGTAACAGGGGCAAGGAAGATAACGGGAGTGCCTGCGGCAATATCAATACAAGGGTCGGAGAGTAACGGTCCGCCTGATCCATCGGGAAGTGCGGCTACTGCCGATACATAATAGGTGGTGTAGTATTGTCCGGCGGGGCTGATGTCGGCAAAGCTAAAGGAACCCGTTGTGTTTTGGGCTAAGATAGTGCCTGCGCTTTCATCGGGCGAGGTGTGTAAGATATAGTAAAGTTGTTGCCCTTCGTCCAATACATCGTCTCCAAGGTTGGTAATTGTTACGGTTTGGTTATGGCAAGCCAATTCCAAGTCGGAAGGCATGGTTCCGGCTTCTCCGGCCGATACTGCGATATTGGCAGATGCAGTGGCGGTACATCCTTCTTCACCTACGGTGTAAGTAATAGGGTAAATACCGGCACTTAGCCCGATGGGAGAAAAGATGCCACTTGCGGGGTCAATACCGGTGCCGCTCCATGTTCCGCCGGGTGTTTCGGGTATAAAGATAGCAGGGCCGCTTCCTTGGCAGAAGTTAAACGATTCGAAGTTGGGACTTGGGGGGGCGACTACAAAAACCGTTTGGGTGGAGGCATTTGGACACCCGTTTACCACTATGTTTAATGTAATCGCAATAGGAGTGTTTAATAATGCAGTGGGCACATTAGCGGGACTAAAAACATTGCTTTCTACGGCAGTTCCAGTAATCGTTGCACCGGCAGTTGCAGGTACTAGGGTTACAGCGGGATCGGTAATACAATAGGTGATGCCGTTAATGGGGTTGCCGTTTTGGTCGGTATAATTGGCATTGGGCAAGGCATTGATGGTAACAGTAGCATCGGCAGTACTGGTACAAGAAGGAATAGTTCCAACGGTATAGGTTACAACATAAGTGCCGGGGGTAAGTCCTGCGGGGTTAAAGAGTCCGGTTGCGGGGTTTACCACACCTGTTCCCGACCAAGTACCACCGGGCAATGAGGCTTGAAGAAGGGCAGGGGAGTCGCCGGGACAGAAATTAAGTGGGAAAGCCTCAACTGATTGTTCGCCAAGCACCACAATGGTTTGGGTGGTTTGGTCTTCGCCGTTGCAAGTGCCCGGGTTAATGGCTAATAGCGTAATCGTATAGGTTCCGGGTTCGGTAAAGGTATATGAAGGGCTGGTAACTGTTGAGGTAGTGCCATCGGGGAAAGTCCATTGATATTCCGTGGCATTGATACTTGTATTGGTAAATGTAACATCGTAAGGAACGCATCCCGGAGGAGGCAAGTTAAATTGCGCCACGGTGGGTGCGGTGTCGAAAGAGAATTTGATACAACCAAGGTTGCAATTAGTCGAGTTGTTGGTAGTTGACCATGCACCGGGGGTAGTAGGGAATAAGTCGGAGCCACCGCAACCGGCACAGACCGCTTGGTAAATAACCCCGGCTTTGTCGAAGCGGCTCGTACCGCCGTCCACATGTTCGCCGGTTCCGCTTGGCGAACCGAAGAAGGTAGCGTAGAGTAGGGTAGAAGCATTTTCACCAAGGATAATGAAATAGTAATCACTGCCGTCTGTTGCACTGTCAAAGGCATCGGGGGTGATGGGAAGTCCGTTGGTAGTAGAACCGGGTAGCGAACTGTTGACGTTTCCGCCCCAACCCGATACGTAAATTTGGTAGCAGTTATCCACTAAAAATGCTGTTGGCGAGATATTGGGCGAGCCGTTGCCGTTGCCAAAGGTGGTGGACCATATTGAAGTGGTCAGGTCGTTGCTGAGTTTATGTATGTACTGACCACTATTGGGGTTGCTGAATAAACCGGCGGATATTGGGTATATCCCTGCAGTTTGCCCAACGGTATAAACATTGAGGTCTTGATCTATATCCACAAAGAAAGATTGATCGTATAGGGGGGTTCCCAAGTAAGTTGAGCCGATTAAGGTACTTCCGTCTGAACTGATTTTGGCAAGCCATGCGTCTGAAGTTCCGCCGTTGAAGCTGGTGTCGTAAGCACCGGGCGTGGTTGGAAAGTTGTTACTGTTTGTGCCTCCGGCGACATAAATGGTTTCGTCTGTATCCATTTTAATGGAATAAGCCGCATCGTCTGATGTACCGCCCAAATAAGTTCCCCAAATCATATTGGTCAGGTTGGGGTTTAGTTTGATGAGGCAGGCATCTTGACCGCCTTGAGCAAACTCGGAGATAACGCCTACTGTTGCGGGGAAATCGGGCGAGTTGGTAGAGGAGGCTAGGTAAATATTTCCACCTGCGTCAATAAATACTTCACCACGACATTCGTCAGCGTAGTTTCTTTTCAGTGCAGTGGAGAGGTTGAGACCGTCATTACCAACGCCACCGATATAAGTAGAGCCCAACAGGGCACTTCCATCGGGGGTAAACTTGGTAACGATAATATCAGAACCGGGCCCGCTTTGATAAGGGATGGAGTTGAAAGTTACGGGAAATCCGCCGTTGAAGGATTGGTCAAAAGCACCGGCGGTGGTAGGATAATTGACCGAGCCGGTTGTTCCATAAACAATCAATTCGTCGTTTGGTGTAACTATCATACTATGTGGCACTTCACTGCTCGCACTTCCTCCCAAATAGGTAGAATAAATTAGGCTGCTGCCATCGGGAGAAAATTTAGAAATGCCAATATCAACAAAGAATGGTCCTGTCGGGTCGCCACCGGCAAAGGCTACTTGGAATGCTCCGGTCGTGGTGGGATAGCCAACACCAAAAGAAGCACCACCGGCATAAAGATGTCCGGTATTGTCATAAGTGGCGGTAAAGCCCCAGTTATCGGAGGTTGCTCCGGTATAGCTGGCAAAAACAAGAGTGGGGTCTATAATTAACGCTTGGGAAGAGTCGTAACCATCGGGCATGGAGAAGGTAACTGTATTTCCGGATACGCTAAAAAAACAGGGCACTTGAGTGAGTTGTCCGTCAATATATTGGTAAGCATAAGGCTGTTGCTCAATTACGGTGTTGACCGAAGTAACCATGTGCAGGTTGCCGTTTTGCACAAAAAGGGCATCTAACCCTTCGTATTGCAATTGAATTTGGTTGGCGTTGGCACCGGGAGCTACGATAAAATCATATTTCACCTTACCGCCATCACCATAAAAACGGAGATCTATGCCATTGTAAAGGTTATAGTAATCTATTTGGTGAAATAGTCCTACATGCCCTTTCCACCGGGCAGGGTCGTTGCCGATAAAATAATTGCGGTAAGATTCGTGCTCGCAAGATGCCTGTGCTTGTGTCGGAAAGTTGACATCGCCCGCAAACAACATCTGAAACGCATGGCAATGTATTGAAAAGTCCGACAAATCCGTTTCAGGATTGTGGTGGGCTTCGTGCAGGTAATCCATATCCGTTGGATTAACCAATACATAAGTTAGCCGGTCGGATTCTAAAAACAATCGGGCAGCATTTAACTCTACCTGATACTTGATATTATCGTTCCATTGCCCTTTATTTTCTATGAAGTTGAGGTAGGTTTCGGGCAAATCGCTGGGTTCACATGCTGACAAGGTTGCGTCTAATTGCGACCATACAATTAGTGATAGCACAATGAGTGTTAGTAGTTTTTTCATAATAGAAAAAGGTGTGGTTTAGTAGATGATTTGTTCGTTTGCGTTTGAACAGTTGCCTGTCTTGAAATTGTTAAAAGTTCGGCAATATACGACCGCAAATTACAAATTTGTATGCTTACTAATTGCTTTTCGGTTCTGTTTTACAGTATTTTGTCAGCAAAAACCGACTTTAATCATAAATATGTAGGCCAAATCCTAAATAGGGAAAACATGAAAGCTCAATTGAACCCATATTGATTTGAAACAAGAGATATGAAAAGCAAAATCAAACGGTTTCAATTTCACCGTCTTCGTGGATATACGCATTTATAAGCGATTCAAATGACGGATACAACACCTTCCACTTATTGGGATTGATGTCGTGATAGGCATCCTTAATCGGGGTTTCATTGGGGTTGCTTGCCTCCCAAACCAATACTTCCTGTTCTTTGGTGTGCAGGATAGGAATGAATCTCTTACCCGTTCCTTTTTCCAATTCCTGAATATCAAACGAAATGAAATCTCCTTCATATTGATAGGCTTTTATCATTTCTTGCAGACTTAAAAAATAGTTGCTGTTCCAAATGATGCCCTCTTTCATCTCGGAATTTTCCAAATCTTCCTTACTCCAGCTATCATCTGCAAAGCAACCTCCGTTAAAATTGGCGTAAAAGGTTTTTAATACAGGCGGTAAGGTAATCTTTAACTTCTGTTCAAATTGTTCAATTTCTTCTTGAGTAGCACCGGCATGGAAGAAATTGCGCTCTTTTAATTTCTGGGCTTTTTCGTTGAGTTTTGAAATGAAGTCTGTCATTGAGTATTATTATATTTGGTTAGAAAAATGACTACGCCCTATAAAAATAGCCGCCTGTTCATTTGGTTTACCAACAATTTTTTAAGCGACGACCCACTTTTACGGTACAACCAAGATTGCAGGTGCTGCAAGATTTACCATGAAGCACTTATTAAAGGACACAGAATTTTATGCCGACTAATGAAATAATGAGAAAAGAAATACAAAATAAACGACCGGTTACGCAAACCTGTTGCCATATTTTTCGACCACATCTTTATTGATGTCCTTTATTTTCTGCTCGTCTTCTATTCGGCAGATGAGCAATACATCGCCGGTATCAATGATACAAAATCCCGAAAGCCCCTGTATGATGACCAACTTATCTCCGCTGATGCGCACAAGGTTATGGTCGGAATCGTAGATCATCACATTTTCACCGCTGAGGGCATTGTTTTTTTGGTCTTTCTTGTGCTTTTCCCAAAGGGATGACCATGTGCCCAAATCGCTCCACCCAAAACTTGCCGGAAGCACATACACATTTTGGGCATGTTCCATAATCGCATAGTCAATGGAGGTAGCCAAACATTTCTTATATGCTTGAGCAATAAATTCGACCTCTTCAAAAGTATTGTAAAGTCCCACTCCTTCTTCAAAAACCTCGTACATTTCGGGTTGTATGAGTTGAAAAGACTCTAAAATGCTTTTTGCGTTCCAGATGAAAATACCGGAATTCCACAAAAAATCTCCCGATTCGACAAAGGTTTTTGCCAAATCAAAGGGTGGTTTTTCGACAAAGGTTTTTACTTTGTAAACGCCATTTTTACCCACCCCTTCGTCAAATTGTATATAGCCGTAGCCGGTATGTGGGCGGGTAGGCTTAATACCAAGGGTTACTAACGTGTTGCTATGGGCGGCAAAGTCTATGGCGTTTAGCAAGACCTCATTAAATACATCGGTTTCTGTAATATGGTGGTCTGAAGGAGCAACGATGAATGTTGCATTAGGGTTTAAGGCGGCAATTTTATTGGCGGTAAACAGAATGCAGGGAGCAGTATTTTTACGTTCCGGTTCTGCGATGATTTGGAACTGTTGAATTTGGGGCAGTTGCTCTTTAACTAGCGGGATGTATTGATTGCTGGTAATAATAAAGATATGGTCTTCGGGAATAAACTGCACAAAACGGTCGTAGGTGCTTTGTAGTAAGGTCTTACCGATATTGAGAATGTCTAAAAATTGTTTAGGATTATTTTCCCGGCTTTCCGGCCAAAAACGGCTGCCTATGCCCCCGGCCATGATGGCGACATAGTAATTTTCAAAAGCATGATCCATGTTTAAATTGGTTGTGGTGATAGCATTTTGTTGAGGACATTGTTTATTTGAGGAACTTGATATTGGTTAGCTGCAAGGTACAAATTAACCGACTTACTTCAAAAATTTTAAACCCCTCTATTTCTCCAATATGCATACGGTAAATTGTATTTTGAAAAATAACAGAGAAACGTTGGTGTATTTTTGCTCTAAAGGTATTGCTATGTCAGTCCCTCCCTGAGTAAGTCGTGTATGTGTATCATGCCTATATAACAGTTGTTTTGGGTAATTGGTAGTTGGGTAATTTTGTACTGCCGCATCAGGTCAAGGGCATCTATTGCTAATGCGCCGGCTTGTATATTTTTGGGCGATTTGGTCATAATCGACTCGGCGTTTTCTTGCAAAAAGTCATCGTTGCGTTGTAAGAAACGGCGGAGGTCGCCATCGGTAATAATGCCGATGAGTTGGTTGTTGTGGTCGGTAACGGCGGTGGCACCCAACCTTCCCGAGGTCATGGACACGATGATTTCGGATAGCGATGCCCCTTGATGAACAGTAGGGGCAGTATTATTGGGGTAGATATCGTTGACCGATAGATAGAGTTGTTTACCCAACGAGCCGCCCGGGTGAAACCGCGCAAAGTCGGCAGGGGTAAAGCCTCGAAGTTCGAGCAAACAAATAGCCAACGCATCGCCCATGGCCATTTGTGCCGTTGTGCTTGCAGTAGGGGCTAAATTATTGGGACAGGCTTCTTTTGATACCGTTGTATTCAGCACATAGTGGGCTTGCTTGGCTAAATACGAATTGATATTACCTGTGATTGCTGCCAATTTACCGCCCAATTGTTTGAGCATGGGTGCTAAGGCTTTTATTTCCGGCGTTTCACCGCTTTTAGATAGACAGATAACCATGTCATTTTGCGAAACCATGCCCAAATCCCCATGAATGGCATCGGCAGCGTGCATAAAGGTAGCAGGGGTGCCGGTTGAATTAAAGGTAGCGGCAATTTTCTGTGCAACGATGGCACTTTTACCTATTCCGGTCAACACTACACGCCCCGTACTTTGCAATATATCCAAAACACATCGGGCAAAATCATCTGTCAGGTACTCCGGCAATGCGGCAATCGCTTCGGCTTCTATTGTAAGTGCTTGAGTGGCTCGTTGGAGTATCTGTCCGTAAGTAAAATTATTAAAATTCATTGATAGTGCTTAACCTGTTGCAAAAATACACAAAGCATCTTGAGTAAACAAACGATTGGAGGTTATGTTATGGTTTGTTAGATTAAATGAAAGTTGGGGATGAGCCTTTGGCAGTGAGCATTGAATAATCTATCTGTCAGACTGCTCCAACTCCTTGGGCGTTGCTTCGCCTTCTTGCAAAAACCTTTTCAGCGCATCGTGGTATTGTGTATATTTCCGCAGGTTGTTGTGTCCGGCTCCTTCAATAGTAATAAATCTGTCGGGACTGCTGAGGTAGGGCTTGAGTAAACATCCCGATTCATAAGGAACCACGCGGTCGTTTGTGCCATGAAAGATGTAGATGGGGCATTTCACCTCCCGAATCCACAAATCAGAGCGAAAGTGATAACGCAACAGCCGTTCATACGGCACAAAGGGCACATAACGGCGGGCTACATCTGCTATATTGTAATAGGGGGTTTCCAACATCAGCGACCGCGCTTGGTTTTGAGAAGCCAGTTTGGTGGCAATGCCACTGCCCAACGAGCGACCGTAAATAATGATTTGATCTTGCGCATAGCCGTAGCGTTGACGCACCGTATCGTAAAGCCATTGGGCATCGGCATAAAAAGCCTCTTCGCTTAACGTTCCTTTGCTTTTCCCAAATTGGCGGTAATCGTACATAAATACATTATATCCTTGTTGGGTAAAATCTACGGCAAACTTACCGTAACGTTGCAAGTTGCTGGCATTACCATGTAAATAGAAAATTAACCCTTTGGGATTGGGGACGGTAAAATACAGCGCGTTGATACTGACACTTTCGGCAGGTTGAAAAAACAATTCCTCGAACGAAACTCCGTGGTCAAAGCGGTATTGGTGTTGTTGCGAAAGGGGGATAGGGAACAACAACAGCCGTTCTTGAAAAACGTAGGAAAGGGCAAAAAGGCTCATCAATATAAATATTCCGATGACTAAATAACGATAGATTTTACGGTATAACATGAAATAGCAGACTTGCTTAGAGGGGGTTAGTTTTTAACATAATTCGGGTTATTATAGCTATTGCAGTTCTAGTCATAAGAAGATTTCATACCGCTGTTATAGGAATACATCCTTGCCACATCGTTTAAAATGGCGTAAAGGTGGTCGTGATAAGCGGCAAAACGGGGGAGGTTATTATGCCCGGCTTCTTCAATCGGAATAATCGTACCGTTAACATTGAGTTCCGACAACCTTTTGCCCGAACTATATGGAATAAGGCGGTCTTTGGTGCCGTGAAGTATAAAGATGGGACATTTCACCTTGGGCATCCAAAGGTCGGTTCTGATATGGTATTTGATGATTTTTGAAACGGGTAAGAAGGGAACAAACCGCCGAACCGTTTCTAAAAAGTTGTAGTACGGCGAGTCTAAAATGAGTTTTTGAGGGTTGTTATGTGCAGCAACATAAGTGGCAAACCCCGAACCCATAGAACGGCCGTAGATAATGATTTTATCTTCGGGATAGAGGGTTTTCAAATGGTCATAAGCCAATTGGCAATCGCTGTACAAGGCATCCTCGCTACGGCGACCTCGGCTTTTACCAAACCCCCGGTAATCTATCATGTAAAAGTTGTAATCCTTGCCTAAAAAGTCGCGGGCAAACTTGCCCCAACCTTTGACACTTCGAGAATTACCTTTTACATAAAACACCACCCCTTTGGCTCGCGGCAGGGCAAAGTGCAACCCGTTAATGACCGCACCAGGTTCGGGGTGTAAAAAGAACTCCTCGAAAGGATATTCGTATTGGTACTGAAAATCATCGGCCAGCTTTTCGGGATGAAAAATAAACCACTCCTGTATGAAATAGGTAATCACACAGGCAGCAAGATAGAGGGCAACGATGCTTACAATTGCTATTAGCCACATAGGCTTTGCAGGTGGTTTTTTGAAATCCCGATTAGAAGAACAAATTCTCTTAGATATAGCAGGCTAATGGCAACGCTTTTTTTGATACAATGATGTTTTGTAGCGGATATGGGCAGTATCGTTAACCACTCGAAACATATCCAATACTTAATCCTGCCACTAAGGTAGAATAATAGGTCATACCTTGTGGTGTATGACCGGAGTTTTGTGGTAAAAAGGTTCGTTAAAAGCATTGATGTCTTGAAAAGAAAAACCGGAAAAGCAAGACAAACGTTAATGGCCTGCTTTTCCGGCTTGAATGACAATAAGTCGGTGTATGCGTTTTTCCTTAATCAACGCTCACGTCAAAGTCTTCATCTATTTCTTCGGCAAAGGGCACATTCCCTATTTGGGCAAACAAAACTTCTTTCACCTTTTGCTCCAATACATCGGCCAATTCGGGGTTGTCTTTCAAAAAGGCTTTAACATTATCGCGTCCTTGTCCTATTTTGTTGCCTTCGTAGCTATACCACGACCCGCTTTTTTGGATAATGTCTAATTCGGAAGCGTAATCAATAATTTCGCCCAATTTAGAAATGCCTTCGCCATACATAATATCGAACTCGGTGCTTCTAAAAGGAGGGGCCATTTTGTTTTTAACCACTTTTACCTTTGTGCGATTACCGACTATATCGTTGCCCGACTTAATTTGTCCGGTTCTTCGAATGTCTAAACGAACCGAGGCATAAAATTTAAGGGCGTTCCCTCCCGTGGTGGTTTCGGGATTGCCGAACATCACCCCTATTTTTTCGCGAAGTTGGTTGATGAAGATACAGGTACAACCGGTTTTGCTGATGGTTCCGGTTAATTTCCTTAATGCCTGCGACATTAACCTTGCCTGTAATCCCATTTTCGATTCGCCCATATCTCCTTCCAACTCACTTCGGGGAACAAGTGCTGCGACCGAGTCTATCACAACAATGTCTAACGCACCGGAGCGGATCAAGTGATCGGCAATTTCGAGTGCCTGTTCACCGTTATCGGGCTGTGAGATGAGCAGGTTGGCTACATCAACGCCTAATCTTTCGGCATAATTTTTATCAAAAGCATGCTCGGCATCAATAAATGCCGCAATGCCGCCTTTTTTGTGTACTTCGGCAATAGCATGTAAGGCCAACGTTGTTTTACCCGACGACTCCGGTCCATATATTTCTATTACCCGTCCGCGAGGAAATCCGCCTATGCCCAATGCCACGTCTAATCCCAGTGAACCGGTGGGGATGATGTCGGCTTTAACTACCTGCCTATCGCCCAATTTCATGACCGTTCCTTTGCCATACATTTTGTCCAGTTTGGCGACTGTCATTTGAAGTGCTTTATCTTTATCGTTACTTGTTGGGGTTGCCATAAAATTGTTGTTTTAATTGGTGGTTAATTTTTAGTGCTAAAGTGTACTATTTTCAAGGGTTATTGAAGTTTAATAGAGCAGGTGTAATAGTCCGAAAAGTGCCAGATTGACTATGAGAACGATGACGGGAATGGTATAGCCCGGTTCAAGCAGGTCGGTGCTGATGAATTTATCCGTTTCTTCGGCAATACGGGTCGCTACTTTACCTTCATTTTCGGGGGTGATGGCTTCGCCATTGGTAGCCCGTTCAACAATATCGGCAATCGGCACGACTGACTTTATGAATTTCAACACCGCCCGAATGGCAAAGGGCATATTATCCAGTTTATCAAAAAACCGCCCGATGAGTTTTGCCCCACCACTGATGGCCGCACCGGTTTTCTTGTTTTGGTCTAAATAGGCAGCCAATTTGTTGACCGTATAGCCGTAAAAGTAATCCTTGTTTTGTACGTAAGAAAATTGTATCACCTTTTGAATGGCAAATTTATAGCCAATCAAGATATATAGTATCGGAAAAACCATCAACAGAACGATGCCAATCCCTATATGTGGGAAGCAGACCGAAGTGTCGGCAGCATCACATAAATCGGGCAACAGCATAAACAATACCACATTGAGCAACACTCCAAATAGTCCAAAAAGGAATAAACTTCGAACAGCAATCCACGATGCACGGGCAGCAAAGGTGAGTAAAGACTTAATACTTGGCATATATCAACATCGGGGGTTAGGAGGTAGCTAAAGGAAGGGCTGTGGGATGAAATTTGGTAAGCGATTGCTGTTTGAGGGGTAATGATTGAAAGCAAATCGCCGGAATGAAGCCGGTTGCCGATTTCGCTCGACCCGTGTTTCCGCATCAACCGCCCATCCCCTTTCCTATTCTATTAGGTGTCTATTCTTGCGTATTTGGCGTGTTTTTCAATAAAATCGCGCCTTGGTTCTACGTCATCGCCCATCAACATGGAGAAGATGCGGTCGGCTTCGGCGGCACTGTCTATGGTTACTTGTTTCAGGATGCGGCGGCTGGGATCCATCGTGGTTTCCCAAAGCTGCTCGGCGTTCATTTCACCCAAACCTTTGTAGCGTTGTATTCCAACCACACGGTTGACATCATCGTTTCCGGCAAGTTTTTGCATCGCAGCATCGCGTTCATCGTCGTTCCAGCAATAGACAAACTCTTTACCCCTCTTTACCAAATAAAGCGGAGGAGTGGCTATATAGATATAACCCCGCTCGATAAGGTCTTTCATTTGGCGGAAAAAGAAGGTAAGGATAAGGGTGGTGATATGGCTTCCGTCAACATCGGCGTCGCACATAATGACCACTTTATGATAGCGGAGCTTATCGGTATTGAGTTCTTTGTTTTCGTTTTGATACACGCCAAGTGCCATGTAGATATTTTTTATCTCTTCGTTGTCGTAGATTTTGTACTCCATCGCTTTCTCGACATTGAGGATTTTACCTCTCAAGGGCATAATGGCTTGAAAGGCGCGATCTCGACCTTGTTTGGCAGTACCGCCCGCCGAGTCTCCCTCGACCAAAAACAGTTCGCAGGCTTCGGGGTCTTTGTTGGAGCAGTCGGCCAACTTACCGGGCAATCCGCTTCCGGTTAAGGCGGTTTTCCGTTGCACCAATTCGCGGGCTTTGCGGGCCGCATTTCGGGCGGTGGCTGCCAAGATGACCTTATCTATAATTGTTTTTGCCTGTCGCGGGTTTTCTTCCAAAAAGGCTACGAGCTTATCTCCTACCACCCCCTCTACAATACCGGCCACTTCCGAGTTGCCTAATTTGGTTTTGGTTTGTCCTTCAAATTGCGGTTCGGGCACCTTTAGCGAAATGAGTGCTGTCAGACCTTCACGAAAGTCATCGCCGGTAATTTCAATTTTCAGCTTACTGAACAATCCGTTCTTCTCAGCATAAGTTTTAAAGGTGCGGGTGAGTGCCCTTCTGAAGCCCGATACGTGAGTGCCCCCTTCTATGGTATTGATATTGTTGACGTAAGAGTGGACGTTTTCGTTGTAGGTGGAGTTGTACTGTAAGGCGACTTCTACCGTTACCATATCGCGCTCGCCTTCCATACAGATAGGGTTCTCGATAAGGGAAGTGCGGTTGGCATCGAGGTATTTTACAAATTCCGATAAGCCGCCTTCAGACAAAAACACCTCCGTAGGGAAGTTGCCTTTTTCGTCTTTTTCCCGCATGTCGGTCAGGGTGATGCGAATGCCTCGGTTTAGAAACGCCAACTCGCGCAAACGCGAAGCCAATGTTTCGTAATTAAACACCAACGTAGTGAAAATTTGGTAATCCGGCTTAAAGGTAGTGGTGGTACTTGTTTTGTCGCTGTTACCAATTTGCTTGACGGGATACACGGGCGCACCGCGCACATATTCCTGCACAAACTTACCGCCGTCTCGCTCTACTTCTACTTTTAAAGTTTCTGAAAGCGCATTGACGCACGAAACCCCTACCCCATGCAAACCACCCGATACTTTATAGGTGTTTTTGTCAAACTTACCGCCGGCGTGCAACACCGTCATGACCACCTCTAAAGCAGAGCGACCCTCTGCGGTGTGAATAGCTACGGGAATACCCCGACCGTCGTCTTTTACGCTGACCGAATTATCTTCGTTGATAATGACATCTATATTTTTGCAGTAGCCTGCAAGGGCTTCGTCTATGGAGTTGTCAACCACTTCATACACCAAATGATGTAATCCTTTGAAACCAATATCGCCAATGTACATTGCCGGTCGCTTCCTTACAGCCTCTAATCCTTCGAGTACCTGAATACTATCGGCACCATAATTGCTTTCCATAAATTCTGTATATTTAACGGGTTTTAGGTAAACTTCTAATGAAACAATCTTTGGTGTAAAGATACGAAGATAACTGCAATTTTATAAACTTTAAGCCAATTATCTCTTAGTGTCAACTGCTTAATAACCGGGCAATAAACGTTATTGCTTCCCATAAAGTTCGATAGAAATGCAAATATATTTAGTTTTTGCGGTTTTTTTTAGCCGAGACCATTTTTTTTTCAATTTTTTTTTTGAGGCGACTTGCTGCTCATTCATTCGTGCAGCTAAAACATTAGATAGGAAACTGCCAATTGTTATATCGCAACTGCCTTTTCCTATTCACCACCAAGTTCCGTACATCACGAAATGTTTGTGATATAAAGGGTAGTAGTGGTCAGGTTTATTTCAATAAGGCTTTCCGAATAACCTCATTGCGTTTTTTGTGATAAACTAACGGGAGGTGGTTCATACAACTTCCAACATGATTTAGGGAAGTTTTGACAAAACGGAGGGTTTCCAAAACCGCTTTTCAAAAAGCAGAAAAATCGCCCGAAGGAGCTTTTCATCAAACAAAGTCTGTTCCAAAAAAGGGCACAAAAAAGCCTCCTTGTTGTTCAAGGAGGCTACACCCTTACTAATCCCTCTATTAAGAGAAAATTTTTTATTTTGATGTGGCTCTGTTTAAAAAACTTGCGTTTCTAAACGTTAAAGTGAGCGATGCTTTTTGTTCTTTGAGCGATGTTACAAGCGGTTAACATCAACTTATACGTGCCGGTAGATGAATGGTTTCGTTTTTAGGTAAATTTATCAACCACACAAAAATGCCTTGATTATACCCGGAAATCTATTAACCAACCTTTTGAAACGATTTTTGAGCCATCTTTAAAAAAAGGCTATCAAAGTGATAAAAAACAGGGGTCTGTAATTGAAATATGCTTATCTTTATAGCGAAAATGGGCGGCCAAAGATTAAAAATGCCCATCTTAGCATTATACACATTGCAGAAAATGACTAAAACAGGGCAAAATACTTACAAATAAACCGAAAAAAAAGGTCTTTTTCTTCCGAAAAAAGGTCTTAATTTTAAAATAAAGGACTTTAAACTCAAGAAAAAAGACTTTAGAAGCAATAAATTGGTCTTTATTTTTGAAAAAAGGTCATTCAACCCGATAAAAAGGTCTTTTTTTCAAAAAACAGGACTTTAAACTCAGAAAAAAGGTCTTTTCTTCCGAAAAAAGACCTTTAGGTCGGAAAAAAAGATGACTTAATTCGATAAAAAGTCAACAAAAATCGCTTCGGAATTTACTTATTTCGTCATAACAATCCCTAAATAATCAACCTTGAGTCCTTTCGGGGTTTATAAACGTTACCGACACCTTTAATCAACGACATCTTTTGAAATTTTTGAAGTTAGGTGTCGGTAACGTAAAACAGCCCCCGACAAAAACTGTCAGAGGCTGTTGGAAAAGAGGTTTGTTAAGAGTTGATTATCCTACGGGTACGAAGTTCCACAAACTGATGGTGATAAAGCTTTTACCGTTTCCGTAAGTACCGTAGAGCATGTAAGTATCTTTTCCGCCAACGCCGGGAGCACCTTTGATAACTCCCAATATGGTGATGTTGAACACAGTTGCACCTCTTTTCAACGTACATTCACCTGCACAACCTGTTCCTTTAAGGGTCAATTCTACTTGGTCTTGTTGTTCGAACAAACCGTCTGTGTATTCGTCTTGGGTGTGGTAGCGGTTGACCGGTGCGCTTTTAAGCGATTTGCAAGCGGCGTTGGTTTTGGTCATGCTGCCCGTTGCCCAAGTGCTGACCGGGATGATTTTGGCATCGGCGGTTTCGTTGGTGGCGATGGTAAACGATACGGTGT
>CALCIK010000210.1 GCA_937907475.1 uncultured Bacteroidota bacterium | reverse complement strand
GAACGCTGATGACACGGATGCAAGCATCGCTGATAAACGCAGATATTAGAGTAATTAAAAAATCCGTGTCATCCGCGTTTGAAAATCCGTGTCATCCGCGTTCTATTCTTATAGTTGGAACAAGGATTAACTTGAATACTCGCCTATTGACCGATGCTTCCCTGTTCTGCGGGTTGTAATAAGAAGGACATTTCTTTGGTCAAGGCCTCCCGCACCTGCATATTGGGCGGCACTAAAGGTAACCGCAAGGTATAGCCGCAAATGCCAAGGACATGCAAAGCATACTTAACCCCTCCGGGACTTCCATCGGCAAAAAGAAGTTCCATGACCGAAAGCAGGCGATAGTGCATTTTTCTGGCAGTTCTAAAGTCATCGTCTAAGGCAGCCCGGACCAATGCACCAAACTCACCCGGAAAAGCATTGCCTATCACAGAAATCACCCCATCCATTCCACAGGCAATGCCGGGGAGGGTAATAAAGTCATCGCCCGCAATGACAAAGAAATCTTGCCGTCCTTTGTATTTAATGATTTGCGAACACTGGGTCAAATTACCCGATGCTTCTTTAACACCTATGATATTGGGGCAATCTTGTGAAAGCCGGATAGTTGTGGCGGCCTCCAAATTGCAGGCAGTGCGGCTCGGCACATTATAGACTATAACCGGTCGAGGAGCTTTTTCGGCAATCGTTTTAAAATGTTGGTAAAGCCCTTCTTGATTGGGTCTATTGTAATAAGGACAAACCGAAAGAATAGCATCAATACCGTTAAAATGGTAAGATTCCATTTGGTGGATGACCTTGCGCGTATCATTACCCCCAAAACCTGCAACGATAGGCACGCGCCGGTTGACTGTTTCGATGGTAAAATCGAGGATTTTATGTTTTTCTTCTTCGTCCAAAGTAACCGACTCTCCGGTAGTACCCAATGCTACCACATAATTAACCCCATTGTTGATTTGATATTCAATGAGGCGTTTCAATCCATCAAAATCAATATCGCCGTTTTTTAAAAATGGTGTAGCCAATGCCACACCCAACCCCTTAAATTGTATTTTTGCGCTCATTGGTGTTAATAATTTGCAAGTAATGTAAGGCCTTTTGTATAAATTCGGGAAGCGTGTCGGTGTCTTTCAAGTTAATCATTAAGTCGTAGCAATGGGTTTTGTCATCCGCAAAACAACCCACCCGAAACCGTGCGTTGGAGAAAGTGGAGATGTATTCTAAGGTTTCAGTAGGTTGGATAAATGCGTTGATGAGTATGTCGAATTTTTTTTCCGAAAAATCATTGGGCATAAAGTGTACAGGTTGCATATACCAGTTCGTCTCTTTTCGGGAAAAACAAGGGTAAGCAGTTTGCTCATTGGCATGAGAGGAGTTGATAAACCCTAAAATGCTTACTTTCTTTTTGCTCTTTTCTAAATCTTCCATCAACCGGCGTACCCAAATCACATTTTGCTCATTAGTGGCATCAAACAAAATCCCCACTTCCTTTGCTTGGTGCAAATTTACGACTTCGTGCGTTACTTGATGCTCTTTCAAGCGTTTCTGCATAAAATAGCGGTAAAAAAACAACTGTATAGATTGCCACATACCGTATTGTCAGGTAAAATGTAAAATTAAAGCATCGAAAAACATATCAGCAAAGTTTGGTAGCAAAAGAGGTAGTTTTAAATTTAAAAAAGGATGATGATTAGGCCTCTTCAAATTTACCCATAGCGGTAAACTTGTCAATCCGTTGTGTCACTCGTCCGCTTGGGCTTAATTGGTCTAAGTCTTTCAAGTTTTTGAGTATTCTTTCTTTTAGGGTATGCGCCATTCTTTTGGGGTCTTTATGTGCGCCCCCAAGCGGCTCTTCCACAATTTCGTCCACCAGTCTAAAATAGAGCATATCAGTTGCGGTGAGGTGTAATTGTTCCGCAGCTTTCTCTTTATGTTCCCAACTGCGCCAAAGAATAGAGGAACAGGATTCAGGAGAAATTACCGAGTACCAAGTGTTTTCGAGCATTAAAATGCGATCGCCCACACCAATACCCAAAGCACCACCCGATGCTCCTTCGCCGATGATTGCGCAAACAATCGGCACTTTCAATTTACTCATTTCAAACAAATTGCGAGCGATAGCTTCTGCTTGCCCTCGTTCTTCTGCCTCTATGCCGGGGAAAGCACCGGGCGTATCAATCAGGCAAACCACAGGTTTTGAAAATTTTTCTGCTAATTTCATCAAACGCAGTGCTTTCCGATAGCCTTCGGGGTTAGCCATTCCGAAATTGCGATACTGCCGGCTTTTGGTATCGGTTCCTTTTTGATGACCTATAAACATGACCGTTCTGCCGTTTAGGTCTCCAAAACCGCCTACAATTGCTTTGTCATCACCAAACATCCTGTCGCCATGAAGCTCGGTAAAGCTGTTGCACATTTCATTGATATAGAATAAGGTATAAGGTCGTTCCGGATGTCGCGACAACTGAACCCGTTGCCACGGGGTCAAGTTACTGTAAACTTGTTGCTTCACCTCTGCCAGTTTCGTGTTCAGTTCCTCAAGCGTTTTACTGATATCCACTCCTTCGGTGCCGCCAATCTCTTTTACCTTGTCAATACGCTCGTGCAGTTCGGCTATTTGTTTCTCAAAATCTAAAAATTGCATGGAGTTCTAGTTTTATGAAGCAACAATTTATGTTCACAACTCACAAAATTACGTTTTTTTTGGAAGCAGTGCTATGTGGCTATAAAAAAACAAAGGATACACTTCCGCGCGTGAGCACATCGGTGTATCCCAGTTCTATCTGTCTCGGGGAAGAATTTAAGATTATAGACAAAAGACTTAAGACAATAGATATTAGACTATAGACTTAATTCACAATTCACCATTCACAATTCACTATAACTCATATTCCGAAGTAAGTGCTGCCGATAAAAACTCACGGTTCAATCGTGCGATGTTGGTAATTGAGATGCCCTTGGGGCAATAAGCCTCGCAAGCACCTGTATTGGTACAACTTCCAAATCCAGCTTCGTCGTGTGCTTTCATCATACTGATAACCCGTTTTTTGCGCTCGGGTTGTCCCTGTGGTAAAAGTGCCAAGTGTGAAACTTTTGCACTTAAAAACAACATGGCAGATGAGTTTTTACAAGCCGCCACGCAAGCACCACAACCAATACATTCGGCGGCATCCATTGCTTTTTCCGCCATGTCTTGTGGAACAGGAACGGCATTTGCTTCGGGAGCACTTCCGGTATTCACCGAAACATAACCTCCAGCCTGAATGATATTGTCCAAAGCCGAGCGGTCAACAGCCAAGTCTCTTAGAATCGGAAATGCTTTTGCCCGCCAAGGCTCTATCACAATGGTATCACCATCTTTAAAACTTCGCATGTGAAGTTGGCAAGTGGTGGTTGCTTTTTGATGTCCATGAGGATGTCCATTGATGACCATACTACACATACCGCAGATACCTTCGCGGCAGTCGTGGTCAAAGGCTACGGGGTCTTTTTTCTCTTTAATCAATTGTTGATTGAGCACATCCATCATTTCTAAAAACGACATCTCGTTCTCAACCTCGGAAATATTGTAAGTCTCGAATTGGCCGGTATCTTTTGCGTTTTTTTGTCGCCAAACTTTCAGAGTAAATTTCATAATAAAAACAGATTACTGAACGGGTTAAAAATACTGTTTCGTAATAAATGGCAGGTGGTTACTTATAGCTACGAGTGCTGGGTTTGATATTTTCATATACCAACGCTTCTTTGTTCAAAATAGGGTCATTTCCTGTGCCGGTAAATTCCCATGCAGAAACAAAATTGAAGTTTTCGTCATCGCGCAATGCTTCACCGTTATCGGTAAATTCTTCGCGGAAGTGTCCTCCGCAAGATTCTTCACGGTTAAGGGCATCTATGACCATCAATTCTCCAAGTTCTAAATAATCGGCAACTCGTCCTGCTTTTTCCAATTCGGGATTAAACTCGTTTTGGGTGCCGGGAACATAAACATTTTGCCAAAACTCATTTCTAAGGGCTTGAATTTCTTTTCTAGCTTGGATTAGTCCTTGTTTGTTTCGAGCCATTCCGCATTTGTCCCACATAATTTTACCCAAAGCCATGTGGTAATCATCAACCGATTTGTTCCCTTTGATATTGAGTAACCGGTCGAGTTGTTGCCCTACCTGACTTTCTGCTTCTTTAAAGGCTTCATGTTCGGTATTGATGGGTGGGGTACGAATTTCATCGGCCAAAAATTGGGCAATCGTAACAGGAAGCACGAAATAACCATCGGCCAAACCTTGCATCAAGGCGGAAGCACCTAAACGGTTTGCCCCATGATCGGAAAAGTTGGCTTCACCTATGGCATAAAGACCCGGAATATTGGTGCTCAAATCATAATCTACCCATAATCCCCCCATTGTATAGTGAACAGCAGGGAAAATTTTCATGGGCGTTTCGTAAGGATTGTCGTCTGCAATTCTTTGGTACATGTCGAAGAGATTGCCATACCGGGAAGCGATCACGCTTTTACCCAATCTTTTGATGGCATCTGAAAAATCGAGATAAACGGCATAACCCGATTTGACAACTCCTCTTCCTTCATCGCATACTACTTTGGCAGCACGAGAAGCAATATCGCGAGGCACTAAATTGCCAAAAGCCGGATACATGCGCTCCAAGTAATAATCGCGGTCTTCTTCCGGAATTTGATGAGGTGGTTTCAGGCGGTCTTCTTTCTTTTTAGGCACCCAAACACGCCCGTCGTTGCGAAGGCTTTCGCTCATTAGGGTCAGTTTGGATTGATAACCGCCCGTTACGGGTATGCAGGTAGGGTGAATTTGAGTAAAGCAAGGGTTTGCAAAGAAAGCACCTTTGCGGTGAACTTTCCAAGCTGCGGTTACATTGCTGCCCATTGCATTGGTAGAAAGGAAGAACACATTAGAATAACCACCGGTAGCCAAAACGACAGCATGTGCGCCGTGTCGTTCCAATTCGCCGGTAATTAAATTTCGGGCAATGATGCCCCGGGCTTTACCATCTATGAGTACTACATCGAGCATCTCGTGGCGGTTATACATCTTCACAGAACCGCTTGCTATTTGGCGACTAAGGGCACTATAAGCACCCAAAAGTAACTGTTGACCGGTTTGACCACGGGCATAGAAAGTACGCGATACTTGTACGCCACCAAAAGAGCGGTTGGCCAAAAGCCCCCCATATTCGCGGGCAAAGGGAACACCCTGAGCCACACATTGATCTATAATTTGAACACTCGCTTCTGCTAGCCTGTGAACATTGGCCTCGCGAGAACGGTAATCTCCTCCTTTAAGGGTATCGTAAAAAAGCCGGTAAATACTGTCCCCATCGTTTTGATAGTTTTTTGCAGCATTGATACCCCCTTGTGCGGCTATACTATGCGCCCGGCGCGGAGAATCCTGAAAGCAAAAACATTTTACATTGTATCCCAATTCGCCCAAAGTAGCAGCAGCAGATGCTCCGGCCAAACCTGAACCTACTACTATCACATCAATGCGGCGTTTATTGGCGGGTGATACCAATTTGCATTTCGAGCGGTAATTTTCCCATTTTTCTTCTAACCTTCCGGCAGGAATTTTGGAATCTAATTTCATATATTAACAGTTAATTTGAATCGTAAAGTAAGTTTGGTGTCCTATTTTTTTATCCCTTCAATCTGTTTGAGTAAACATGCCTAAACATTGCATTCCTTTTAAAAAGTATAGCCAATGAATTAGTATTACAAGATACTTCCAAAATTATTGGGCATTGAAAAACAGGTATAAAGGTTGTAATGCAAAGCCTAAAGGCACGCCGATTGAAAAAATCCAACCGAGAGCTTTAATAATAGGGGTGTATTTTTTGTGATTGATGCCAAGGGTCTGAAAGGCACTTTGAAAACCGTGAATCAGGTGATAGCTTAAAGCGACTAAGGATGCCAAATAAAGTAGGACGTACCACCATTGAGAAAAGGCTTCTACCACCACTGCGTATAAGTTTTTGTATTCTGTACCATCGTAAGTAACAGAAGGAACTGAAGTTCCAAATTTATACTCAAACCAAAATTGTTTGAGGTGTATCACTAAGAAAACTAAGATAATTGTTCCCAATACAGCCATGTTGCGACTTGCCCATGAACTGCCTTTTGGATTGGCGGCATATTTCACCGGTCTTGCTTGCCTGTTTTTTAACGCCAAACCTATTCCGTCAATAGCATGGAGCAGGATGAAGAAATAGGTGACGTAAGATACTATTTTAATCGGACCAAAATGGGTCATAAAATAAGCGTATTCATTAAACGCCCTTCCTCCATCTGATTTGAGCAATTGTAGATTACCGGTCATGTGAATAAACAGAAACAAGCATAAAAACAAACCGGTAAGACTCATGATAAGTTTGCGCCCTAACGAAGAACTGAAAAAGTGTCCTAACCACTTTAAGGAGTATGGGTTAGCAGCGAGTGGATTCGACATATTCTAATAAATTTTTGTGCCTACAAAATTAGGGCTTATCCGTTTAGCTTGTACGTATAGTTTGTTTTTTTGTGCCTATTTATATCGTGTCTAAACAAATACGCCGTTGTTGTTGAAAACTTTGTGTGTTACCGGCTGTAAAAAGCTGCGAACATCCGGTAAAATCTTTTCTAATTCAATTAACAAACATCAAAATGAAATGTTGGGAAATCAGAGCGTAATCTGATGATTTTTGTTCAAAATTTGTAGCAGTGTTTAGTCTGTTAACCTATGGAGGTAAATTGAAAAGTCATAGACTGAAAGGCTGTGCTAAAAGGAATGTACAAAAAAAGCCCCTATCACTAAAGGTGGTAGGGGCTTTTTTAAAGAATTAAAAACAGATTTAGTTTTTACTGCGGAAGGTGTGTGCAATTTGGAAAAGGGTGAATCTTCCAATTTGAGGAGCTCCCACAACCGAACGATATTTAGTACCCAATACGTTTTGAACGCTCAAAGACAACTGAGTATTTTTTGAGAAGGGAAGTGCATATCCTAAGGAAAGGTCAACTATATTGGCAGCCTCCACATCTCCGACATAAACACCGGTATTGACAGGGAAAGATTGCAACCAACGATATTTAAGGCCTACATCAAATCCTATTTTGGGCACACTGTAATCTATGGCAGTTTGTACTTTATTTCGTGGAGCATTTAAGGCTAAAGTATAGGTTTCTTCACCCACTTCATATTCAAATTCATCATCGCTTACGAAACCGTAGTTAAGTCCTACTCTAAAGTTTTCGTTTACAATATAAGTTCCGCCTAATTCAGCACCCCAGACTTTAACATCGCCAACATTGGCATAGGTGAGCAACATTGCGGGGTCGTCCCAAGATGTGGGGTTGATTGTTCCGTAAGGTGCAATCGCACCTGCGGTGGTAATGAGCGTAATCAACTCATCGGTACCGGTGCCGTTGGAGTTACCGTTAACGGTGATGCCATTCACAACTTGTGCGGTATCTAATGCAAGACTTACCACAGCCGCATAAGCAACGTTTGCTGGGTTAGCCATATTTGCGGTAATCAAAGGAGCTACGTAAGCGCCAAGAGATGCGGGATCCAAAAACACATTGGGGGTTCTGAGTACTAAAGGCGACACAAAGTCTTTGATGCGTGTATAATAGGCATCCGCAGTTACGAGGAATTTGTTTTTGATAATGCCTTTGTAACCTAATTCATAGGTTTCGGTAATTGAATTTTTTACCGAACCAAAATCCGCAATCGTGGAAGGATCTACTTCGTCAAATTGACGAGTTGCCAAGTTCAATATTCTGACTTTACTGCCCACACCTGTCAAAGATGGGGGTAATATTTTAGCTACAATTGAGTCAACTACCCAAGGAGCGATTGGCAAGCCTCGATCTTCAATAATTTGTTTAAGACCATTGCTTAATCCGGTAACGATTAATTTGTAACCTGCTGTAGCACCATTATCGGAACCTAGGTTATAGTAAGTACTGGTGGGCTGACCAAAGAATGCCGAAGCAGGTGTGCGGTATTGAGGTAATCCTGCATCATCGCGACTATAAATAAAGCCGTTGCGATTGCCGGTACCACGAATTTGGATGCCCGTTGGAAGTGAGCCGCTCAAAATGTCAAGCGAAGTATTTAAGGCAGATGGCGAGCCAAATGCACGGTTATAGGTTGCGCGAAGGGTGGTGTTGTAATTAGGTTTAAACACGATGGCTGCACGGGGAGAAACAAAGATGTCTTCAACAAAGGTGTGTTTGTCTAAACGACCACCGAGTAACAGGTTAAGTTTTTCGCTTACTTTAAAATCGCCCTGCAAATAACCGCCAATTTCGTTGATGTTATCGTCATCTTCATTACGTCCGTTAATGGTACTTTCAGTATCGGGACGGGTCAGTAGCGCGTCAATACCATAAATCAATTTTAAGCGGTCTTGAACTAAAGTGGTACTGTGTTGAATTTGACCGGACATGAACTTCGATTTATCAATAATTAAGTTTCCTGAACGGAACAGATAAGTATCTCCTGCGTTACTGGTATTGATATAGGCTTGTGCAAACAGGTTTTTCCAGATAAAACGGGCTTGACCAAAAGAATAACGCCAGTTTTTACCTTGTCCTGCACTCAAACCGGTCATTTCTATACCGGTAAAACTGTTTTGTCCTCCGGTTAGAATGAGTTCCATATTTTTCTTGAACCGAAAATCGAGACGGCCTTCGAAGTTGTAATTTAAAATTTCGTTATCCCGAAGATTAGGAACAGTATCGTTTGTATAAACAGTACCCTCGGCAGTTTGCTTATTCAATACAATTACTTTACCATAATTCGGGTCGTTAATATCGGTAATAGTGCCTATTTCGTTGGGGTCATCATACTGCCAATCGAAACCGGTAAAATATTTACCCGAAATTTTGTATCCAATTTTAACGCCGTCTTTGGTGTTCAATGCTTTACCTGCATGGCGAAGCGTACCGGTAATAGCATAACGGTTGCCGTCGTCATACAAAGGAGGTTTAGCATCCTCTACATTATCATCTATAATGCCGCCAATTTTAGCCCGAATACCTGCGCCTGCTGCCAAAGTAGTTCGGAAACTCTCTTTCATATCAAGCGGAGACTCGGTAATGATATGCACTACTCCGTTTGCACTGTTGGGTCCGTACATAGCTGCTGCGGGGCCTTTCAATACCTCAATACGTTGAATATCGAAGGGAGAAGAAGGAATCATTTGTTGCGCATTGACTCTCAAAGAAGGAACAGCAGCGATGCGGTAGTCCACTAAGGTTAAGAGCGACCCACCAAATACGTTGTTGAAACCCCTTACGACTACGGCATTACCGGTGAGGCCGGTTTTCATCACATCCACTCCCGAAGCTGTAGTGAGGTAATCGCTGGGGCTGGGGGCAATCACATTTTTAAGTTGTTTTGCCTCAATGACTGATATTGAAGCAGGTGCATCTAAGGCGCGTTCTTTGCGTCTGCCGGAAGTAATAGTCGTAGCATTTAACTCAAAAGAGGTCGGTTTGAGGGAAGCGTTCATTTTTCCTCCGCTACCAATTGTTTGCTCAATTGGGTCATATCCGACAAAAGAAAAAACCAAAGTAGCACTGCTTTGCGGTACTTTCATTTCGTAATTACCGTCAAAGTCAGAAATCGTACCTATAGTAGTCCCTTTGACCACTATATTTACTCCATAAAGCGTTTCGCCGGTATCCGCATCGGTTACTTTTCCGCTTACCTGTTTATCTTGTGCTTGTATTGACTGAAAAGCCAATAAGCAAAAGAGCATAAAAGTTGTAAACAAATACCTCATACTTAAGTTAATTTGGTTTGTTATAAAAATAAAATGTTTGCATGGATAGTATTGGGCTTGTTGCAAATGTAAGGTAATTCCTTTCTTAATTTACAAACAGTGCAAAAATCGGTAAAAAGATATGAATAATTCCAGTTCAACACTATTCTTTTTGTGGGATTGAACTAAAATGTGAAAGTACAAGGAAATTTTAAGGCTATTGGGTTGCTAACTTTTCAATGTTGTACTTTTGCCAACCGTTTAAGGCGGCAAATGTAATCTCTTCGTTTCTAAACTATATACTATGTTCCAAAAATTAACATTATTGCTCGGCGGGATCTGCTTGTTTTTATTAATCAATATTGGCTGTAAAAACAATTCCGAAATATCAAGTACCACCTCATCGGAAGAGAGCCTGCCTTCTAAATCTGATTTTTTACAAAAGAAATTACCGCAATTGTATCAACTCATCGGAAACAAGTCGGCTTTTAAACAAGCAGTCAATGATTATGCTTACAACGTACTCAATGCCGACAAACTCATTACTGCCGAACAGCCGCTAATGGATCTTTTTAAACAACGCGAAGAAGAAATTCAACCCGAACTACACGAATTTTTCCAAAACCTTAGCGGTCAAAAGCCCGATTTGTTCAATAGCGAAGAGGGTGAAAAATTGATAGCAGAATTAAAATCCATTGGGTTTACCGGAATTTTTGCCGAGGGCATGTATGTCTATCTCGGTACTGCACCAATTATGGTAAACCAATTGAAAACTTTAGCTTCTGAACCTTTCCGTTTATGTATTGAATTTAGCGATGCCGAAGCGGAAGCTTGGCAAGGTGAATATCCATATTTGGATTTGACCGGCGAAAAAAAGATGGTTGCGATAGGGGAACAAATCTTGTTTAAATACCCCGAGACTGAATATGCTCCCAAAATCAGAGAGTTTTTCTATATGGCCTTAAATGTATTGACCGATGTTAGGGCCATGAAAAATCAAAACGACCTATCGTTTCTTACGGGAGGAGGGTTAACGCTCGATCCTTATCCATTTGCAACCGATATAGAGCAAATTAAAAGTTTTGCCACCGAATATCCTCAATCGAGATACGCTAAAGTTGTGCAAAAAATCACTCAAGACTTTTCGGAAATAACAATTGATGCCGAATTGCCTCTGCCTATATATTTAGTATGGATTCAGGAGGTAACAGTTAATAGTTCCGCACAACAAGAGGATTGGGATGGGTGCAGAACTCCGGCTCAAAAAATCAAAAATGTATTTTTGAATAAGGGCATTGACATCCCGCATATTGTAACCGTTTACCAAAATAATGTAGAAACTTGTGGAGTCGTCTATCGTTTTTATTCCGATAAATCTAAGGCAGAGTTGGCAGTAAAAAACTTGCAAAGCATGGCTCCTGATGTAAAAGCGACCATGAAAAAAGCGGTGTTTAATTCAAGTGAAAATCGCTGGGATATTGAGTAAGTAAGCACACTGACTTTTAATATGTTTTTGTGGGATCAATAGTTCGTTATCACTTAATCGGCAATACAGCCCCAAGATAAGAGTTCTAAGATTTGGGGTTGCTTTTTTGACAACTTGCTATCTTTTGCACATTAAGTTGGGACTATGGTAATCCCAACCTGACATTGGAATAGGTATTGTGTCTATGGCATTTGGTTTAATCATTAAAGGCGGTTCGGTAAAATTGGCGAATTGTAATGTAATCGTGAGGTTGATTTTAAATTGGGTTGCTGATTCAGGTATTAATGACTTTTTAAACAATGAAATATCCCGATTATCCCTTATGGATAAAATATTTATAGAATTTTTCGATTCAAAAACCGATTCGACCTCGAAGGAGTAACATATCTCGCTTGATACATCTTCTATAAATATCCGAACACTTTGGGTTCGAAAAGCAGTTTTATATAAATTCAGCTTCATCATCCAAGTAACCTAAAACTTACATATCAACTTCTTAAAGGCTTTTAAAATAAGCCTTGTAGAAGATTCTAAGCCCTGACTTACGTTCATGTAAATGCGCCGACAACATGATTTGCTTTGTAGAGATTAATTCCTTTATGAAAAGGCAAATGGACTTTTAAGGCAGTGTCTAAGTTTTGATTTTGGGTCTCTAAGATTGAATCTTAGACGACTAAGTTTTGATTTTGGGTCTCTAAGATTGAATCTTAGACGACTAAGTTTTGATTTTGGGTCTCTAAGATTGAATCTTAGACGACTAAGTTTTGATTTTGGGTCTCTAAGATTGAATCTTAGACGACTAAGTTTTGATTTTGGGTCTCTAAGATTGAATCTTAGACGACTAAGTTTTGATCTTGGGTCTCTAAGATTGAATCTTAGACGACTAAGTTTCAATCTTAGACATCTAAGGAGTGGGTATAGAGGTCTAAGATTCAAGCAGGATGAGCGTTTTTAGTGAACATCACGGCTTAGACTAGAATAACCCTATAGTGCCGGTTAGGAATATTCCCCGCCCGATGATTATAGTCATTTTATGGACAAGATGGGATATGTCTTGGTGCAGAATCGGCGTGTCCTTAAATGTGTTGAACAGTTTGAGTGTTTACAAATCCCTTTTTTACCCACTCTTAGCCCCCTCTTTCCCAAGAATGCTATAATAGACCTCTTGCGAAAGTCTAAAAGTAGTTAAGAGAATAGTTACTTTTG
>CALCIK010000209.1 GCA_937907475.1 uncultured Bacteroidota bacterium | reverse complement strand
ATTTTCAATTTTGCGGCCACGATTTTCAATTTTGCGGCCACGATTTTCAATTTTGTGGCCACGATTTTCAATTTTGTGGCCACGAGTTGCAAACTTGTGGCCACGAGTTGAAAATCTATGGCCCGATAAGCTGAGTAGATGTCTGAAATATCCTGTTCCTTGTTCCAATGTCGTTAGGCATCTTCTATCGGTCATCTAACCAAAACAAACAATCATAAATGCCTACCTTATAGAAAATAACATCCTAATTGAAAGATTGGGGATTTTTCGGACTGCTTATTACAACATGGTAACCGGCTCTACAAAATCGGTTACTTTAAATTCACCGCTTTCGCGGATGGCTTTCATTCCACCTTGTACGTCAATCAGATTATCGTATCCTCTTGCTCGAAGGATGGAGTTGAAAATCATGGACCTGTAACCACCGGCACAATGCACGTAGTAGGTTTTGTCGCGGTTCACCACATACATGGCATCATTGACAAAATCGAGCGGCATGTTCAATGCACCTTCAATATGCTCTGATTCGTATTCACTATGCTTCCTTACATCCACTACATTGATGTTTGGGTTTTGATGGTGTTCTTTGGCAAAGTCTTCTACAGTGATGGTTCTGATATGATCGGTTTCTTTACCTGCTTTTTCCCAAGCTTCATAACCTCCATCTAAGTAACCGATGGTATAATCGTACCCTACTCGGGCAAGTCGGGTAACGACTTCTTCCTCTCGACCGGGTTCGGTAATGATGAGTATTTGTTGTTTAATATCGGGAATTAAAGCTCCCACCCAAGGTGCGAAATTACCATCAATGCCAATGTTAATACTGTTTGGAATAAACCCTTTGGCAAAATCTTGAGGCAATCGAGTATCCAACATCAAGGCTTCGGTTTCGTTTGCGGCAGCTTCAAAGGCTTCGGGACTAAGTGCCTGACAACCGCGTTCCAAAACTTCGTCAATGCTGTCATATCCTTCGCGGTTCATGCGGGCATTGAGCGGAAAATAACTTGGAGGAGGCATTAAGCCGGTGATGACCTCTGTTACAAACTCTTCTTTGGTCATATCGGCACGCAGGGCATAGTTTACCTTTTTCTGTCTTCCGATGATGTCTTCGGTTTCTTTACTCATGTTTTTACCACAAGCAGAACCGGCTCCATGGCCAGGGTAAACAATCACATGGTCGGGAAGGGACATGATTTTATTGCGAAGTGAATCGAATAAATATCCTGCCAAGACTTCCTGTGTAATCGCTCCTTTTTGAGCTAAATCGGGTCGTCCCACATCGTTGATAAATAAGGTATCGCCGGTAAACACTGCATGTTCGCGACCGTTTTCATCAAAAAGCAAAAAACAACTCGACTCCATTGTATGACCGGGAGTGTGTAAAACTTTGATAGTTACTTTTCCGACTTTCAGTATTTCGTCATCTGTGGCAATATGTGCATCAAAGTTAGGTTTTGCAGTCGGGCCATATACAATTGTTGCACCTGTACTTTTGGCTAAGTCAATATGTCCCGAAACAAAATCGGCATGAAAATGTGTTTCCAACACATACTTAATTTTGGCACCGTTTTTTTCTGCTCGCTCGATATAGGGTTTAACTTCCCGTAGCGGGTCAATGATGATTGCTTCACCATCCGACTCGACATAATAAGCTCCTTGAGCAAGGCAGCCGGTATAAATCTGTTCTACTTTCATTGCGAAGTATTTTAAGTTGTTTAAAAAAATTGGGGTTATGTAGAAAATGGTTGTGAGGGAAGGCAACTTTGTGTTTTCTTCAAAATCACAATGCAAAGATACGGTCGCCTGTACTAAGTGTTCGTTACAAAAGTTACATATAGCTTTGTTAAGCGAAGAAAATCTCTTTAATCAAAATATAGATGCCCATGACGAGCACAAACCACCCGAATGATTTTTTCAATTTCACCCCATCAATCTTTTTAGACAAAGCACTGCCTATGAAAATACCGACTACCGCAATTGCAGTTACCGTCATTAACATAGTCCAATCTATACTGTAATGACCAAGGTCGCCGGTAAAGCCGATTAACGATTTAGCTGCAATGATTAAAAGGGATGTGCCTACCGCCATTTTCATCGGGAGTTTGGTAAACAATACCAAAGCTGGAATAATTAAAAATCCGCCGCCGGCACCGACTAACCCTGTCAACACCCCTACCACCAATCCTTCCAATATAATCATCGGGTAATTGTAGTGAATAGGAGCTACTTCGTCCGTAGGTTTTACCAAATTACCGTTATCGTCTTTGACCTTTTTCTCCCTGATCATGGTAATGGAGGCAAATACCATCAAGATGGCAAACAAGACCATAATAAAGATGGCTTTGGTAATTGCCAATTCACCTATATAAAACAAGGTGTCGGGTATTGCAGGAACTAAAAACTTGCGGGTGGCAAAAACTGCCGCAATGGAGGGAATGCCGAAAATTACAGCGGTTTTGATGCTGACCAAACCCTGACGGTATTTGGGAATAACGCCAACCAAACTTGTTGTCCCTACTATAAATAAGGAATAAGCAGTGGCCAACACGGTATCAACATGTAACAAATATACTAAAACGGGAACTGTAAGGATAGAACCCCCTCCGCCAATCAACCCCAACGAAATGCCGATGATAGCAGATGCTAAATAACCCAAAATTTCCATAAATATGTTTAATTTGGGTGCAAAGGTAATAGGGGAAAGTCAGCTACTGTGTAGCAATAGTTACAAAGGGTAAATTTTGCTGCTTAATTCGATAGAATTTCTAAATAACTGGAGTTTGCGGTCTTGCTCCATTTTTTTGAGCAGGCGCGAAATCACCACTCTCGATGAATTGAGGTCGGAAGCTATTTGTTCGTGGGTAATGTTGAGGGTGTAAGATTGTGTGCTCTTGAGTTGGCGTTTCAGGTAAAACTCCAACCTTTCGTCCATCGCTTTAAAGGCAATACTGTCTATGACTTGCAGCAGTTCACCAAAACGGCTGCGATAGGTTTCCAAAACAAAATAGTACCACGTTTTGTGATTTTTAACCAACTCGTCCATCAACTCGATGGGTATCATGGCCAGTTCGGTTTCTTCGGTTACCAAAGCAGCAATTTCGCTGACAAGGTTTCGGGCAGCACAAACCATTGACAACGCACAAGCAGAACCGGGTTCAATATAATACATGAAAAACTCGTTACCTTCTTCGTCATGTCTATACACCTTTACCTTGCCCGACAAAACCAAAATAACAGACTTGAAGTATTGCCCCGGATGCATCAATAGTTTACCGGCTTCCACCGTGCGAACGATGGCATGTTCGGCAATGAAATTGAGCAAGTGCAAATCAAATTCGGGAAAATGTTTTTGCAACTTGTCGTGCAAAACTAAGGTAGCGGGATTGGTTGACATGGAGGAGAGTGTGTTTTTAGATGGAATGGGTATTAGTTGAGGCAATTCAATAAATCTTTCAGTGCAATTTGTGTGAATCTTAATTGTCTTTGCAGCATAAATTTAACCGCAAAGTTAAGCGCAGTATTACGCAGAGTTTTCTTATTTCTTAGTGCGAATCTTTATTTTCTTCGTAGCATAAGTTTAACCGCAGAGTTACGCAAAGTTAACTACAGAGTTGGCAGAGTTTTCTTATTTCTTAGTGTTACTTTGCGAAACTCTGCGAAACACTTTGCGAAACTCTGTGGTAAAAAGATGTATTTGGATAGTCATATTAAAAAGACATGCCCATTACATCCTGTGAAAGATACTTTTCGGGCAGCTTCTTAGTGCAATGATAATAAACTTCTAATAAAAATGAACGTCAGACACCTTGCTCTTCCATATTTGCATCATTATCAATGAACATTTTGCAAAGTCGTAAAGTTTTTGGGCGTTCTGCTCTGCTAACAACTTAATTCAAATCATTTATACCTTATAAATTTCCTTCCCTATGAAAAACATACTTGTATTGTTGATGGGTTGTTTATTGTCTTCTATTGCTTTACAGGCTGGCGGCTTGATGGTGGTAGCACCCGAAGGCAGCAATTGGCAACCCACCGTGATTACCTCCCCCGATATTTTACCCCGTCCCCGACCGATGCCCCCACCCCCTGATTTCACCCCGTTTCAACTGGAAGTGAAATCGGAAAAGGCTGAGGTTAAAATTGACGGGCAAACTGCCCTCACTGCCATTGACCAAGTTTTTTACAACCCTTCGGGCAATAGATTGGAGGGATATTTCTTGTTCCCCATTCCTACGGCAGGGGTCATCGCCAATTTTTCGATGTTTATCAATGGTAAAGAAACTCATGCCGAATTGCTCGATGCAAAAAAAGCGCGGCAGATTTACGAAGACATTGTGCGTAGCATGCGCGACCCGGCACTCTTGGAGTACAGTAAACACGATTTATTTAAAGTGCGCGTGTTCCCTATTGAGCCGCGAAGCGAATTGCGGATAAAAATTTCTTACAGCGAAATTTTGACCCGCGAAGACGGCACGACTACCTATATATATCCGCTCAACAATTCCAAGCACGCCGCTAAACCCCTTCAAAACCTTAGCCTCGATATAGACCTGAAAACGGACGAAGACTTGAAATCCATTTACTGCCCTACACACGATGCCGAAATCATTCGCAAAGGCAGTCAAGCCGCCCGTATTGGATACGAAGCCAAAAACGTGCAGCCCAATACCGATTTTAAACTGTACTTTAGTGCGGCTAAGGAAGGAATTGGTGTAACCACCTTATCCTATAAAAACAGCCGCGAAGATGGGTTCTTCCTGCTCAATATCAACCCAGGCATGGAAGATAAAACCGAACAGGTCATTGCCAAAGACATCAGTTTTGTCTTAGACGTATCGGGCAGTATGGCAGGCGATAAACTCAATAAAGCCAAAGAAGCCTTAGCCTTTTGTGTCAACAATCTAAACTCGGACGATAGATTTAACGTCGTGCGGTTTTCGACTGAGGCACGTAGTTTGTTCGATGAATTGGAGCCGGCCAATAAAATGAATGTTGCCGATGCCCTAAAGTTTATTGAAAACCTGAAACCCATCGGCGGTACCAATATTGACGAAGCACTCGAAAAAGCCTTGAAGGTAAAAACCCAATCAAACCGTCCTTACTTTATCGTTTTTATTACCGATGGCAAACCCACTGTGGGCGTTACCGAAGAAGACGAGTTGGTCAAAAAGGTCAAACTCGCGAATACCTCAAACACTCGCATCTTTACCTTTGGCATCGGTGAAGACCTCAACACCCATTTGCTCGATAAAATCACCGAAGCCACCCGCGCCTACCGAAGCTATATCCTTCCTTCGGAAGATATTGAGGTGAAAATATCCAACTTCTACACCAAAATCAGTTCTCCCGTTCTGACCGACCTTCAAATCTCTTTCGGACGCAACCTTTCTGCTTACGAAATCTATCCCAAAGATTTAGGCGACTTGTTCAAAGGCACTTCGCTAACCGTCATGGGCAGATACAAACTGATTGCCAACGAAAAATCGTCTGTTACCATTAAAGGAAAGGTGAACGGAGAAACGCGGCAATTTACCTACGACATCCCCCTGCCAGATAACCATACAGACAACGAGTTTATCCCCCCGCTATGGGCTGCCCGCTCGGTTGGTTATCTTTTAGACCAAATACGCCTGCACGGTGAGGACAAGGAACTCGTAGAACAAGTCGTAGAACTTGCCAAAAAGTATGGAATTGTAACCCCCTACACGAGTTATCTCATTTTGGAAGACGATGCGCAAACCATTCGCCCTCCTCAACCCGGCGACCCCATGCCCCACCTCAGACCTTCGCCTAAATCTTTTCAAAACGGAAGTTCCAGAAAAGAATATTCCGATATGCAAGAAAGCGAAGGCGCCGGCAGTGTCCGTTCCAGTCAGGAAGTGCAAAGCCTATCGAAAGCCGACAATATTGACCAAACCCGTCAAGGTCAAAGCCGAATGAACAACCAAGCAACCGACAGCGACCAAAACAATACCTTAGCCAACCAGTATCGCAATATCCAAGGGCGCGCGGTCTATCAAACCGAACAAAACCAATGGATAGACTCCGAAGTTTACAATCAAAGTAAAACCAAAGTAACCCGCATTCAGTTTGCCTCGAAAGAATACTTTGAATTGCTAAAGAACCAACCCGAAACAGCTGAGTTTCTCGCCCTCGGCCGCAATGTTCAGTTCCTCAATAAAGGCACTGTCTATGATGTGTATGAATAGTAAAGCGAATTGACAACCAACCTTTTGCGTTCGCCCCTAAATAACCTGCTTTAGCTAAAACAAAAAATGCCGCTGTGTTTACAGTGGCATTTTTTGTTTCCTCCCGTTTAAACTTTCAAACATATTTTTGTCAGGCAGGTATTTACTGATTCTGTTCTACTCAATCCATTTTTGATTAAACGGGTAAATGTGTTGTTAGGGGTTTAGGTTGGGGTTTATCTTGGTTGATGTACTGTTTACCAGTCCTCTATCGGCAGTTTATATTTTTTTCTAAGCCACACATTTACATACCTACCCCACATTTATAAACACTCTCCTCCTGATTACATCCGTAACACTTTAAATTGTTTCAGAAACATCCAAGTTTGAAAGCCATGCGTTTTTGTTTAAAAAATGACATTATTTACCTCATTCATAATGGCATATAATCACAAATGGGTGTATAGACCGTGAGTTAGCTTTATCAGGAAGAATCCACACAAAAAAAATCCGCCTGAAAATCAAGCGGATTTTTTAACCAAAAGGTTATCAAAAACTATATCGTTAATCATGCTAGAAACATTGGAGGGCGTTTACTTTTTTCTTTCTTTCATAGGATTAGGTCCTTCGCGGTCTCTGCTTTTGTATAGTTGGAAGCGCGAAGCCTGTTGTTTAGGCGGGAAAGTGTTATTGCTCAGGTCGCAATCGGCGGTTTCCAAGAATGGGTCTAAGGTAACACTTAGGAGTTCTTTTTGGGTGATAAAAACTTTGGTAACGGTTTTATCATTCTTCCGCCAAATTTCGGCAGGAATTCGCTTCACCTCTTTCGACCCATCGGTATATTCAAATTCCAAAATTATGGGCATCACCAAACCGCCTAGATTACTAAAGGTCAATTCGTAGTAGTTATAGTTTTTTTGAAGCAATTCTTTTTCTTCCTCGCTTAAATTGGCAAGATAGTTTTGATATACTCTACGGTCTATTTCGGTAACGAATAGGGAATCGTATCGGTTGTAAAAATCTACCAAAGCTGGGTCTTTATCAATTTCGCGCGGCAATTTTTCTTCTTCGTTGCGCAAATCGGTTATATACTTTGGCTTTTTCGCATTCTCTTCTTTGGTTATTGCCTTTTCGACATCGGGGTCTTTGGTATTGATTTTAAACCATTTCACCTCATCCATGCTAATATCAACATAATCGGTGGTGTAAAACCAGCCCCGCCAGAACCAATCCAAATCAACTGCCGAAGCATCTTCCATTGTTCTGAAAAAATCTGCGGGCGTGGGATGTTTAAATTTCCAACGGTTAGCATATTCTTTAAACGCAAAATCGAAAAGTTCGCGCCCCATGACCGATTCTCTCAATATATTGAGTGCAGTTGCCGGCTTACCGTAAGCATTGTTGCCAAATTGTAAAACAGATTCCGAATTGGTCATAATTGACATCTGCCCGTTCTTGTCGCCTTTCATATAACTAACAATATTCGGAGCCGGCCCTCGTCTGGAAGGGAAGCCCTTTTCCCATTCCTGTTCAGTTAGGTATTGCAAAAAACTGTTTAGACCTTCGTCCATCCAAGTCCATTGCCTTTCATCGCTGTTGACAATCATCGGAAAGTAATTATGGCCTACTTCATGAACAATTACCCCAATCATCCCATACTTTGTTCGCGCGCTGTAAGTGCCATCGGATTCAGGGCGACCGAAATTAAAACAAATCATGGGGTATTCCATCCCTATTTTATCGGCATGAACCGAAATTGCCACCGGATAGGGATAGTCGAATGTATATTTGGAGTAAGTTCGCAAGGTATGAGCTACTACTTTTGTGGAATACTGTTCCCACAATGGGTTCCCTTCTTTTGGGTAAAAAGACATAGCCATCACTGTTTTGTTACTCATAGGCACGCCAATGGCATCCCAAATAAATTTACGACTTGCTGCAAAAGCAAAATCGCGCACATCTTCGGCTTTAAATACCCAAGTTTTCTTTTCTTTCAATCTGCTTTTTTCGTTTTTGAGTGCCTCGTCGGCAGTAACCACAAAGACCGGCTCGGTAGCAGTTTTAGCTTTATCCAAACGGGTTCGCTGTTCGGCACTCAGTACTTCAGTTTGATTTTGCAATACGCCGGTTGCCGCCACAATCATATCAGCCGGCGCGGTGATGCTTACCTTGTAATTACCAAAACTTAGGGTAAACTCTCCGTTACCCAAAAATTGCTTGTGTTGCCAACCTTGGTAATCTAAGTAAGCGGCCAATCTTGGGTAAAATTGAGCGATGGTATAAAGGCAATTATCATCATTTTTAAAATACTCGTAACCCGAACGCCCCCCCATCTTGATACGGTCGTTGATATTATACCACCATTTCATTTTAAAAGCAAAAGTGCCTCCCGGTTTAAGCGGCTCGGGCAAGTCAATCCGCATCATGGTTTTACTAACAGTATAAGGAAGTTTTATCCCCGACAAAGTGCTCACCTCTTCTAATTTAAACCCTCCGTCAAAATTGAGGTGCAATTTCTGGAAGTCATTAAAGCTGATGTCATCTTTTATACTGTTGCTTTCGGTAGCATAAGTATCCGATGTCTTTGCCTGTTGGTTTTGGTCTAATTGCAACCATATATAAGTCAACACATCGGGCGATGAATTGTGATAAGTAACCGTTTGAGTACCATCAATACGCCGTTTGCTATCGTCCAACTCTACCTGTATATCATAATCGGCACGTTGCTGCCAATACTGATGCCCCGGCGCACCCGAAGCTGTGCGATAGGTATTGGGGGTAGGTAGTTCATGATCTAATTGTTTAAAGGTCTGTTCCGCCGTATTGGTTTGCTTAGCGGCCGGCTCTTGTGCCAACAAATTAGGAAGGGTTAAGAATGAAAATGCTAAAAGACAAACCCAAGTAGTGTAGGTAATTTTCATAAAACAAAACAGGTTATAGTGTTGTAATCAAATTGATTGGTTGTTAACATTACTCGATGAAGGCAATTGGTAAACTATGCAATAAGTCATTAGGTTCGTTTAGTGAAAATGCCTTGACAACAAATGTAGTAAAAATCGGAAGATTGCTTTTGAACAAGCCATATAATTGCGAAAACAAATTGAGTTGGTCCCGGACAAATGAGTTCTAAACGTCCCGTAAGGATAGATGAGTTGATCAGCAAATCTTACAAAATTAAAAACGCCTCTTGAAAGTAATTTGCAAGAGGCGTTTCATGTTGAAGAAGGCAATTTACGAGCCGAGGTAAGTTTTAAGCAATTTACTACGAGAGGTCGTTCTTAATTTGTTGATGGCTTTATCTTTGATTTGTCGTACCCTTTCGCGGGTAAGTCCAAAACGGTCGCCAATATCCTCCAATGACATGCTGTGTTCGGTTCCAATACCAAAATACAACTTAATGACATCTTTTTGTCGAGGGGTGAGCGTATCTAAAGACCTTTCAATTTCGCGCCGTAAGGAGTCCAAATAGGCTAAATGACTATCGGTGTTGGGTGTTCCCATGTTTTCCAAAACATCGAGCAAGGAGTTGTCTTCTCCATCCACAAAAGGAGCATCTACTGAAACGTGACGGGCAGCAACCCCCAAAGTCGTTTCTACTTCATCCGAGTCAATATCCAACAAAGTGGCTAGCTCTTCGGGAGAAGGTTCCCGCTCAAACTCTTGCTCTAATTGCGAGAACGCTTTATTAATTTTGTTTAAAGAGCCAACCTTGTTAAGGGGTAATCTGACAATACGTGATTGCTCGGCTAAGGCTTGAAGGATGGATTGACGAATCCACCAAACAGCATAAGAAATGAATTTAAACCCTCGAGTTTCATCAAAACGTTGAGCGGCTTTAATTAAGCCCAAGTTTCCTTCGTTAATTAAGTCACTCAGTGATAATCCTTGATTTTGGTATTGTTTGGCTACCGAAACCACAAATCTGAGGTTAGACTTTGTTAGTTTCTCAAGTGCTTCCTGGTCGTTTTGCTTAATACGACGTGCTAAATCTACTTCTTCTTCCGGAGTAAGTAAATCCACTTTCCCAATTTCTTGTAGATACTTTTCGAGAGATTGGCTTTCGCGATTGGTGATTGATTTGGTAATTTTTAGCTGCCGCATATAAATTTTATAAGTTTAAAAATAGAGCACAACTCATTTAAGAGCTTTTTTTAAAGATAAATGGACTACAAAGTTACGTGTTTTTTCAGTTTTCTGTTCTTCTCTAATTAAGGGCGTAGTAATAATCACACTTCAAAGTAGATTATGAGATATTAAATGCTGCTGCTTTCATTGTTAAAAACCCATAAAGCCATCATACTAAAGAAATAACTAACCCTAAAAGCAGTTTGAAGTGAGTGAGATAAGTAAAACGGGTTTTTAAAAAGAAAAGTTGACAATTTAAGATAAACAGTAAGATTGTTAATGCCAAACAATACTAATCATTTACAAGATAATTTTGTTCAAATAATCTGTGAGATTTTTTTTAAAAATTTACTTGCTACTGAAACATAAAACTTGGTAAGAATTAAAATTGATTTACTAAATTGCCCCCTCAAAGGTTCTTATCAACTGTTTTTGAAACGTGAAAACAACGAACAATGGCAAAAATTAAATGCGCATACGATTTTGTAATCAAGTCATCCCCTGCAATTCTATATAATTTCCTATCAACAGCTTCCGGTTTGTCGCAATGGTTCGCCGACAAAGTTACCGAGGATGATAAGGGATTTACTTTTGCATGGGACGACTATACTGAAAAAGGCGAAGTATTAGAGGATGTCGAAAGCCATTACTTTAAGATGAAAATGGAATCAAATGACGAAGGAGAGTATCTCGAATTTAGAATTGAGAAGTCGGAAGTAACGGATGACACCATTTTGATTATCACAGAATTTGTAGAAGCTGATGAAGCAAAAGAGCAACAAAAATTGTGGGCTACTCAAGTAGATTCGCTCGTAACCTGTGTAGGCGGAAGAAACTAAATACTTCGCAAACTCTCACAAGTCCTTTACTTTTCTTCATGCTATCTTTAGGATACGCTTTAGGGTTTGTATTGTAAAATCTATTTCAGATAAGGTATTATATTTAGAAAACGAAAACCGGATGTTAACGCTATCAGGGTGAACGTTTAAGGCTTGTAATACATGCGAACCCACATCAACCCCCGAACTGCAAGCACTCCCTCCTGATGCACAAATCCCAGCAATATCGAGGTTAATGAGTAGTAAATCGGCTGATAAATCCGCTGGAATACAAATGCTCAGTATTTTATAATGCGTGTTACTCTCTGTATCTCCGTTGATGCTAATCATAGGAAAGTGCTCCCTCAATTGTTGCCTCATGTAAGTTTTGAGAGAGGTAATATGTGCTTGGTCGGTATTCAGATTTTGGTAAGCCAATTCTGTTGCTGTTCCTAAACCTACAATTCCATATAGGTTTTCAGTACCAGCACGCATATTTCTTTCCTGCGAACCCCCATGAATAAAAGGGTCAATCTTGTGTTTACCATTGATGTACAAAAACCCTACCCCTTTAGGCCCATGCAGTTTATGTGCCGAGCCTGTTATAAAGTCTAAATGCAAGGTGCTAAGGTTAAAAGGGTAATAACCAAAGGTTTGCACAGTATCGGTATGAAAGAGCGCATCATACTGTTTACACAAATCGGAAACCTTTTGCAGGGGCAATAAATTACCAATTTCATTATTGGCGTGCATCAGCGATACCATCGTCTTTTCTTGTCCTTGAAATCGGGAAAGCAGATGTTCCAAAGCCTCCAAGTCTATTATCCCATTGGGCATAAGTGGTAAGTAATGAACTTTTACGTATTGCTGTTTCGATAACGCTCCTAAAGTATGCAATACACAGTGATGCTCTATGGGAGAACTGATAATATGCTTGACCCCCAAATTTTGAACTGCTCCATACAAAGCAGTATTAGTCGCTTCTGTTCCACCGGAGGTGAAAAAAATTTCTGCTACGGAAGCACTCAAATGATTTGCCACTATTTTTCTGGCTTTCTCTATGGCAGTACGGCTTTTTCTGCCCAAGGCATGTATGGAAGATGGGTTGCCATAATTATCGGTCATAAATGGCAGCATTGTTTCTAATACTTCCGGTGCTAATGCAGTCGTGGCGGCATTGTCTAAGTAAATCATGTTTGGAATTGAAGGAGAGATGGAATAACGAATCGCGTCCTCTACATCGTTTGTATTCGGTCTAAAACAGCATGGGGCACGAAACCGTTCACCTTGCCTTTGTGGGTAATTATTTCGCGCACGATGGTTGAACTGACATGGGAATACTCAGGACGGGAAATCAACAGTACTGTTTCTATATTGGGGGATAGTGTTTGGTTGAGTTGGGCGATGCTTCTCTCAAATTCAAAATCACTTGCCGAGCGCACCCCTCTTAACAAGTATCGGGCATCTATACTTTCACAAAAAGAAACTGTTAACCCTTGATATGAAGCAACACTGATTTTCGGCTCGTTGACAAAGGTTTGCCGAATCATGTCGAGTCGCTCTTCGAGCGTAAAAAGATATTTTTTTTGAGAGTTGACACCAATAGCCACCACAATACTATCAAAAATAGGGATGGCGCGGGTAATAATATCTATATGCCCCAAGGTGATAGGGTCGAAAGAACCCGGAAAGACGGCTATTTTCTTCATGGCTTATGATAAAGTGATCATTTCACCCAAAAATACTAAAAATTGTCGTTCCGTAGTTTCGGCTGCGAATAAATCTTGGATGTTGATCGAAGTGATGTTGAGGGTTATGCTCTAAAACAAACCACCCTTCGGGCTTCAATAATTGATATTCAAATATCAGATTGGGTAAATCGGGTATCGTTTTTAGAGGATATGGGGGCCCCGCAAAAATAAAATTGAATTGCTCTTGGCAGGATGCAATAAACTTAAATACATCCATTTTAACGACATCTATTCCAAAATTGAACTGCGTTGCTGTTTTTTCTATAAACATGGCACTTTGACGGTCAATTTCGACTGTAACAATGTCTGAACAACCACGGGAAGCCAACTCATAGCTAATGCTGCCGGTTCCGCCAAACAGGTCTAAGGCTTTGATATCATCAAACTCAAAGTGATTTTGCAAAATGTTAAACAGCCCTTCTTTTGCTATATCAGTTGTCGGGCGAGCGGGTATCTTTTGAGGTGGGTGAAACCGATGCCCGCTAAATGTTCCTCCAATAATACGCATAGAAAGTAAGGTCAATAGTAAACCTAACCGAACCAACAACGATTGCTAACAACAGGTGCTGTATTATCGGATAGCAAAAAGGTTAAAATGCTGATGTGGTGCAATAATATCTAATTCCATGCAGTACTTTTTGTCGGCAGGTCTGTTTGCAAAGGATAAGTTAACAAGGTAGTCTTTGCTAAGTTGGTAGTGTTGTTGGTCGGAATTGATATCTCCCAATATGATAAATTGGTCGGTGTCGGGGTCTATGCCACTTTGTTTAGAAGCATTTAACAAATGGAATAGGTATTCAGACGGGTTATTGAACTTAAACGTGTTGCAAAAAATCAACTTATCCCCATCTACACAAACAATATCCATGTTGTTTTTTTGCAGATTAGCATAAAGTCTCTTTTCACCCTCTTTGGTAGGTAAAGCAGGAATTAAGTAACTCACCGCATGTTGAAGGATGAAGTTTCCAAAAATATTGGTCAGCGTTTCCAACAATTGAAAGTCCATTGCAAAAATGGCAAAACAGTTAACCCCTTCTATAAAGTTGGTCATGATTTTGCTGCTGCCATCGTATTGAACATTAAAGTCAAAATACCTTTCCGCACTGCTGGGGTCATAGTATTTGTGAGGAACAAGGGTATAATTGGCAGCATTTAACCCGATGCTTATCTTGTTGTATTGGTTGGTAAACAATTCCTCCTGTTCCAACAGTTCGGACAACAGCAGTTTATAGGCAAAGTAATTGTTTGCATCTTTTAACCTATAAGATTTCAGAAAGACAATCCCGCTTTCTTGTTCATCATCAATGGCAAAAGACAACTCATCGTATCCTACATAAATCGTCAAATTTAGGTGGCGGGTATTGTTCCGGTCAAACAGCCTATGCTTTATTTGTTGGCTTACCTGTATGTTGTTTATATCGTTTAACAAGGGTGTACTGCTTTGTTAGGGTTTGAGAATAGGAGTAAGCAAAAGCCAAATTCGCAGTAAGGGGCAACAGGTAAACCATTGTGCCTGAAGCCAATATAATTTTTGAAAAATTGTGTTCAATCCGAGTAATGCAAGAAGTCCGTTGGGTTTGTTATTTATCCCAACTACCGGTGGTTGTTCCGTCATTGATATTTCCAACCCGCATGACATCGTTAAATTTATCGGCGTAATACTGATTGGGTAAATCGGAATAAATCACCTTCAACGGGGCAGACACTTCAAAAGCAGGGATTTCCGTATTGTTTTTGGTAATCAATGCTGCTTGAATATTAAACTTATCGCCTTTCTTTGAAAAGGGAACTTCCGGTATCTGAGCTAAAGCTTGTGCGTTGCCGGCAAACAAAGAGTCTAACATACTCTTTTTAAACACTTCTTTTTTGACCACCACTGTCGAGTCGTTCGGGTCGCCGATGACTTTGACCACTTCAAAGCTATCGGTTTTCACCATATTAATGAGCGAGTCAAAACTACCACTATAATGACCGTATTTGCCTTTAAAAGCTAACTGGCTTAATCTGATTTGTTTTAATCGTTCTATGGCCACGGCATCTCGTTTGGCTTTTTCTTTCTGGAACGTAATCGGTTCTTGTATAGTGGCAACTAATTTATAGACTAGAAGACCGATAATGAGTATCAACACAAGGTTGATAAGTAGTTTAGCTGTGTTCATAAATGGTAGCTTTGTTGTAATTTTGGGGCAATTATAGTATTTTTTTCAACCCGATACCAATTTTAACCCAAAAATATTTTGCTTTAGCCATTAAAACGGGAATTGCAGCTATTTTTGCACCATGTTTGAAATAGAGAACCCCTTGGTTGTCCAAAAAGTAGCTAAAATGATGAAGCAAAATTATTTTATGCACTTTATCGGATTTGAAATTACAAAGGTCGCTTCCGGTGCGGTAGAAGGTCAATTAATCATGCAGGATCACCACCGGCAGCAGAACGGATATGCACATGGCGGAATTATGACCACGCTTTGCGACACCGTTGCCGGTTTTGCGGCGTTTACCCTCATAGACCCTCAACAACATGTGGTTACTGCCGAAATAAAAGTAGCCTATTACCGTCCCGGCAAATCCGATATTTTGTTGGCTAAAGGTTGGGTGGAAAAAAAAGGCGCGCGTATTCATTTTTGCGAAAGCGAAGTGTATGCCATTTCCGAAAACGGGCAGAAAACAGTTTTTGCTAAAGCAACCGCTAGTATGCTTGTTTTGGAGGACAAGTAGTTTATTAATTTGTTCCCGCAGATTTCGCAGATTTTCGCAGAATTAAGAACAGGAAACAAAACAATTATAGATAGTTTGTTCCCTCAGATTTTCTTAGAGTTAAGACTTGGAAGTAAAACAATTATAAGTAGTTTGTTCCCGCTGATTTCGCAGATTTTCGCAGAATTAAGACTGGAAATAAAACAATGATAGTTTGGAAGGAATAAGTTTAGTCAATACATCCTTATCTGAAAGTTGAGCTATCTTGTTTTAACTCAATTGCGTATAACCCTAAAAAACTTTCCCAATATGGATTTGATACGTCCAAGACGATTGCGACATAATTCCATTATCAGAGAAATGGTGGCGGAAACCCGATTGTCGAAAAACATGTTTGTTTACCCCTATTTTGTATGCAAAGGGAATGGCATTAAACACCCTATCAACGCCATGCCCGGGGTTTTTCACTTTTCACCCGATGAATTGGTATCCGAAGTGGAAGCTGCTCTAAAATTGGGCATCAACAAAATTTTGTTGTTTGGTGTCGGCGACCCAAAAAGCGAAACAGGCGATAGCAGCTATCATCCCAACAGTGCCGTTCCTACGGCTGTCAGAAGACTTAAAGCCGAATTTGGGGATGACCTCTACCTGATCACAGATGTCTGTATGTGTGCTTATACCACGCATGGTCATTGCGGCGTATTGGCCGGCAACCATATTTTAAATGATGCGAGCGTGGGAATATTATCTCAAATGTCGCTCACCCATGCACAAGCCGGCGCTGATATGGTTGCCCCTTCCGACATGATGGACGGACGCATAAAGCAGATCCGTCAAACCTTAGACGGCGAAGGGTTTTCACATACCGCTATCATGTCTTATGCCATTAAATATGCCTCAGCTTATTACGGGCCTTTCAGAGAAGCAGCCGATTCGTCCCCACAATCGGGCGACCGGAAAGGGTATCAAATGGATTTTCGCAATTCGCGGGAAAGCATCCGCGAAGCCTTTTTGGATGAGCAGGAAGGTGCGGATATTTTAATGGTTAAACCGGCTTTGGCTTACCTCGATATTATTCACCAACTACGACAACATACCCACTTGCCTGTTGCTTGTTATAATGTGTCGGGCGAATACAGCATGGTAAAAGCGGCAGCCTCTATGGGTTTGGTGGACGAAGCCAAAATTGTCATGGAAAACATGTATGCGTTTGCCCGTGCCGGAGCGAATGTGATCATTACCTACCACGCCAAAGATATTATGGAACAGGGATGGTTAAATGCTTAGGAGAGAGATATTACCGCTATAATTTTCACCAACATCTTAGATGCGTTTAATAGTAAGCCGGTTCACCAACTGACCCGACATGCCGCAACAACCGGCACAAGTAGTCTTATCAATCACCACCCAGCCTCTCGGTATGGATTGATTGGGGCAGATGCTTTCTGTTGTACCTAACGAACTTTGGTCAATACGTTTGATGGTAAGTCGGTAAACTAACTGACCCGACATGCCGCAGCAACCGGCACAAGTAGTCTTATCAATCACCACCCAGCCTCTCGGTATGGATTGATTGGGGCAGATGCTTTCTGTTGTGCCTACCGGAGTTCGATCAATACGCTTGATGGTCAGACGATTGACCAACTCACCCGGCATTCCGCAGCATCCGGCGCAAGTAGTCTTGTCAACGACTACCCATCCTCTTGGTGTGGATTGATCGGGACAGATGCTTTCTGTTGTGCTTGCAGGAGTTTGGTCTATTCGCTTGATGGTAAGCCGATTGACTAACTGACCCGGCATACCGCAACAACCCGCACAAGTTGTCTTTTCAATGACTACCCATCCTCTTGGTATAGGTTGATCGGGGCAGATGCTTTCTGTTTGGCTGTAAGTTATTGAGCTAACGAATAAAAGGATAAAGAACAGCGAAGTTTTCATGTGGGTTATTTGAAATGATTTTTAGCCGTAGCATTTGTTATAGCCAATACCATTGATTCTGACAAGGCGGATTAGATGGGTATTAAACAATTGGGTTTAATCTGTAAGCCTGTTCAACAAAGCGCAATCAAAGAGATCGTCGGTTTATGCGTCAAATTTTACTGTTGACAGAACCTCTTTGTCGGATGAGAAAACTTCTTTGACAATTGACAAAGCTTCTTTGCTGGGGGACAATCAACCCTTGCAGAAAGGAATTTCCCCAAAACAGGGGAGCAAAAACCTAAAGCCGGTTGACAAAAACTTTTTGCAGGGGAGTTTTTGAAAAAAACTGGGGCATCAAAAACGTTTGCAGAAAGGAAAAGCATCATTTCAGTGGAGATAAGTCCTTTTGATGCGTGTTAAATTTCTAAAAACAGGGATGAAAAAAACTTTTGCAAAGGGGTTTTACTTTATTGCAGGGGATCAAGGCTTTCTTGCAGGGAAACAAATTTGCCCTCAAAACACTAAAATAAAAAGAGGTCTTTATTGCCCAAACTTAATTTCGCCTTTGGATAATTGGGAAAGGAATGTCTTTAAATCTAATCCCCCTAAATATTTGTTGTAAGGCGATAAGGCATCATTTCCTGATAAGGAAAGCGATTGCAATTTGGTTAATTGCTCCATGCTTTTGGGTAGGGTGGTAAACTGATTGTCGCTTAAATTCAGAGTTTGCAAGTTGGTGAACTGTCCTATACTTTCGGGGAGGGTGGCGAGTTGGTTTCTGTATAAATCCAAACTTTGTAAGTTACTGAGTTGCCCTATACTTTCAGGCAGTGTGGTAATATTGTTCCGACTTAAATACAATCTTTGTAAGTTACTGAGTTGTCCAATACTTTCGGGTAGGGTGGTGAGTTGGTTTCTGTTTAAATCCAAACTTTGCAAGTTACTGAGTTGTCCAATACTTTCGGGCAGAGTGGTAAATTTGTTGCTACCTAAATCCAACTTTTGCAAGTTGCGGAGTTGTGTTATGCTTTCGGGTAAAGTGATGAATTTGTTGTGATTTAAATTCAACTCTATCAGGTTGGTTAAACTCCCAAAACTTTCGGGTAAGATGGTTAGTCGACAGAGGTGTAATTGTAAATTTTGCAAGTTGCTGAGTAATCCTATACTTTCGGGTAGCGTGGGTAGTTGGCATCCTCCTAAATCCAATTTTTGCAAGTTGGTGAGTAATCCTATACTTTCGGGTATAGAACGGAGTTGCCAGCGCCCTATTTTAAATATACGCAGGCTAATAAGTTGCCCTATGTTTTCGGGAAGCGTGGTGAGTTTATTCCAAGTTAAGTCTAATTCTTGTAAGTTGGTTAATTGGCATACACTTTCGGGAAATGTCGTGAATTGATTGTAGCTTAAATTCAAGGATTGCAAGCTGACAAGTTGTATAATGTTTTCTGGTAGGGATCGAAGTCGATTCATGCTTAAATCCAACGTTTGCAAGTTGGTGAGTTTTATAATACTCTTAGGTAGGGTACGAAATTGATTGTCGTCTAAATACAGCGTTTGCAAGTTGACGAGTCTTACTATACTTTTAGGTAGGGATCGAAGTCGATTCCTGCTTAAACCCAGATGTTTTAGGTTGGTGAGTTGGCTGATGCTTTTAGGTAAGGAACGGATTTGACTATCGTTTAAATGTAGCCCTTGCAGGTTGGTGAGTAGCACTATACTTTGGGGTAGCGTTCGGAGTTGAGTATGGTTTAAGGCTAAGCTTTGTAAGTTATTTAGCTTTTCAAATCCCTTCGGTAGTTTTCCGATTTTTCGTTCAGATAAATTTAGATGAATAATTTTAGTCCATATCGGGGCATCCGGCAAAAAGGTTATTTTGCCCCAATCTATGTCTATCGTTTGCAAATTGGTTAATTGTCCGATGCTTTTGGGCAGCTTAGTCAGTTGATTATTAGATACATCCAGCTTTTGCAAGTTGGTTAATTGCCCGATGCTTTCGGGTAATGATTTTAGCTGATTGTTTCTTAACTCTAACAATTGCAATTTGGTTAATTGCCCGATATTTTCCGGTAAAGTAGTGAGTTGATTTTTGACAATATACAGCCATTGCAAATTGATGAGTTGGGTAATGCTCTCGGGTAGGGTTGTGAGACGATTCCTCCCAAAACTCAACGATTGCAAGTTTGTTAATTGACCTATACTTTCGGGTAGGGTAGTGAAGAGATTACCTCCAAAATGCAATGATTGCAAGTTTGTTAATTGTCCTATACTTTCCGGTAGGGAGACAAGTTGATTATCGCCACATTCCAATGATATTAAGTTTGTTAATTGTCCTATACTTTCCGGTAGAACGGTGAGTTGATTCACGCTTAAATCCAGTTTTTGCAAGCCGGTTAACTGCCCTATACTTTCGGGTACCGTAATGAGTTTATTTTGGCTTACATCTAACCTTTCCAAAATATTGAGTTGGGAGATACTTTCGGGTAGAGTGGTGAGCCTATTGCCTATTAAATCTAACCTTAACAATTCTGTTAGTTGCCCGATACTATCGGGTAGCATGATGAGCTGGCAAGCACGAAGCCATAATACTTTTAGCTGTTTTTGCCGGCATACTATTTCGGGGAGGATGGTCAGTTTTTGTCCGCTCAAAACTAAAGCAGTTACATCAGGGTTCAGATCTTTTACATTGTATGCAAGACGATAGCTGTTGCCCAATGTGTCCAACAGGTATTTAGTTATATTGTTATCGTGGTCAATGAGTTCTACTTCAGCAAAGCCGGTGTACAGATTGAACTGTTTTGCGTTGTTCCATCTGCCTAATTTACCTATCTCCTCTCCATTTTTGTCAACAAAATAAAAATGGTTTTCTTTAGATGCTACTGTAAACCAATCGGTGCTTTGGGCAACAGCGACTACCGTATTGAACAAGCAGCATCCAAAAAGGAGTAAAAGGAAGTGTAGAGGTTTCATGTTAATCAGATATTTGGAGCACGTCAATCTTATTTCCCTATTGTAAATGTATGAATAAAACGACAATAAAAGTTTTATCCAAGAAAGAATTGAACGCGAATCAAATATAGAACGCAGATGACGCGGATTTTCAAACGCGGATTTTTCTTTGTTCCATAACATCAGCATTCATCCGCGTTGCTTGCATCCGCTTTATCCGCGTTCCAAAAAGAATAGAACGAGGGCTTTCAAACGCAGATTTTTCTTTGTTCCATAACATCAGCACTCTTCTGCGTTGCTTGCATCCGTTTCATTCGCATTCCATTATTCACAAAAAAGTGCAGCCACTTGGTAGTAGCTGCACAAGAAGTGTAGTTGGTTGTAAATGACTTTACAGTCTATGTTTTTCGTCTGGAAATCAATTTGGACAGTTGTTTCGGGAAACAACCGGTTAGAACTTAAACCCGATTTTAGTGAAGTAAAGCGCGCCGCTAAAGCCCATTTGAACGGCATCCCATAGCCCGCCGGTTTCAGTTTCGGTGTCTTGGGTGGTGGGGTAGGCATTGAACACATTGGCTCCGCCTATTGTCAGGTTCAGGTTGTTGGTTAAGGAATAACCGAGCGTGATGTCGGTTGTTACGCGGGGATCATATACATCTAAAGTACCCAACCAGTCTTCGAGTTCTACTTTTGCAAAATGGACAAAACGTACATTGGCATTGAAACGATTAATCTTGTAATCGAGCGTAAGGTTCAACTTGCTGGGCGGTGCGGAAGCAAGGAGGAAGAGTTTGTCGCGGTTGCCGAAATAGATGTCTTCTTTACCGGCCAACTTATCGTTTGTTTTCACCTTCTCAACGGTCATTTTGTTGATGTTTCCGGCAAACGTGGCTTGCAGTCTTCCGGGACCTAGGCGGCGGGAGTAGGATATGACGATGTCCACACCCATAGTTCGGGTGTCAACGGCGTTGGTAAAGAATTGGGCTGCACCTACGCCGAGTGCTTGCAAGTCTGCACCAATATCGGGGTCGCTGTCTTCAAAGGCTCCTGTCAACACGATGCGGTCTTTAATGCTCACAAAATAACCATCCACGGTGGCGGTCAAGCCGTTGACCGGCTTGGTGGTAAATCCGAAACTGGCATTGAGGGAGGTTTCTTCTTGCAATTGCGGAATGCCGAGCACGCGGGTAATTGGGCTGTTGTTGGGGGCGATGATTTTATCAACCGGAACCCCGCTGACAAAATCGGTAAAGGTGGAGCTAAAGAAAATTTGCGGAAGCGATGGGGCACGGAAGCCGGTGCTGGCCGATGCCCTGAAAGCGAACCTTGGGGATACTTCGTAGCGGGCGGCAATTTTACCATTCACCGTACTTCCAAAATCGCTGTAACGCTCGGCGCGCAAAGCGGCACCCACCATAAAGTTGTCGGTAAAATCAAACTCGGCATCCAAATAGCCTGCCAAATTGGTTCTGTTTTCGTTGGTTTCGTCTGCCGGTTGGAAGCCCGGAAATCCTTGTGAACCACCGGGTCGGCCAAGCAAATCGACTTGCTCAATCAATCCGTTGACTACTGTGTCCACCAATCCGTAATTGCGATACGAGCCTTCTTCGCCGGCAAATATCTGATAGTTGTCAATGCGATATTCAGAACCGAAAGCGATGCTGACACCGTTGAGGGCTTCGGGGAAAAATCGGGTGAAGTTGAGACCGGCCGTGTTTTGGCTCAATTGGAAACCACCGGCATCGAAGCGGGTGGGCGATTTGGCCAATAAAGAGGCATTGAGCGTACCGTCAACATAATAATGAATACGGTTTGACCCAAAGGTGTTGTTAAAATCCACATCCCAACTGCCCACCTTACCTCTAATCCCTACCGAAGCCGAGCGGTCGGAAATATTGGATTGAATGCGGGGGTTAAATCCGTTGGGGTATATTTCGGGGATGTTTCGCTCGCTGTCGGGGTCACGTGTCCAAGCGTAAGCATCGGTAAAACGATGGTTCAATCCTCCAAAAGCATAGATATGGACATTATCCGAAAGGGGCATTTTAGAATTAAAATAAGCCGCGAAATTGTCCGACTCTGCATCGCCAAACTCTTGGCGGTAAATGTCATAGACTGCGGGGTCGGCGGGGCGATTGGTTTTGTTGCGGCGTTGGTAGTCGGTAGTCAGGTTGACAAATCCGCCATTACCAATTCCCAAACCATAGTTGCCGCTCAATTGCAGGGTTTCGCCATCAAAATCTTTGTCCGTTCGGAACTTGGATTTTCGTGCGCCGGCAAACACGTTGCCTGTAAATTCGTTGGTGTTGGATTTGAGAACGATGTTGATAACCCCGGCAATCGCATCGGAACCATATTGGGCACTTGCCCCGTCTCGTAGTATTTCGATGCGCTCGATGGCGGCAGCGGGTATGGTGTTCAAGTCAGTTCCGGTGTTACCGCGTCCGCGAGTGCCAAAAATATTGACCAACGAAGATTGATGACGGCGTTTACCATTGATCAACACCAACGTTTGGTCGGGGCCTAAGCCTCGCAACGTGGCAGGGTCAATATGATCGCTGCCGTCTGCACCCGATTGACGGTTGGAGTTAAATGAAGGGGCGGCAAATTGCAGGAGTTGGTTGAGGTCTAATTGTCCAACAGAGTTAATCACCTCGGCAATCGGGATGATGTCAATCGCCACCGGTGTTTCGGTTGCCGAACGGTTGAGGCTGCGTGTTCCCACGACCTCGATGCCCGATAGGTTGAGCACTTCTTCTTGCATCGAAACGTTCAACTCGGCATTACCGCCCGGTTTGACCTCTTGGGTAACATACCCGATATAGCTAAACACAATGACCGACTCGGCATTTCTGTAAGTAATTTCATAGTTCCCGTCATAATCGGTTACTGTTCCACGGTTCGTGCCTTTTTCGAAAACGTTCACGCCGACTAAGGTAAAGCCGTAAATATCGGTAACATTTCCGCGAAGGGTGGTTTGTGCTTGCACTTGACCATAGATAAAGCAAGTAACAAGGAGCAGCAGCATGTAAAAATGTTTCATAGTTTGTTCTTTTGGTGGATGAAAAATTAGAAGGTTACAGGATAACTGAATTGGGTAGTGGTGATTTAAAAGCTATCGAAAAACAAGAGGTTGTATATCCATAACGGCATATACCATAAAAGACAAAAGCCTCAAATTTCGGTGCTAATGTAGTTACAATTTTGATACAGCCTGATGGTTAAAACTAAAATTGAACAGATTTTTATTAGTCGTTAATAAAAACTTTACCGATACCTTTAATGACCAATACCGTTACACGATACCTTAAAATAAGGTATCGGTAACATACTCCCTAAACCCCCCAAATTTTCCGAACCAAAAACAACGAGATGCCGGCCACCGACCCCGTCAAAACGGTTCCCCAAACGATGTCTATCAAGACCACTGTTATTGGCCAGTTTTTGAGGGTGGCGAGGTTGGTTAAATCGTAAGTGGCATAACACAAAAAGCCGAGAACCGCTCCGTTCAAGGCTGCTTGCTGCCAAGAGGCTTGTTGGTGAAAGGCGGGAAGGATGGCAAAATACAGGATGCCGCCGATGTAAAGGAGGTAAAACACGATGGCCGCTATCCAATTGACCTGCTCGGCCATGATATAACCAAGGTGTTGACGGTAAAAATTTCGGGCAACGATGCCCAACCATACCATATCAATGGCAAAGAAAATGACGGTAGTCAGGGCATAAATCGCTAAGTATTGCATGGGGAATTTCTTTAGTTATGAGTTATGAGTTATGAGTTATGAGTTATGAGTTATGATGTGAGACGTTAGATTTTAGACTTTAGACTTTTGCTATTAATGGTTCGATGTTTACTTATCCTCACCTTTTTACCGATTTGTTTTAGAGAGGGCGAAGGTGGAATCATGAAGGCTGCAAGTAGTAACGTGGCGCGCCGCGTTTCTACTATTGAAAACTAAGGCTTTCGGATGATTCTAATCTAATCTCATGTTTTTTTAGTCAAGAGGTTTTTGAGTGTATAATCACCCGCCCCAATGAAAAAGAAAGCCAAAAGCACGGCACACAACTCGGCAGGGTAAGACCAATCTAAAAATACGCCTGTCCCGGTGATGTATTTTTGCAACGCCGCCACAAACATGGTAAACATCAAAACCAAACATGCGGGGCGAAACAGAAATCCGGTGATGAGCAATAACCCACCTCCAAACTCAGCCAAAGCAGCACATAAACCCCAAAACTCGGGAGCAAAGTCAATGCCCAAATTGCTCATCGCACTGCCGATTTTTGACCATCGTTCCGGGCCACCGGCCAATTTGGGATAGCCATGTAAAAGGTATGCACAACCCATCAACAAGCGAAACACCAAACTGCCAAGGTGCATATTTTGATACCATTTCATAAAGAGAAGGTTTTGAAAGAGCGGTGATTGTATAAAATTAAAATTGCAGGATAATTGCAAACGGTCCAAGTTTGGTGGAAAAATACGGATAAATATGATTGCCTCCTTAATTGCAAGTAAATAAAGGAGGGGTTAGTTATGAGCTATGATGTGAGACTTTAGATTTTTTACTACTAACCATATACCGCTGCTTACTTATCCTCACCTTTTTACCGATTTGTTTAAGGAGGAGCCTGGAGTAAATCATGATGGCTGCAAGTAAATCCGCTACGCGCCACGTTTCTAGTATTGAACACAAAGGGTTTGGAATGATGGTAATCACAACCTCGCCTTAATACAAAATTATTTTGCGCCAATACAAAACTATTTTGCGCCGATACAAAACTATTTTGCGCCAGTACAAAACTATTTTGCGCCGATACAAAATCATTTTGCGCCAGTACAAAACTATTTTGCGCCGATACAAAATCATTTTGCGCCAATACAAAACTATTTTGCGCCAATACAAAACTATTTTGCGCCAATACAAAACTATTTTGCGCCAGTACAAAACTATTTTGCGCCACTGCACAATCGTTAAGGGGCACTGCATAATCGTTATGGGGCAGCACCCGACCATTCTTTGTTATTGCAAAACCCTATTTGGACAATACAAAACGCTTGATAAGTGCTTAAATACCAATTTTAGATAGTGTTGGGAATGATTTCACTTGTGAAATTCGACTTTAAAACTACTCTATATCGGTTTACCTTATGTATTTGTAAAAATGTTGGGTGTTTTTAGCGGGTTTAGTAACTGCTTTTTTACTCACACACCATGCCCTCTCTCTTCCAAAAATGCAACAATATGCTTGGTAAAGGGCATGTTTTGTCGTGGCATTTTTGGCAAAGAGGGGGAGTAAGAGCATCGTTATTATCAAGAATTGTGCAACTTGGGAAAGTTCTTGCTCCCCTCTCTGAAACAAATCGGGCGATAACATGACCGTTAAAACCTAACAGGTTATGACCGATTTGTTTTAGGGTAGGGTAACGAAATGGGGGGCAATGCGGATTTTGCGAATTCTTATTTGTCTACAAAATCTGTGAAATCTTGTAATCCATCTAATCCGCGATTAAAAAGAGGTTACCGATCCCTGCGTACGCCGGGATCATGCCTAATGGCATTGAATAAAAGCAATGAGCAACCCACCATTCACAACCCACAACCCACCATTCACAATTCACCACTCACAACCCACAACCCTCCATTCACAATTCACAATTCACCATTCACAATTCACCATTCACATTTTTTGTAACCCAAATGCCATAAAATCAGGTAATTGCGGTTATCACAAACAGTTTGAGCATTTTTTGGTTAATTTTGTAACTTCAATTTTAATCTATTATCAACATTCATGAAAAATTTTATTTCATTCCTGTTTTTAACCTTATTTTTCTTTGGTGCAATCCAAGCACAAAACGCCGATATTAAACCTTGTGGAACGGCTGACCTTCCGCCTCATATTCTCGATTGGTTGCGCAATCATCAACAAAACCCCTCCAATTACCGCAGTCAAATGACCGAACCCGTCTATGTGCCCGTCAAATTTCACTTGGTCGGAACGACACAGGGAACGGGCTACTACGCTGCTGTGGACGTTTTTCGGTTGGTTTGCGATTTGAACAAACAATATACCGGTGTTGGGATGCAATTTTACATCTACGAAAATTTTCACTATATCAACAACACTACTTATTACGCTCACGATTATTCAGACGGTGAAGACATGATGGATGACAACAACGTGGATGATGTGGTCAATGTCTATATCGTGGATGATCCTGCCGGTGCTTGCGGCTATTTCACATGGAGCGGTAATGCCATTGCCATCAAAAAATCTTGTGCAGGAGCAGGCGAAACCACCCTAGCCCATGAAATGGGTCATTTCTTTTTCTTGCCCCATACGTTTAGAAACTGGGAGGGCAGTTGGGAGCCGGATGGGGTTTTGGTGGATCCGATACCCAACTCGCAACGCGAACGGGTAAATGGTTCTAACTGTTCTACCACTGCCGATTTCTTTTGCGACACCCCTGCCGATTATCTGTCTTATCGATGGAATTGTCCTTATACAGCTACCTTTTTAGACCCCAATGGCACACCCATTGCACCTGACCAAACATTGTTTATGTCCTATTCAGTTGATTATTGTCAAAAACGCTTTAGTAATGAGCAAATTACCGCCATGATTGCGGGTTTGTTTGAAGTCAGAACAGAGTTGCTTGGGCATCCTCAACCAACTATCAGCGAGATTGGACAATCGCATGTTTTATATCCCGGCAACGGCTCGCAAAATGTTAATCCAAATAACGTGTTGATTAAATGGAGTCCCGCAGTTGGTGCGACCAATTATTATGTCGAAGTTTCTCAGTTTACCGACTTGGAAAACGGCACCAATTACAGCGGCTTTGTTACCGGCACAGAACTGATGTTGCAGTTAGACCCCGGGGTAAATTACTTTTGGACGGTTCAGCCCTTGAACCCGGGTAATACTTGCGGCGGACGAGCATCCGGTGCGTTCATGACCGGCACTACTGAAACGCTTTACTTAAACACCCTTTCACTCGATATGCCCGATTGCCACAACTCGACAAGCGGGAATGTAACTTTGCAAGCCGGCGGCGGAACAGCCCCTTACAACTATCAATGGAGCAACGATCTTAGCGGAAGTACTCAAACAGGTTTACCTCCCGGTTTGTACCCCGTTACGGTTACCGATGTTGCAGGCAATAGCAACATAATTTCAATCAATGTCCCACAACCGTCTGCCATAGTCGGCAATGTGATACAAACCGATAACTTTACCGCCTCTATCAGCGTTTCAGGCGGCACTATTCCATATAGCATCGCTTGGTCGAGCGGCGAAACAGGAGCCAGTGCCTTTGGCTTATCGGCAGGCGCAAATACCGTAACCATCACCGATGGCAACGGTTGCACCTTGACCAAAAACGTCAATTCCATTGTCATTCAAGCCAATGTAAACGGCATCGGCTGCTTTGGCGAGGTGAACGGAAACATTGATTTACAATTGTTTGGCGGAACACCTCCATACAATTACACTTGGTCAACCGGCTCAAACAGTTCCATGCTCAGTAATTTGCCAGAAGGAACCTACAACGTAACCGTTACCGATGCAGGAGGAGCGATTTTGCATTTAAACTACAATATTTCCGAACCAAGCCTGCTACAAACAACTGCTTCGGTCAATGGAAATTCGGTAACGGTGTTTGCAAATGGCGGTGTGCCCCCCTATACATATGTCTTCCCATCAGGAGCTTTTGCTGTCCCGACTGCCGATGTTACCGGATTCCCACAGGGTAATTATGAAGTATGGGTCTATGATTTCAACGGTTGTCTTTCCATTGCGCCTTTCTCACTGTTTAGTGTAGGGATAGACCAACCAAATGCCAATTCAGAAATAGCTGTTTACCCGACATTCGTACATAAAGGAAGCCAACTTTACATCGAACTAAGAGGCAATATTTTCAGAAACGAAGATACGTTTGGAAACATCTATAACAGCGAAGGTAAACTATGCAATGCCTTTACAACCAATATCGTTGAGAACGGCCTCATCCAAATAGACACGCGCGACCTGCCCAATGGCATGTATTTCATACACCTGCAAAGCAAAGATCAAATAGCCACAGCTAAGTTTGTGGTGATAGAATAACTGGATAGTTTGAGTTATGGGTTATGTACGGTTGTTGAGCTTGTCGAAACAATGAGTTATGAGTTTTTGCCGTTGTCAGTGTCTTATCGCCATTGTCAGTGCCCCCACTGACAACTTAACCGAAGAACGTGGATGACGCTATTTGCTGTTCTCGATGCCCCCACTGACGACCCAATTGAGTACATTGATTTTTATTTTTGTTAAAGAAGACTTCGCTTAAAGCGGAGTCTTCTTTTTTCCAATAGGTATCATTAACGTAAAAACCGTACCTTTAGAACGCAAAAAGCAATCATTACCCTATAAACGTTACCAACACCATCAGTAACCAAAACCTCTAATTATACCTAAGCTTTAAGTGTCGGTAACGTAAAAATACATCGTGATTTATGAAAAGTAAATTATTGTCTATCTTTCTATTGAGTTTGCTCACCACCATCACCATTGCACAAAAGCGGCAGGTTGAAAGTCTTCCAAGTTGGGAAGGGGAAACAAGAATAAGCAACGCCAATTTTACCAAACACGCATTAGGCAGCCAATATAGCCAAGCCGATATTGTTCAATACTTATTTCAAACCATTCCATTCTTAAATGCCCCAAATAATGGGCTTGAATTTGTTCAAAAAACAGAAAGCCCGATTGGTATTCATTATCAATTCAGGCAAACCTACCGGAACATCCCCATCTACCGCACACAAATACAAGTGAACCTCGACAAAAAAGGCAATATCGGGTGCGTTACTGAAAACTCTTACGACACGAGTAAGGGAAACCTGAACGCCCTGTTTAATGGGGTTAAAAAGGGGGTTAAACAAGAAACGATTCTGTCATTTGCTAATGACCGCCAATTATCACCGGAGAGCAAGCCCGAAGAAATGATTTTTTTCAGCAACGAAAACACTCCAATCAGAGTTCTTCAATTTACCGCCTCAAAAAGCAATCCTGCAACGTACAATGAATATTTGATAGATGGTTTGGGGAATATCATTTATGAACGCGACCTGCACAATTATTCCGGCAATCACCACAAAGCAGAAGCAACTACCGAAACAGTTCCTGCCAAAGTATTTATCCCAAATCCCACCACTTCGGCAAGTGTGGTTTATGGTCAAGGCGGTAAATATAAAGACAACGAAGATGCCGATGCCCCCGAACTCAGTGCCGAGTTGAAAAACGTTACGATAGACGTAACCTTTGAAGAAAACGAGTACAGGTTAGAAAACAATTTTGTCAAAATCATGGAATTCGATAACCCAATCGTGATGCCCGTTGTCAGCACCATACCCGAATTTAACTTTACCCGCTCACAAACAGGCTTTGAGGATGTGAATACCTATTACCATATCAACGTCTATCAACAATACCTCCAATCGTTGGGCTTCAGTTTAGTGCAATCTCAAGTTGAAGTGGATACGCATGGTAAAAACGGCGATGACCAATCCTTGCATATCTTTACCGGCAGCACCCACCGATTGATATTCGGCAGCGGGCATACGGTCAACAAACATCATGTGGACGATGCCGAAGATGCCGATGTCATTGTTCACGAATACGGTCATGCCATATCTGCAAGTGCTTGTTCCAACTGCAATACGGGTACTGAACGCACTTCCATTGACGAAGCCATCTGCGACTATCTCGCCACCTCGTACAAAAGAACCATCAACGATTACAATTGGCAAAAAATGTTTAGCTGGGATGGGCACAATGAGTTTTGGGATGGTCGAAATGTGGCCAGTTCCAAGCATTACCCCGAAGACAATATAAACGATATCTATTACCGAAGCGAGATTTTCTCATCGGTGTTGATGCAAATATGGGAGGCGATTGGCAAAGAAAACACCGATAAAATAGTCATCAATGCTCTATATCAATTCACCTCGAACATCAGCATGAAAACCGCCGCAAACATTTTGCTTTATGTCGAGCAACAATTGTTTCAGGGCGAATATGCCTCGGTTATGCAAACCCTTTTGCAACAACGCGGTTTGATAGATTACGAGGTCAATGCCGGTCCCGATTTTACGGTTTGCCTTGGTGAAACCCTGACTTTGGGCGTTCCCAATGCCCCCTCCCCTCCCGAAGGCACAAAACTCTATTGGTCGCCCGGGTTAACTTTGAACGACAGCACCGCCGTTAACCCTATAGCCAATCCCGACCGCCCGACTGCCTACACCCTCTATCTACTCGATGTTGCCTCCAACATCGCTTATACCGACCAAGCATTCGTTCAAGTGGATTATTGTTTCGATGCCCCTCCCGGCAACGACATACGCCTGCTCAACACTGACCGTTTCTTTAAACGAAGGGGGAACATCATCTTAGAAGTTCCGCCCGGCACCGAGCAAGTTACCATAGATATTTACGATGCCTACGGTAGAAAAGTCAAACAAATCACCAACGACAATGACATTCGGTTAGAAATCAACGGCGATGATTTCCCTCCCGGCATCTATATCATGAAGGTACAAGCCGATGACCGAAAGGAGATTTTTAAAATCGGCAGAGTGCGGTAAATTTATTAAGGGTTTGTTGGTAAAAAATTGTTTAATTTGCCCCTCATTTTAATCATCGGGCGCAAAAAGAGCATGGTTATGACTTCACTCAGCAAATTTGGCAGACTTACCCAAATCGCTTTCATCTGTATTCTACTACTTTCCACAGGTATTTGGCAAACCGCCCACACCCAAACGATACTAAAAGAATGGAAAACCGATGACGGTCAAACCCTGCATCTCAACGACAATATTTTGGGCAAAAGTTTTTTGTTTACCAAAGACACCCTCCGAATTAGCGGTAATTGGATACAAACGGATAAGTCCATACAGTTTACCCCAATGGCGTTAAACAGAAAAAAAATAACCGAAGCCCAACTAAGTCTGTTCTCAGACCTTCCCAATCCTCAAAGCACCGCGACAGACTCAACGCTTGTTCAACAAGACACCCTTCAAAAAGCAGTAGTCCAATCCCCTCCGATATTCCCCAAAACGTTATACATACAAAAGCTAACCGAAGAAAACCTAAACCTGATTGGCAATTCCAATTCTTACCAATTCTTTTATCGGGACGAAAAAAGTATGTTTGCCAAAATCATAGACAATAATATCCTGCGAGGCATTATCGGCATTCTTTCCTTAGTTCTGATATGCTTTGTTTTAAGCAAAAACCGGCGAAGAATAGATTGGCGTTTAGTCATTACAGGCATTGTGATACAAATCATCTTTGCACTACTGGTGTTAAAGGTCCCGCCGCTTTTGGTCAAACTTCCCTTCATGCAAGCTGCAATAGATATTTCACCAAGAGCTATCTTTTCGGGCATGGCCTATTTCTTTGTCGCAATTTTAGATTTTACTACGCAGGGAGCGCAATTTGTTTTTGGCGGTTTAGTATCCGATACAAAGACATTTGGTTACATCTTTGCCTTTAAAGTACTACCTACGGTTATCTTCTTTTCTGCGCTGTCTTCGGCTTTATACTATCTGGGCATTTTACAAAAAATAGTATTCGTCTTTGCATGGATAATGAGCAAAACCATGCGCTTATCAGGTGCCGAAAGCTTATCAGCCGCAGCCAATATCTTTATCGGACAAACCGAAGCCCCGTTGTTGGTAAAACCCTATATAGAAAGAATGACTCGCTCCGAAATACTCTGCCTGATGGTTGGTGGGATGGCAACGATTGCCGGCGGTGTTTTTGCGGCTTATGTAGGTTTTCTGGGCGGAGATGACCCTGCCTTGCAATTACTCTTTGCCACACATCTCTTGTCAGCTTCAATAATGTCTGCACCTGCAGCTATTGTAGCCTCCAAAATGCTCCTCCCTCAAACAGAGGAAATTAATACCAATCTCGATATTTCTCAAGAAAAAATAGGCAGCAACCTGCTCGATGCCATCGCAATAGGAACGACAGATGGACTTAAATTAGCGGTCAATGTAGGGGCAATGCTCTTAGTATTCATTGCCCTAATGGCCTTGCTCAATTCTATTTTATTCGATTTATTCGGGCACTATACCGGCATCAATGATTGGATAGCCAAAGCAAGTCAAGGTAAATATGCCGGACTTAAATTGGAGTATATCTTTGGGTTTCTCTTCGCTCCTTTGGCATGGCTTTGCGGAACACCGGGACCGGATATAGTATCAATCGGTCAGTTGCTGGGTGAAAAAACCATCATCAACGAATTTGTCGCTTATGGGACGCTGGGCAACATGAAAGATTTAGGCATTATAACCAATTCTAAATCCCTCATCATTGCCATCTATGCACTTTGCGGCTTCTCCAATGTCGGTTCAATCGGCATCCAACTCGGCGGGATTGGAGCAATCGCGCCCGGACAAAGGCATACTTTAGCACATCTTGGCGTTTACGCGCTCATAGGCGGCACAATAGCCTGCCTCTTTACTGCCGTGATAGCCGGAATGATAACCGGGTAAAAAGGACATTCATTTTAGGCACAAAAAAATCGGCAATACCAAATATAGATATTGCCGATTTCAACGCAAATTAAAAAACCTCACCGTTTTATTTCACGACAAAGGCTTTTACAATGGGTTTAAAATTATCTGTATTGAGCGAAACCTCTACTTCATAATTACCCAACGGCCATCCATTATTGGGACGGCTAAGGTTTGAGTGAACATTAAAAGTAGAGCCGCTGCCAATATCGCCCGATCTTAAAGATACTGAATCTATTAAAAAACGCTCGCCATCGGCCTTAAACCACGAAAACTTAATTTTTGTATCTTCCGGTGCATAGTTCAAATCGCACGAAAGATAAAACATAGGCGAAGCAGTGGTAAACTCCGTCATGTCGGAAGTACAGACTTCATCAACAGGTTTGTCGCACATCAAAACATTACTGACGCTTGCCGTTGAAACATTAAAACTACAAGCATTCACAAACAACAACAAAGTGGCAAGAGCCATGACCGCAAGGATTTTTTGCATTTTCATAAAACTAATTTTTGGGAGGTAAAAGATGAATAATGATTTCTATTACAAAAGTAAATGGGTTTAGACGACAAAACGAACCAAGTTTACATCGGTTTTAAATATTTACCGCTTCATCCAAACATCTGTAAGCCTTTATTATGAAGCATAATAAGAAGAGAATGAGTAAACAGGCAGAGCAGATTTCTTCAAAATATTTTTCTGTTGTCAAAGGTAACGAATACTAAACCCCCAACACCATCAGGATTACAAAAATACCAACGGCTAAATACTTCTATCATTCAACAAATAGTCTTGTAACTTTGTACTAAGGAAAACATTATCAAAATGATACGAAAATTCGGCTTACTACTTTTGTTGCCTTTGCTTTTAATAACTCAAGTATTTTATGGCCAAAATAAAGCCGATAAGTGCATCAAAAAGAGTTTCAGTATCTATCGGAATGCTTTGATGGAACAAAACGGTAAAAAAGCAACCAAACGAGTAGCAAAGAACACCATAGACTATTATGGTAAAATGCTGCATCATGCTCGGTTCTCCGACAGCTTGACCGTGAATAACTTGCCCTTAATGGATAAATTGATGATATTGAGTTTCAGAAACAGGGTACCTGTCAATAAACTTTTACAAATAAGTGCCAAACAATCAGTGGTCTATGCCATAGACGAAGGAATGGTTGGTAAGGAAAGTTTAGCAGACTTATCGTTGGGAGAAATTACCATTAAAAACAAAAAGGCAGAGGCTCAGTTGGTCTTGAACAATGATCCTGTACCCATCAATTTTGTTTTTTACAAAGAATGCATGCGGTGGAAAATTGATTTAACCGCATTTTTTCCGGTAGCCACGCTTGCCATTCAGCAAACGATAAAAGACTTGGAAATGAGTGAAAACGAATTGGTCGAGTTTATCGTTCAATTAGTAGAACCCTACCAACTCAACCCAAATATCTGGAAGCCGGTTGCGAATTGGTAACACCAATTCTTTACCGGTTAGCTTTCAAAGTTGTCAACTCTTCCCCACAAAGATTTCAATTACATTTTCACCTCCCAACATTTCCTTCGCTTTTTCAATGTCCGGGCAAAGTCCCAACATAAAACCTCCACCACCTGCTCCACAGAGTTTTAGGTAATACTCCTTCGTTTCCAATCCTTTTTGCCATACAGGTACAATGTCGGCAGGTATCATCTCGGTAAAATACTTTAGCTGAAACTCAGACAGCAATCCCATATTCTCCCAAAGCCGGGTTTCACCATTTTTCAACAACGCATCAATACATTGATTGTTAAAGTCTGCTAACCGTTCCCGGCACAATTGGCTAAACAACGGCTCTTCCATTTTTTTAACAAAAAGCGGTACTAATCCCGAATGAGCGGGACGCTGTTGTTGTGTATCGAAAAGGAAAAAATGAACGTCCTGCAATTCAACATCCGATAAACTTACAGGCTGCATATTTGTTGACGAATGAATTTGCAGGGGTAAGTTTACATAACAGACCAAGGGATCTATACCCGAACTTGCTCCATGAAAAAAGGCTTCCATTTGAGCGAATATCATGCGTAATTGGGTAATGTCTTGGGCAGGCATTTGATAACCCGTTTGGATCGGCTGTTCGGCATAAGCATCATAAATAGCCGCCGATAAAGCACCTGAACTACCCAAACCATATCCATGAGGAATATCTGAATCGAAATACAAACCCTGCCTGATATGATTTTGCAAAAGCGCTAAATCAAAAGGACACAAAAGGGTTTGCTCTTGTTGAAGTTGGATTAAATAGCTGCAAAACCCTCTAAGGCAATCATTAGATTGAGCAATTTCCTTGTTGTGTTGTAAGACATTGGTTCGGGCGGTGGTCAATATTCCTTTAAAAACCGGCAAAGGCAACGCCAACCCTTGTCCACCAACGACAATACTATACTCTCCATATAACAGCAATTTTGCAGAGAAATAAGGATGGATAGGGTTAAGTATTTGAGCCATTATTTTTACAACATTAAATCCGGGCGAAACAAAATGTGCGATTAAATAATTTGCACCGGTCCGTTTCCGGCACAATCCCAAATACAGTATTGGTCTTCGCAATAAGTCAGCAATGTTTCCTTAATTAAGGCTTCTGCTTGAGCTTTCACCGTTTGAGGATATAACACATGCACATTGGGCCCGGCATCTAAGGTAAAACAAATAGGGCAACCTGTTTCTTGACGAAAACGCCGTATTTGTGCAATAACCGCCAATGTATTGGGCTGCATCAATATAAACGAAGGAGAAGAACTCATCATTAAGGCATGAAGTTCAAGTGCTTCTAATTCCACCAAATCAATAAACCCTTCTAAATCGGCAGTTTGTAAAATGCGATGCAGTTGTTCCAAATGTTTATTGGCCTGCTGATACCGAACTGAAGAATATGGATGTTGTTCCATCAAACCATGTCCCGCACGACTCGACACGCTTTTTTCGCGTCTGCTAACAATTAGAATGGTATCACAATAATTATGGAAAACAGGATGAAGATATTCTTGATAAGGTATTGCATAATCTTGAGAACTTTCGTCTAAAAAAGAACAAGTACCCCAAAGTGCCGCTTGAGGATATAAGGAACGGCAAGCACTACCGGAACCTAATCGGGATATACAAGAAGCCTTTTGAAAAAATGCAGCCTCATCCATGTTTGCCAATAGACCTCCGTTAAGTTTATCTAAAGAACAAAGGCATAAAGTCAGCGCACTCATGCCCGATGCCGAAGAAGCGATTCCAGATGAATGAGGGAAAGAATTGGAAGAAGATATTTGTAAGTGGTAATCGCTTAAAAAAGGAAACTCCGAAAGTTGAGAAATTAAAAATTGCTCTATTTTAAGAGCAAATGCCGGATTGGCTTGCCCGTGAAATACAAAATCAAAACTTACCGGTTTACCCTTCTCCGAAGAAGCTCGCAATCTACATGATACCTGCGTTTCGGAATATGATTGAGATAAGGTGAAACTGACAGAAGGATTTTGAGGATATTGCTGTCCATATTTACCCCAATACTTCACCAAAGCTATATTAGAAGGACTTCGCCATGCAACAGAATGAGTTATAGGATTTTCGGACAAAACAGACATAAATTTTAAATTACGATACTTCGACTTCGCTCAGTACAAGTTTTAGATTGCCCAAACTAACCACTAACCACTTAGTTCGACAAGCTCACTAACCATTAACCACTAACCATTAGGCAGAATTACTTTGGACCCTCTTCAATAGGCATCTTTTCAATACTGCCTCCATCTACTCCGGGCAACTGGTTTCCATCAGGATTGATGATGCTATTATCCGGTTTTGGAACATTGGAATTTTCCAAGGTTTTGAAAATTTCATCTAATTTAGGCATTAAGATAATTTCCGTTCGCCTGTTTTTAGATTTGCCTTCCGAATCATCATTTGATGCAACAGGAAAGAACTCGCCCCTTCCGGATGCTAAAATGCGAGTGGCATTTACGCCGTACAACTCCGATAGAATACGGGTTACGGTGGTGGCTCGGTAAACGCTCAAATCCCAGTTATCTTTATAAACTGCTGTTTGGATGGGAACATTATCAGTATGTCCCTCCACGGTAATGTCAATATTGGGGTTTCGGTTCAGCACTTCGGCCAATTTAGATAAAGCAAACTTACCGATCTCGTCAACTTCTGCCTGTCCTGATTTAAAAAGCAATTTTTCAGACATAGACACATAAACCTTACCGTCTTTGCGAATGATTTGCAAATCTTCGGAAGAAAAACCAATCAACGCCTGACGTAAATTCTCAATCAACAGTCGTTGCGCTTCCTCTTTCCTTTCGATGGCCATTTGAAGCTCTTGAACCAAATGCTCCCGTTCACGCAAAGTCATTTCTTTATCATACAGTGCTTTTTCCTGTGCTCGCAGTTCATTACGAGTTTGGTTTAATTGTTCACTAAGTTGAACGGCAGTTTGTGTACTGGAAGCTTTTAAATCACTATACTGCTCGGTGAGCTTTCTATAAGCCAGTCCGATAGAGGTAGTATCCTTTTTGAGAAGTTTAATAATGCCTTCCAAATTCTCAATGCGTTGTTGTGCATTTATTTTATCGGCAAAGGCTATGTTTTTTTCATACTCCATGGTTTTGTACTTTTTAGCCGAAACACAGGCACTAAAGTTTAAAACCAAAAATAATGAAGCAATAAAGGTTAAAAGAGAAATTCTTTTTGAAAAGTGCATAAATTTTAATTGAATGCGAATTTAATATAGAAACACGCGCACAAAAGTAGTGAATTTTTCGATTTTTGAATAAAATATCAAAGCCCCGAAACAGAACTGCTTCGGGGCTTTGATATAAATGTGCTGATTGTTTCGGCTATCTAGCCTTGGTAAACAATTTAGACGTTACAAAATTGTGGTCTTGATCGTACATATATACAAAGTACATGCCCGGCTCAAAATTGTTAGCATCCATTACAAAAGGATAATAGCTGCTGTAAACCGAATAATCTGCCACTTTAGCTCCAATCAAGTTGTACACTTCCAAATGTTTAATGTTGGTTTGGTCGTTAAAACTGATATTCAGGCGATCTCTTACGGGATTGGGGTAAAGTTTGATTTCAGATTCGTAAGGTGTTGAAATACCCACCGCAAAAGCATCGCAACGGTAAGTAGCACTCAGGTTTAGCGCGCTGTTTTCGGCAACTGTTACAGTAATGCCTACAATTCCGTAACCCGGGCCAATAGAGGCTTCATTAGATTGGAAATGAACGTCTAATATTGAAAATTCGCCGGGAGGAATAGTGATCGTATTATTGTTAACACTAGGTGCCCAACAAGTAATTTTATCACATACCAAAGAACGCCAGTTTGCACCAAACAAATCATTTGAAGTGCGCGCCCAAGTTACTGTTAAAGTTTGATCGGTTGTATTCGTGAGGGTAGCGTGAGCAACTAACTCATATACATCGGCAGTACCTGAAATAGTAATTAACTCAGTGGGAGATGGCTCCATGACTAAACTACCTGTTTGAGCAAAAACACTGGTGATGGACAAAGAAAGAAGGACAAAAAGTATTATTTTTTTCATAATCTCGCGTAATTTAAAGTGAAAGTACGAATATTTTAAAGAATTGAGTGTTTGACACTACAAAAAGGAAAAAGTTTAGCGTAACTTTGATGCGCAAATTCGTTACAAATTTACGACGTTTTTTTGAATTTCTGTTTTATTATTTGTCTGTGGGCAGACTTAAACTTACTTACTACGTATTAAAACATCAATTCTCCACCCAACAAGTGTAGTTTTGCCTATCAAAACATTATTCTCTCATTTTTTTATCTTATTTCAAATTTTTTACAGCATGAAAAGAATATTACAATTAGCAAGCCTGCTAATAATCTTCAGCGTTTTTAGTAACAACATGTATGCTCAATGCGCAGCAGGTGAAACGCAACTGACCATTACGGTTAAAACGGACCAATATCCCGATGAAACCACTTGGCGTTTAGTAAACTATGCCGATGGTTCCGTTTTGTCAAGTGGTGGTCCCTACGCAGCACCCAATACGGTTTACACGGTTAATGTTTGTGCAGCAAACACTGCTACCATCCAATTTGAAATTTTTGATGCTTACGGTGATGGTATCTGCTGTGGATTTGGCAGCGGCTACTATAATGTCATGGCAGGTGCAACAACACTTATCAACGGTGGTAGTTTCCCTGCTGAAGAAATTAAACTATTTGCTGTTAATCCTCAAACCAAAGATTTGCTGATTAAGCAAATTACCATGCAAGATTATGTACTTGCCGGAAGCAAACAAATTCCCGGCGTAGTCTATAATCTTGGTACCACTACGGTCAGTAGTTTTAACCTCAACTATCGCGTAGATGGCGGTGCCGTACAAACGCAGACTGGTGTTATGGCAACTATTGCACCCGGCGGACAATACAACTTTACCCATAGTGCTTCTTGGTTAGCTGATTTTGGCGGACATACTATCGAAGTTTGGGCTTCAAACCTTGACGGCGGTGCTGACTTAAATCCCGATAATGACTTATTAAGCAAAAATGTTTACGCCGCTTTTGAATTAGGCGACCGTACTGTGTTGATTGAACATTTTACCCAAGCCTCTTGCGGACCATGTGCTTCTCAAAATCCTGCCATGCAAGCTGTTTTGGCAAATCAACTGAATGTTGGTAAATATGCTCACATTGCCTACCATACATCTTGGCCCGGTTATGACCCAATGTACAACCAAAACCCTGCCGACCCCGATGCTCGAGTAGATTACTACGGCATTTCCGGCGTTCCTGGTGTAATCATGGAAGGAGTAAAAAAAGGTGCTCCCGGAATGGTAACCACAGCAGAAATTTCTTCTTGGAAAGCTATACCTGCAACAAGCGTGATTAGAGTTGAAGAAAGCTTTACCTCTGCTTCAACTGTCAGCATTACACTTACGGTTACGTCTTTGGTTGACATGGCTCCAGGCACCTACAAACTTCATCTAGCTTTAATAGAAAATATGGTTGTTTACGCAACTGCTCCCGGTAGTAATGGCGAGAAAGATTTCCCCAATGTTTTGCGCAAAATGCTTCCAAGTGCTGCCGGTACAACTTTACCCGCTTTGACCGCTGGTGAAACTTTTACCACCACTCAAACCTATACCATTCCTTCTTATATAACAGCGGCTCAACTACGTACAGTTGCATTTATTCAGGAAGTCGGTTCAAAAGCTGTTTTACAGACCTATAAAGCTCCCGCTGCAACCGGCACTAACAGTTATGAAGAATCCGGAACAGTAGGTTTATTAAATGCAAGCATTAGCCCAAGTTGTGGTGCCGGCAACAATGGAAGTATCACGCTTTCACTTGCCAGCGGTGCAGACGCGCTCGTTTACTATCAATGGACAAGCGGTGCTACTTCCTCTACTATTACAGGATTAGCTCCCGGCTTCTACTCTGCAAGTGTTTATAGTGTTGCCAATAATGAGTTGCTTAAAACTTATGTTTTCCAAGTAACAGAAACTACTCCGTTTAACTTAACCCTTAACAGCGTGAGCAGTGCCGGTTCTGCCAATAACGGTATCGCTTCAGCTTCGGCAACCAGTGGACAAGCTCCTTATACTTACCTTTGGAGCACAGGTCAAACTAGTCCGACACTTGCTAACTTGGCACCCGGTGATTACTCAGTAACTGTTACAGATGCTACCGGTTGTAGTGTAGTGGGTTCTGTAACTGTTGGAGACTCAGTTGGTATCGAAGATGCTCAAAACAGCAAAACGAATTGTTTCCCCAATCCGGCTAATGATGCCGCTACCATCGTCATCACCAACGGCACAAGCGCATCTGCACAATTGCGTTTATTGGATATTGCAGGCAAAGTAGTATTTGAACAACAAATTGGTGCCGGTACAAGTACCGTAAACATCAACACCGCTAGATTGAGCAACGGCACTTACTTCTATCAAGTAATTGACAATGGAGTAAACCTCGGAACTCAAAAATTAGTAGTTCTTCACTAATTTCCCAATATGGTGTTATTAAACACTTAACTGAATAGTAAAAGGGGGGCATCTATCAAAGATGCTCCCCTTTTATGTTTCATCAATTGGCAAACGACAAGAACTAAAAAAGTTACTCCCATTCGGGCGTTAGATATTACAGTTACAACATTACGGTTTAACATTATTTTTGAGCAAACGCACCTGTTTATAGAGTAAAATAAGCCCGAAATAGTGCTAAATCCCCCTTGCCCCCTTTGAAAAAGGGGGAATTTTAGCGATGTGTAATTGAGAAAGCAGTTGTAATTATGAAACAGCATATCTTGATTTAACAACCAAAAGGGAATAAATAGTATGAACGACCAATTTTACCCAATTCTAAACAGAAAACGCTATTATACTACTATCCTAATCAAAAGAACCCACCCCAACCCCTCCGAGGAGGGGAATTCAAACGCTTTAGCCAACAATTTGTGGTTTGAATTTAAAACATAATTGGTATTATAGCTTCCTTTTCAAGCATTTTAATAAGTAAAATCGTAAATCGTAAATCGTAAATCGTAAATCGTAAATCGTAAATCTAAGGTCTTTTGTCTTTCGTCTTTCGCCTTTTGTCTTTTGTCTTTTGTCTTTCGTCTTTCGTCTAAAATCTTACGTCTTCCATCTTCAATCATAAATCAATTTTATTCTTCCAACAGCCATTTCAACCTTTTTAACCGTTTGGTTTCCTCTTTTAAGTTAAAAGGTAAAATGGTATTGTCTTTAATATATTGAACTGCTTCTTCGATAGAATCGGTAACCAAAACTAATTTCAAATCATCGGGCGAAATAGTCCCTCTTTTATGCATCAAATCTATATGCTCTAACAGGTCTTTATGAAACTCGCGTCCATAAACAACTATCGGAAACTGACTGATTTTTTTTGTTTGGATGAGGGTCAGTGTTTCAAAAAACTCATCGAGTGTCCCAAAACCTCCGGGCATGATGACAAAAGCAAAAGAATACTTGACCAATAAGACCTTGCGAATAAAAAAATACTTTATCGTTACCCACTTATCCAAATAAGGATTGTGAGATTGTTCTTCAGGTAACTCTATATTACATCCAACAGACCTTCCGCCAACTTCTCTCGCCCCTCTGTTGGCAGCTTCCATAATACCGGGACCTCCGCCGGTCATAATGGTAAAACCCAATTTCGCAATTTCGCCCGATAAGGTTCGGGCAGCTTCGTAATACTCATGCCCTTCTTTAAATCGCGCCGAACCAAACACCGTTACACAAGAACCGATAAAATGTAAGGCTCTAAAGCCGCGAATAAATCCCCATAACACTTCAAGGGTAAACCATAACTCTTGTAGGCGCGATTGTGGGCCTTCTAAAAATTTGATTTCCTGTTTGCTTGCTTGATTTTGTTCCATCTTAATTTCGATTTTGTTAAATAGTCATCGGTGTTCCGGGTCGGTAAAATAGTACTAAATCTAAAAACTTGGCTAATTTTATGCCCGAAAACATAAGGTTAGACCTTAAAAAATAATTTACCAAATCTATTCCCCCAATCCACAACTCAATGATAACAGAACACCATATCAATGTTCAGAAAACCGCCCGCTATTTTACTTACGGACACCTAAACCGCCAAACCACCCATGTTTGGTTTGTTTTACACGGCTATGGACATTTAGCTGCCGATTTTATCGGTAACTTTTCTGCGCTCAACCCTACCAAGCATTATGTCATTGCGCCCGAAGCTCTTTCGCGCTTTTATTGGAACGGATACCGCGGAAAAATATCCGCCTCTTGGATGACAAGTGAAGATAGACTTCTTGAAATTACCGATTATGTGGCATATCTCAATCAACTCTATTTAGAAATTACCCAAAACCTACCCGATGAATGTATGCCCGAAATCAACCTTTTGGGTTTTTCTCAAGGGGCAACCACCCTTTCCCGATGGTTTGCGAATGGAAAGGTAAAAGCCAACAAAGTGATTTTCTGGAGTGGTGATTTAGGGCACGATGTTGATTGGAACAAGGCTGCTGAATTGTACCATCAAACCAATGCCTATTACGTCTATGGCACGAATGACGAATTGATTTCTTTAGAAAACTTCAAGCTCCAAAGTGATTTTTTGAATCACCGCCAAATCCCGTTTACCACTATCGAATTTGACGGAAAACATGTCATTTCAGAAGATGTCTTATTGAAACATTTTGTTCCCACTCTCTAACTTTGCTATATGCACTCGGAAAACAGAATAACCACACTCTTTAATATCCAATATCCCATTATTCAAGCCGGAATGATCTGGTGCTCGGGTTGGGAACTTGCAGCAGCAGTCAGTAATGCCGGTGGATTAGGCATTATTGGTGCCGGCTCGATGTATCCACACATATTAGAGGAGCATTTGGTAAAATGCAAAGCCGCCACCAATAAACCTTTTGCGGTCAACCTTCCCCTACTCTACCCCAATATTGATGAACATATTGCTTTGATTATCAAACATCGTGTTCCCATTGTTTTTACCTCCGCCGGAAATCCCAAAACATGGACATCCGTCCTTCAATCAGAAGGAATAATTGTAGTTCATGTCGTGTCAAGTTCTGTTTTTGCTCAAAAAGCTGAAGCAGCCGGGGTAAATGCCGTGGTAGCCGAAGGTTTTGAAGCCGGAGGACATAACGGTCGCGAAGAAACAACCACGCTCTGTTTAATTCCAATGGTCGTTAAGGCGGTTAATATTCCAGTTATAGCAGCCGGCGGAATAGCAACCGGCAGGGGAATGTTAGCTGCTTTTGCTTTGGGTGCAGATGCCGTTCAAATGGGAACCCGATTTGTGGCTAGCATAGAATCTTCTGCACACGAAGCCTTTAAGAACAAGGTCGTTTCGACCAAAGAAGGCGATACGATATTGGCAATGAAAAAATTAGTGGCTGTCAGGCTCATTAAAAACCCATTTTACCAACAAATAGCCGAAGCCGAAGCACGAGGTGCCGACAGTTCCGAACTTGCAACCTTATTAGGAAGAGGCCGCGCTAAAAAAGGTATGTTTGAAGGCAACTTAGACGAGGGAGAATTAGAAATTGGACAAATTGCTGCTCTGCTTGACCATATCAAACCCGCCGCACAAATCATCCAAGACATTTTAACCGAGTACAACAACGCATTCTCGGAATTATGTAAACAGGGGGGATTTCAATTGCCCTAAGTGCTTGTAATATTGGGATGGAGGTTTCCTAAATATAGTAGTAGCGATACTTGTATCGCTTAAAAAAAATAGGCGTTAACCGTTTTAAAACAGCTAACGCCCCAAAAAAATTCATATCTACATTCTAAAAAATTATAATTCTGTCGTACTAAACTACAGGCTCGTCTGTAGATTTATCTTCTTTGGCAGGAACTTCTGATTTAGCTTCAATCTCCTCGATAGCATCGGTTAGGTCTTCGGCTTTTTCTTTCCCTTTCCCGACCAAATCGCTGACGGCATGTTTTGCTTTATCAAACAACTCTTCGCCTTTTTCTAAAATACCACCGACCTTCTCGTTTTGTTTCAATTCGGCGTATTTGTCTTCAATGGTATCTTTTACTTTTTCAACGGCATCTTCAACCGAATCTTTTGCTTTTTCAAAAAAAGCTTCACCTTTTTCTAAAATACCACCTACTTTCTCATTTCCTTTTAACTCGGCGTATTTATCCTCAATGGAATCCTTTGCTTTTTCGACTACATCACCAACTGAACTTTTGGCTTTATCAAAAAAGGCTCCCCCTTTTTCTAAGGCATTACCAACTTTCTCATTTCCTTTCAATTCGGCATACTTGTCTTCAATCGTATCCTTTACTTTCTCAAAAGCATCTTCAACTGAGTCTTTCGCCTTTTCAAAAAATGCTTCACCTTTTTCTAAAATGTTGCCTACTTTCTCGTTTTCCTTCAATTCGTCATACTTGTCCTCAACTTTGTCTTTCACATCTTCTAAAAAGTCGCCGGCTCTTTCAACTGCATCGCTAACCGTACTTTTCAACTTGTCAAACAAACCGCCTTCTTCTTTCTTTTCTTCTAGCGGCTCGTTGGTCTGGGGAATTTCGTTCTCAACCATAGTAATTAAAACGTTTAGGGTTTACTAATATTAAATAGATAAGTCCACATAGCAGAACAAAGATACCACAAAAAATGCTCAATCTGTAAAGCAAAGAACAAACATAATTTAAAACAACATCTATTTTGCAACTGAAGGGAATACGCTATATCCGCTTTTCATCTTCGCATTAGCCGCATAAATCGTCTTATCATGCCCATTGAGAATAATCTGTTGCGTATCGTTTTCGGCAATGCTGATGATACCGGCACGGTCATTCAAAATGTCTTCGCCAATAAACACAATGCTTTGGTTGTTGTCGTCATACATTTTTAGGGCAGCCCCCGTGTCATTACTCCTCAGTTGAAACAAGTTGTTGCCCTTCCTGTTGTTGAGTTGAATCATCCCTCCCTCACTCCGCACATCCGAACCAAGGGTCAGCAGGCGTTTTCCTTCGTTGCTGTATAATGCAATCTCGGCTGCCGTTTCGCGCGGTTCAATCACCAAAATGGTCTTCCCCTGTGCGTTGACCAATTCAAACTTTTCCGCTTTCAATACCGGTTCAACACCTATATTAGCCCCATACTTAAATGCAGTAACCCCCAACAACAACAACACAACCATGATGGCCATGTTAAACCGTTGAAGGTGCATCACTTTCTTCTCTAAAAGGGCGATTTTGTTTTCCATAGTGATAGATTTAAATTCCAAAAGATAATCGTCAAAATTACAGAAATCTTATCAATTGGCGAACGAAGAACGAGCGTGCTCTTAAAAATAATGAACAAACAGAGCATTTTTTTCTGTTTTTTTAAACTCGATTAGCCTCACTCCTACTTAAAATGTTGCAAATACAATTTGCCGGAGGCCCCACAATGCCTTCACTTCAATAATAAGATGTTTTTAATAGGTATTCTTTCGGGTAGCTGTGGAACTTGATCCGCATTGTTCCTCAACGGAACAAGTTCCGTTACTACCCGCAATGCCTACGACTTCGCTGATAAGATGTATTGTAGAGTAGTAGCACATAAAAAACCCTCCGTAATATGGGAGGGTTATCGTCTCTATCCTAGCTTTCTTGGATGAGGGGTTACTACACATTTGAAGAAACATTTAAAAAATGGAAACTAACAGTCTCATCGTTCAGCATCAACGGTTCATTGTTGAGCAAGAACGTTTCATTCTTGGGCAAGAACGGTTCGTTTATGGGCAAGAACGGTTCGTTTATGGGCAAGAACGGTTCGTTTATGAGCAAGAACGGTTCATTTATGAGCAAGAACGGTTCATTTATGAGCAAGAACGGTTCATTTATGAGCAAGA
>CALCIK010000208.1 GCA_937907475.1 uncultured Bacteroidota bacterium | reverse complement strand
CCAACAATAGGAATTCGCATCAAAGTGTCGTCTATGATTTCGTAAGTGCTTTGTCTTAAAATTTCATGCCAAAGCATGTTGGCTTTGCGGTAAGGGGTGTATTCGTCTCGCAAGGGTACGAGTTGGTTTTCGGTCTTTGCTCCTTTGCTGTCAATACCTGCTTTTTCTATTTCGGCAATGGGAATTTGATAGTCAAACCGTAGTTTAACTTCGGATTTTATGGCTGTTTTCTTTTCCTCGTCAAGTTGTTTCAACTCTGTTTTTACTTCGACTTTCAGTTCTTTCAATTCTTCTTTCAATGCTTTTATTGTTTCTTTGTCGGTCTCGTCTTTTATGGCTTTGTCTTTTTCTTTCAGTTTGTTGGCAATGTCATCATATCGGGGCTTAAATTCCTTGTCTTTCGCTTCGGCTACTTCTTTTACAATGGTTTTATACGCCATTTCTTCTTGTTCGGTAAATCGTTTCAAAAAAACAAGGCTTGGTTTTACGATAGCACCAGAAGCAACAAACACATCTTGAGGAATGGAAACAATGAGTAAAAATTTGGCTTTGCCTTCAAAAAATTCTCTAATTCTTTGCATTGCCTTTGCATTGTTCAGCACACCTTCGGGCAACACAATACCCAAACGCCCGCCCGGTTTGAGCAAATTGAGACAACGCTCCATAAACAGGGTTTCGGTCAAACCGCTGAAAACACCTGTTTTGAAAAGCCCCAAAATGGGTTTGTTCACATTGTTGGTGATTTGTTTCATCGCTTGGGTATATTCGTCTCCGTAGCGTTCGGTGTAGTATTTTATTTTTTCAGTGTCGGTATATTTATCTTCTTCGGTAATTTTTTGGTCTTTAGCAACTCTTGCTCCAAATGGCGGATTGGTGAGAATGACATCAAAGCGGTTTTCAAAAATTCCGTTAATATTCAAAAGTCCGTCATTGTGGTGAACGCCCCCGTGTCCGTCGCCGTGCATAATCATATTCATTTTGGCGGTTCGTGCCATTCGCGGGTTGGCATCAGTTCCGTAAATGCTCCAAAAGCTGAGATCGTAAAGCCTTGATTTGGTGTTTGAAGGATTTAGTTCCTCGTTGAGTTTTGCCAATAGGCTGTTCACTCGTTGGGTGATTATGTCTTTTTCATTCTCGCCGGCTTTCTCAAAGTTTTCATCAAAGTATTCGGTTTTGATTTTCTCTTTTTGAGCTTGTATATCTTTTTCAATTTGCTCTCTTATATACTCAAAAGCCTTGATTAAGAAACCACCCGAACCACAACAAGGATCGCAGATAGTTTCCCCTTCCTTTGGGTCGAGTATTTCCACCATAAAATCAACAACTGTTCTGGGTGTGAAAAACTGCCCCAATTCGCCCCTGAAAGTTTTTCCCAAAAATTCTTCAAAAGCAATTCCCTTCACATCATCGGAAGTGTCGGACAAGTTATATTTTTCCAATTTTTGGATAATGGACTCGATGCTGTTTTCTCGCAGTTTGATGACTTCGTTTTTATCAAACAAGTCTTGCGTTGCATAGTCGCTTTTTACTTTGTCAAACAAGTTTTGGTAAAAAGGTTTAGTATCTTTTGAAGCTACTTCATCATAACCTTTTTTTAGTTCTTTGAATCGGTCTAATGAGAAAATTTTACCTTTTTCATGTTTGCGTTCATACCAAATTTTGATAAAGAGAATTTTTGAAATTTCGTCAAACGCCATTTCGGGCGAATACTTGTCATTGTTTCGAATTATATTATGGCAGGCAAAAAGCAATTTGGCAAACTCGTCTCTTTCAAATGCTTTGGTTGCATTCAGCAGCTTTTCAATTTTTTTTTCGTCTTTCAGATCATTTGCTTTTGGCATGGCAATAATTTCATTGCCAAGTCGCTTTGGAACAATGCCGTGAATGACCTGAAAATATTTGGTTTCTTTCTCGTTGGTAGTGACGAAAAACTTTGCGCCCGAAAAGTAAGCGTAATTCTGCCCTTGAAAATAGTCTTCTTCTTTGATGGTGATGTTTTGAGCCTTACACTCTACTATAATCACCGGCGATTTTGCATCTGTCTTGTCTTGTGCCGAAGCCCAAATAACTATGTCTGCTCTTGCACTGCCTGTTCCGCGACTTGAACTTGTCAGTTTTAGTTCCTGTGTCATTTGGTCGAGCGAGAAGCCGTATTCGTTTACAAGTTTGCAAATAAAATTTTGCCGCACCAATTCTTCGGGAGTTTCGATGAACCATTTGTCTAACAAGGGAGCAAATATTTTTCCGTCTTTTCTTTGTATGGTTAATTCTGCCATTTCGCTGTTTTTTAAACTAATTTTAATGTTCTCAAATCGGGATATGCTGTCAAATCCATTGCCCAATGGGTAGAGTCGGTAAATCCTTTCGCTAAAATTTTAGCCTCTTCTTTGTTTTCTGCTTCCAACTCAACATATTCCGAAAAAGCAAGTTTTCCGAAATGCTTTCCATGTTTATAAGCCTTTACCAAAACCTGATATTTTTTCATGGTTGCAAATTTAGAAGATTAGTTAATACTTTTCTTTATTTTTTGGCATCTTTGCCGGTGTCCGCTTCTTTCTTCCCTTCCCCTTCCTTCTTCTTCCTATTCTGATGTATTCCCGGAAGCATAGCCTGCAGGTCGGCTACGATGTTGTCGGTTCCGGGAACATTTTGTTGGGCGGCACTTTTGGCCGATCTGTAGCAGGTCAGTGCGGCCTTCATGTTTTCTTGCCTAAGGGCAATAATAGTGTCGTTGACCGCTTCTTCTAAAGATCGTATTTGCCTCAATATCGATTCGAGGCGGGTTTGTACGTCATAGTCATTTTCCCATGCTGCAATATTCAAATAAGGCACCCTGATTTCGGGATGATTGCGATAATGGTCTAAGGCGCGAACGATAAATGATGCCGATTTTGAACCTAAATGTAAATTTTTCCCCTTTTCTCTTGGGGTAAGATTGATTAAAAACGGCATTCGGTTAATACATTCCGTCAAATCCTGTTTGACAAGTAAGGCCTCCGATTCGGGAAATACGGGGATTAAATTTGCGTATGGCATATCGGGTAATTTTGTTTGTTTTAGTAAAACGCTTAGTTTTTGCGTTTTATTTTCTTCAATATTTACGCTGTAAAGGTAAGTATTTATATTGACATAGTAAGCACTTACCTAAGCATAGTAAACACTTGCCTAAGAATAGTAAATACTTGCCTAAGCATGGTAAGCACTTGTCAAAATATGGTAAGCACTTACCTAAACAGGGTAAACACTTATCTAAACATAATAAGTACTTACCTAATCATGGTAAACACTTACATAAGCATGGTAAACACTTACCTAAGTAAAGTAAACATTTGCCTAAGTAGTGTAAGCACTTACCTAAGTAGGGTAAATATTGATTGTTTTTTGACCAAAATGCAATTACTTTTGGCATAAATTGATTTTTGGGAGCAGTAAATCGGATTTTTATGGAGGCGTTACAACGGAGTTGTTAAAACATGATGGAGTTTTTGGGCAATTCGCCGCATGGTTTTGGGTGAACGCGGTAATGGTTCGCCTTTGCAGGAGAGGGCTGTTTTAGATAGAGTGTCGAAGGGGGCGGAAAAAAACTTCCCTTCTACCGGTTACGCTTTGCCATGTTGATGGACTAACCCATGAACTAAAAAAAGTTAAACGCTAAAAACTAAAAACACCATGAAAACGCTTCAAATTCTTACCGCCTTTGTTTTATTCTTCTTTTTGCAAATCGCTACTCCTGTTTTCGGACAAATGTATTATGATGACGGCCGCTTGATTTGCTGTGGCAGTGCCGTTGCGGCATTGAGCACCAACGCTGCTTTTGTCAACCCGGCCGGATTGGGCGGGGCGACCGAAATTACCCAATCCCTCAATTTACTTCAACCTGGGTTTACCGCCTACGGCAACAGCATTGAGCGCAAAGATGCCCTCAAATTTTTGTTTTCCAATGCCGAAATGACCGACACGACCAAAGGCAGCATTTTGGGCAATATGGCCAATAACGGGCAGGGCAATTTCTTGTTCGATGGAAACGTGAACATGAACTGGGTGGCTTATGCACTGACCCACCCCAAATATGGCGGCATTTCTTTTAACCTGACCGAAAAAATTACCAGCCGCACCAACCTCAACCCTCAAACAACGGAGTTGCTGCTGAACGGCAATCAGCCCGACCCCAATAACCCCGATAGCCCTCAAGACAACCCCATCAATGTCAGCAAGGGTTATGGCATGGGTAATTCCGACATCTATTACCACCACGTCAGAGAAGCCAACCTTGCTTATGGCAGGCAAATTGTAACCAACGAAAAATTCCAACTTCGGGTGGGTGCTACGCTCAACAGAATTTGGGGAGTTGGTCATCTCGACATCAACGTGCAGGACTCGGTGGTTACGGGCACGTCCTCTTTTGCCGACCTGTATAATATTAACTATGGCACGTTGGATAGCGTTTTGGGCGATTTTTCGAAAAACTTGTTTAAAACAGCCGGTCATGGAACGGCTTACAGCTTGGGCATTCAGATGAAATACAAAAGACTGAATGTGGGCTTAACCACCTCTCATGTTGGCGCGATTAAATGGAAACACAAAAGCAACATGACCGTCAACAGCGAGGTGCCTGCCGATAGCGTTGCCTATTCGGGCATCGACTCCTATAACTTTAGCAGCCAAGCCGATGGGATGTATCAACTGTTTGGCTTCCAACCCGGACAAACGTTTTCGAGCAGTTCCAATGGTAAACTTCGTTTCAATGCTGACTATCAAATCATTGACCAACTCAGTGTTTTTTCCGATGTGCTCCTTTATACACACAAGAAAAACAACCAAAAACTACCCAATAACTACCTCGCCGGATTAAGCTACCAACTGATACCCGATAAATTTATCATCACCGCCGGCGCGCAATACAACCAACACATCAAACTTCGCTATCCCGTAGGCATCGCTTTTAGCATTGGTAAAGGAGCTTTCTTAAGTATCTCTACCGGCGATGTCAAAACCCTTATCTCCAAAAAAGCCGAGCCATACAGTTCGCTCTCTGTTTCGCTCATCGGGTTGGCTTTTTAATGCACTATCAAACAAGCGTTTATCCTATCCATACTACTTGGTTCACCGGCACATTGTCCCAACAGGGCAATGTGCTTTTTTGAACAATAAAAAACTGCAGCACCCAAACCATAAATTGCCCGTTAAAAACTATATTTGCTCTATACTCATATTCCACAGTTCCATAAAAACCCCGTCCCTATGAAAAACCTAACCCTGCTCATACTCGCTTCCCTGATTTATTGCCTTTTTTCGACTTCGTCAATCGTTGCCCAAAGCATCGTCATTCAACAACAAGACGGCAACTACCTGCGCTTTATGCCCGATACGACCGGCAGCAACCTAAAGGCAAACCCCCTTGCCAAGCAGCTCAACCAAAAACCTTATTTCACCTATTTCTGGAACTTTGGTGACGGAAACTATTGTACCGAACCTAACCCCGAGCATGTTTACAGGGTGGCCGGTTCCTATACGGTTATTCTCGAATTGACCGGAATTAAAAGCGATCCCGATGACGATGTGGTACGGGTAGTGAGCACGATGGTCAATGCCACCTTGCCGCCCTATAAAAACACGCTCTACGATAACTCAAAGTTTAGCCCCGCTTCTACCTGCAATCCCAACCTAAAACAACTGCCCAGCCCGCCCAATATCAAACTCAACTATAACCGCCAACCCATTGTCGTTGAACCGGTTACTTACATCATTTCCTACGATGTGAATGTAACTGACACCTTGGTTTTTCAGTTCGAAACTGCCAAATTTGATTATTTGCAATACCAAGCTTTTAATGGCGAAACCTTCAACATTGCCCAATTAGGTTTGGGCAAGGTTAAGTTTGTGGCCAATCTTGCCTTCACCGGAACCCGAAACATCTTAGTTACACTTCAACCCAAAAACATCGCTTTCGGTCAGGGAACGTCTTGCAGTTTGGACTTGATGGGGGCCAGCACGTTAAACACCCAAGCCAATACCAAGAATACCGGCAAATCTTACGACCCCAACAATAAATGGGTACACTCCGAAATCACCCCAAATTGGAATGATACCGATGATTTTTGTGTCAGTGCCCTCATTGTTGAAGACACCGCTTACTATCGCATCGAGTTTGAGAACCTTGGTGATGGGCCGGTTAAAAACCTGAAAATCGTTGACTACCTCAGTTCGCATTACAATATGGGAACGGTACAGGTCATCGCTGCCCAAGTGGGCGGCGTGCCCGTTGTCCCTGTCGTATCGTTAATGCCCGCATTGGGTGAAATACATTTTACCGTCAGCAATCTGCAAAACATAGTTCCGCTAACCCCTTATGGCGGGATGCCGGGCAGTTCGATGGCCGGATTGGGCAGCCTGTTCCAAAAACAACATACTTGGGGGTTTGTCACTTTTCGGGTTAGGATTAATGCTTATCCAGCATTTTGCCAAGACATCAACAACTCTGCTGCCATCTATTTTGACAATAATCCCCCCGAATTAACCCCCAATGCCCCCCTAACCCGAAACCCGGTTGCAGGTTCTTGTCAGCCCTTGAGCAATTGTAATGCTTGTGATTTAACCACGTCGGGTAATGTGGATATAGACAGTGGCGATTGCACTAACCTGAGTGCCATTCCACATGTCTTTGGAGCCGATACTACGGTATTGGGCATCGGATATACTTGGTATCCCGGCGGTCAAACCACACAGGGCATAAACGTATGCCCCACCCAAAACACCATTTATACAGTCGAAGCGCGGTACCTTTTATTGGTCAATACGCAGACGGTCAACTGCATTGGCAAGCAAAGTCTGGCCGTAACGGTCAATCAATGCGCTGTTCCGCCCCCTCCCGTTTCCATTATGGCACTCTCGCCGGTACAAGTTTGCGCCCCCGGAGCCGTTTTGTTAAGCGCATCGGGTATCACGACCGGTTACACCTACCGTTGGTATGTTGACGGCATCCGTTTATGGGAAGAAGACGGCAACGGTTCCATCCTTGCCGATATTTCGGGCAGCTATACCGTAGTGGCATGGGGCACATGCCCTCAAACCTCCTCCCCTATTGACATCACCGTGTTCACCATCTGCCCTTGCACAACAGGCGGCAGGACCACGACAGGAGAATGGGTAAACGCTGTTTCTTTAAATGGGGCTACCAATGTAAGCGGTAACAACAACGGTTACATTTCCTACTCCTCCACCTTCGTAACCCTCAAGCGGGGACAACTCCACCCCATCACCCTCAGCCCACTTTATACCGGAACTTCTAAGGACGAATACTGGAGTGTCTTTATAGACCTCAACCAAGACTTTATCTTCCAACAGGAAGAAAAACTATACACCACCAACGGCATCGGAACCCTCAGCGGGCAACTGTTTGTCCCCTTTTGGGCACAAACAGGCACGGTGCGAATGAGGGTTTCCATGCAGCGCGATGTATCCCCTGAAGCCTGCGATGATATTATATTTGGTGAAGTCGAGGATTATTTTGTGCAAATAAACGATTTACCCTATCTCACCGCCTCCATATCGGTACGCCTCGAAGGCCCATATTCAAACATCACAGGAGCCATGAACAATCAGCTACGCACATCCAACTTGCTTCCCATTCAGCAGCCCTTTAATGTTGCCCCTTGGGAATACGCCGGCTTAGAAAGCGTTGCCAAATTGGAAGATATACCGGTCAATGCAGTGGATTGGTTGTTAATAGAAGCCCTCAAACCCGATGACTATACATTAGCCGACCGTTCAGCTGTATGGCTGCTACAAGACGGCAGCGTCAGAAACATGCTGGGTCAAGACGGAGCTTTGTTTTACAACTTAGAAATCAGTCAGCCCTATATTTTGGTAGTTCGCTCGCGCAATCATTTGGCCGTCCTTGGGTCCAACGCAGTGTTCTTGCCCATCTCGTCCAATAATTCTTTCAATTTCACCCAACCCGCAAACGTGCTGGGAGGAACTTCCCAACTCAAACAATTATCGCCATTGGCTTATGCCCTGTTCAGTGGTGATATCAATGCCGATGGGGTGATTTCAGTGGCCGATTACAACCTTTACCAAATACAATCGGCACAAGTCAACCAATATCTAGAATCCGATGTCAACCTAAACGGCAGTGTAACAGTACAGGATTTCAACTACCTACGTCCGAATATCTCGGTCATTGGGATGCCGCAGGTCAGGTATTAAACTTGAATCCGTGTTCTATTCTTTTCCGCATTCCATTCATTTTGGAACGCGGATGACACAGATGCAAGCATCGCGGATGAACGCTGATGTTTTTATAGCAACAATGAAAAAATCCGCGTTCATCCGCGTTTGAAAATCCGTGTCATCCGTGTTCTATCCTTTTTTGGAACGCGGATAAAACGGATGCAAGCAGCGCGGATAAACGCGGTTATAGAATGCAATAATGAAAAAAACCGCGTTCATCCGCGTTTGAAAATCCTCGTCATCCGCGTTCTATTCTTTTTTTGGAACGCGGATAAAACGGATGCAAGCAGCGCGGATAAACGAAGTTATAGAATGCAACAATGAAAAAAACCGCGTTCATCCGCGTTTGAAAATCCGCTTCATCCGTGTTCTATTCTTTTTTTGGAACGCGGATAAAACGGATGCAAGCAGCGCGGATAAACGCGGTTATAG
>CALCIK010000207.1 GCA_937907475.1 uncultured Bacteroidota bacterium | reverse complement strand
TAACCTTTGATTCATAATTTACTAAAAAGGTCAACCTTATTTAGGAAGGCACAAACCCTTAATCATTAACCATTAATCGTTAACCACTAAAACTCCCGCATTTCTAAAACCGTTTTGGGCAGCCTTGCACGATAGTTGGTTTGTCTTTGAGCAGGGGAATTTTGATTGCCCAGTAAATATCGGCTTCGTAGATTTCCTTTTTGAACAACGAGGTGAAAAAGTTTTTCGACCCTACCACAAACGGTCCTAATCGAAGGAAGCCGCCCACATTGACCGCCTGAAACTCGTTGATGGTAACCGGTAAGCCTCCGGTGATGGCGATGGTGGTGAAACCGGGGGTGAAAACATAAGAATTTACCGCCTTCAATCGGTTGACCCCTTCCCCACCTATGCCGACTGCGGTGTAGGAATTGAAACTTAAATAGACATTGTTGTAGCCGCCGCCCTCAAATACGCCGCTATCCCATAGATAAACTGTTCCTTGAAAGCTCAAAGCGGTGGGTAAGGACATTTTGAAACTGCGGGTATCGGCGGTAAAGGTAACTCTGTTGGCAATCGTGTCGTTGAAGTCTTGCAACGAGTTGAATTGTACGGGGTTCAAATCCCAGTTGTTGATATTGGCGGTAAAGTTGCCGCTGCCGGGTGCTTTGTCGAACGAAACCGCCCCTACATCGAGGAGCGAAACGCCAAAAACGATGCGGTTTTTGTAAGAATACTTAAACCCGGCATCAAAACCGACCGAGTGTGCCTGCGGTTTGAACTTCAAATAGGGATCGCCAATCTCACTGTGCCCATAGTTGACGTTTGTGTTGTAAACACTGAGGATATCGCCTTCATCTGCCCGAAAAGAACCATCGGCGGAGTTGAGATAAAGCGCGTTTAACCCCATCAAATACTTCAACCTGCCTGCAATCTTGAAGCGATGTCCTCCATTTAGGTAATGTAAATAGCCATAAGTCAGCCCAATCTCTGTCCAACTGAGTTGGTTGATAGTAATTCCCGGCGTGTCGTAGGTATTTCCCAAATAGGGGGCGTAATCCAAGTCTTCGTAAGCCAGTTTTACCAATTCTTTCCCCGCATTTTGCACTTGAACGGATGCGCGGGCTTGCATGGTAAACGCAACGGCCATGTTAGGGTTGATTTCGTACATGAAACTGGGCAGATGGATTCGGGTGTTGATGTATGCCTTAGTTTTTATCCCATCCGCCTCCAATTCGTTGGATTTATCTTGGTTGAGCGACCACCGATAGACGGTTTTTGGATTGAAAGCGAGGTAATTATTGCCCGCATAAAGGCTCATGCCAAAGAGATTGATGTCGGCTCGATAAACAGTTCCAACAATATTGGCCGGTTGCAGGTCAATACTGGTAACACCCGCCCACGGATTGACGTTAAAACCGGTAAAATCTTGGGCAAAACTGCCGATGGAGAGGAGAAAACAAGTCGCAAAAAGGAGGAAACCTTTAAAGAAGGAAGGTAAACTTGGGCGCATGACGTGCTTATTAAAAAGGTATGGGATTTAAAACCGCAAAAATACCCATTTTTACCCATTTCCGATGAGGTGCGGCTTTGTTTTTACCTTATCTGTCGCTCCGATGGCTTACTCTACAATATTTACAACCCTTCCCCCTCGTTTTCGTGGTGTTTAAACGGATGGCGAGGTAACCAATGCGCTTGGTTAAACTGGTTGATGAGGGGAATCAAATAGCGGTGGACGAGTGAATTGCTGTGTTTGATAAATGCAGGCATGTTTGTCCCCACAGCACCGATGGTGCTTTTGATTTCAAGGGCAGTTCGCCCGAAACCGATGGTTTTAACGCGGTTTTGTAACCCCATATTAACCATTTCATACAGCATATTGGAGTAAATAGCGTGTTCTTTGTTCAGTTCTTGGTTATATCCGGTAAAATGCACTTCGAGATGCCCTTTTCCAATAAAGGCACAGATAAAACCAACCAATGTTTGGTCTTTAAAATACCCGATAAGTTTGAAACACTCGGATAATTGTTGTTTTAATTCGAGAAAATATTGCGGTGATGCGCTAAGAAGATTGAAATCAACGCTATCGGCCACTTCAGAATAGTATCGGTAGATTTCGGGAAGGTGTTGTTCAATGTCGGAATAGGTGAAATCTTTGACCACTAATCCACTTCGTTTGCTCAACACTTTTTTTGTTCGCACCCGATATTTGGAATGCATAGCTTGCAGGTAATTGTCAAAGGTTTGCCATTCGGATTGGAGCGGGAACACCATGTTTGGCTGGAAATTAATTTCTTTAAACCCATAGTTCAATAAGTTTCGCGCCTCGTCAGCTTTGCTTTCGTCAAAATCTTTGATTAAAGTGAGCGAAATTTTCCTTCCTTCGGCTTTTTCATCAGCTTCAATTTGCAAAATCGCTTTGTGCAAGAGGTGGTTTGCTTGTAATTTCGATACTTTTTTGTTGAAAAACAATCCATGTTCCCCGGTCAGGAGCGCATTACCGCAGACCAACATCCGAAGACGTAGTTTTGCAATCTGACGAAAGGATATTTTTTTAACGGCACGTTTAATTCGGGTTAAAACAGGATTGGAACCGGTCGGGTCTGTTTCCAAATCAGTTTGCGCACTGCTTTTCAACGCCTCGTTTCCTCTTACATCGAACAATTGAAAATAAGCCGCCCCCAGTTTTTTCCCCCTTTCGGAAAAAACAACATATCGAAACGACATTCTTTCCCGATGTGCGTTTTCCAACGCTTGTAAATAGGCATGCGAAAGGAATAAATTGTTGTGAGGCTCTACGATTTTGTCCCAAACATGGTTAGAAAGTTGGGAAATGGACGTGTAAACTTCGGTTGCAATCCCGATTTCGGCAACTTTAACCGTTGCACACCGATTTAACCGAAAGGTTTCTACTAAAACACAAGAGGAAGAGTTCATGTTGGAGGAGGATTGGAGGTGGTTTTGCTTAACCGCAACTATTAACTGTAAAAGCTAAGATATGGTTCATCATTTTTGACAAATGTATGATGATTTTGACTGCATACCTATATATATAGGACACAAATTTTTTCAGGTTTATGGGAAAGGCTTTGTGGGAAGTGAAAGATTCTTTAACAAAACGAAAAAATAACCGATGATTTTGGCTGCATACATATATAAATGTATCGGGGAGAAAAAGACGGGGCATTCTTGCACCTTTTGCTATCAGGTTTCACCAAATCGCCGATTCAATTACCCTGCAACCAACAGCATTTACAAACATGTTCGACCCGAAAATCAAAATTGATGGGTCGTTTATGCTTGTAAACCGAGCATTGATTTAACTTTGCACACCATTCAATATAAAATTTATGCGCAATCACCTTATTTTCCTTCTTTTGTTGCTCTGTTCGGTCGAGTTTATGGGCAGCGGCTTTCAAATTTCCCTTCAAGGACAACCGCAAATCGGCATGGCACATGCCGGAACAGCCGTTCCCCTCAATGCTGCGGCTTTATTTTACAATCCTGCGGGGATGGGCTTTTTGCAGGGAAAGAAATTGATGCTGGGGATAAACCCGATTTACGGCCGTGTAGAGTATTTACAGCTTTCGACAGCCCAACGCGGTAGCAATGAGTTTGGAATTAGCCTCCCTTTTTCTGCATATTACACGCAACGCCTCGGTCCTGCCGGTGCTCCATCCCGATTTACAGTAGGCATCGGCGTTTACACCCCGTTTGGAAGCAATATCAGCTATCCGGAGGATTGGATGGGTAAGTTTTTGGTTCAAAATGCCATATTGACCACTGTTTTTGTTCAACCCACCATCAGTTACAACGTGAACAACCGGATTTCCATCGGTTTTGGGGTAGTGGGCGGTTATGGAAACTTCAAAATTGAACGGGCGATTCCCATTTATGGTGAAGAAGGATATGGAACTGCCAAGTTGCAAGCCGACGGCACAGGTTTTGGCTTCACCTCCGGCGTTTTTATCGAACCTTGGGAGGACAAATTGACCGTTGGTGTGTCGTATAAATCGTCTGCAAGGGTAAATCTGAAAGGAGGAGATGCCGAATTTAATGTTCCCGCCACTGCCGACATCCTTTTTCCCGATACCAAGTTCGATTTGAACGTGGGTCTGCCCGATGCACTGAGTGTTGCGGTGGCTTATTACTTCGATACGAAGAACGGTGAAACTTTGCCTGACAAATCCAACGCAAGTCTGATTACTTTTGAAGTGGAACGGGTAGGGTGGAACATTTTTAAGGACTTAAACTTTCAATATGCAGATACAGTTGCCGCCACTACGAGTTTAAAACTCATTCGGAACTACCAAAACACCTACCGTTTCAGCATCGGTGGTCAATATGTGGCCGCAAAAAGGTTAACCCTGCGTGCCGGAGCATACTATGACCTCAACGCCGCCCCCGATTGCTGTGCAACCCCCGAAACACCCGATACAAAACGCATCGTTGGAACGGTCGGTTTGACGGCAAACCTTACTTCTAGGCTAAATCTCGATTTATCTTTCCTGTATGGACGTGGATTGGAACGGAAAACGGTGAACACACAAAACAATTTCGAAACAACCATGAAAGGTTATGTCATCACGCCCGGAATTGGAGTTCAATATTCCTTTTAAACGTTCGTTTTTTTCACTTTTCTTTCTTTTACTGAAACCAATATGAACATCAGATACACTTTTCTTTCCTGCATCCTTTGTTTTTTCTTCGTTGCGCTGACAAATAGTTGTGAATTGGAGATGGAACTCCCCGAAGCCACACCGGGAACGGGCAACTTTGCCCGATATTTGGCTGTGGGCAGCTCGTTTACAGCCGGATATACCGGCGATGGGTTGAATTTGGACGCACAATTGAACAGCTACCCCAATTTGTTGGCACAACAATTCGCTTTAGTGGGCGGAACCGACATAAATCAACCCTATTTACCCGAAGGAAACGGCTCGGGAATGTACCGTCTCTTGGGAGTTACGACCGATACATGCAATAACATTACGCCCAACCTACAAAAAACCTCGCCGGACCCCAATTGGGAAAACAATGTGAGCAGCAACGGCCCGTTTCACAACCTCGGCATCCCAAATCTGAAAGTCGGCGATCTGAATAACGGGATAATGTCTATTTTGAACGGTTATTTAAAGCGAGTTGTACCTTCCGGCACGACTTATATGGAGTTATTGGAGGTTACGGTCAACGAAATTCAACCCACATACTTTACCAATTGGCTCGGAATGACCGATGCCGTTGGATTTGCAGCCACCGGTGGTGGATATACGGACAATACGCCCGTTTCCCTTTTTTCATTGACCGACACGTTGACCTTTGCCGCCAATTATGAGCAAGCATTGGATTTGTTGACGGCTAATAATGCGCAAGGAATGGTGTTTACCATCCCCAAAATCTTCGATTTCCCTTTTTTTACCTCCGTTTCCTATCAAGCAAAGGGGCCCGATAGTTGCGACCACCGCTTAGACATTTACATTACCGCCTCCAACGGTATCCGCAAAGCCACTTACAATGCTAATTCGCTCTATAACGACCTAATTCTGCTTCCCGCCGGCGCAGTTTTAGGCAGATTAGACGTAAAAAACATTGATGGAGTGGATAGCCTGGTGCCTTACGGACTTTCTGCGGCCAACCCCTTACTCCATCACCATGTTTTGGACAGAAATGAGGTGCAAAGTTGCGTTTTAGCCATCAACGCCTACAACCGCGCGATTAGAAAAGCTGCAACAATGCACAATATCCCGGTCATTGACACCAACGAATACTTCACCACCCTAAAAAAAGGAACCGCCTACAACGGAATCCCACTCAACATGACCTTCATCTCCGGCGGCTTCTTTGGTCTGGACGGAATTCACCCCCACGACCGCGGTTATGCCCTCTTATCCAACTTTTTTATTCAAAAAATAGACAGCATCCACCAAGCAACGATCCCGGAAATGGATATAAGCCGGTTTTCAGGGGTTGTTTTTCAATAAAAAGACTCTTTATTTACGATTTACGATTTTAGATTTACGATTGAAGATGCTTCATTGACTGCCGTTGTCCATGTCCTCACAGATAACCCAATGTTAACTCGTGAATATAGGATAGTCGTATATGAGGACACAGATAACGGCTGATAGGAAATAATCGCAAATCGCTAAAAACCAATCGTAAATCGTAAATCTAAAATCGTAAATCCATAAACTTTGTGAAAATGCCCCCCCCTATTCATTTCGGTTCCTTTCCCAACGAACTGAAATCGTTTTTATCAAAAAATAATTTCTCCCAAATATTTGTTTTGGTGGACGATAACACCGAAAAATTATGCTTACCACACCTGCTTCCGCATTTACCGAAGGCAAAAATCATCGGTTTCCTGCATGGTGAGTTAAATAAAAGCCTCGAAACCTGCCAAGCAATCTGGGAATTTCTTTTAGAAGAACGTGCCGACCGTAAATCTTTATTAATAAACCTCGGCGGAGGGGTGGTAGGCGATATGGGCGGTTTTTGCGCAGCGGTTTACAAGCGAGGAATGCCGTTTATTCAGATTCCGACCACGTTATTAGCTCAGGTAGATGCTTCGGTGGGGGGTAAATTGGGAATAGATTTGGGTGGGGTAAAGAATAGTATCGGTGTTTTTTGCGAACCCGAAGCGGTTTTTATCGATTCCATTTTTCTTCAAACCTTACCACATCGTCAAATCGTGAGCGGATATGCGGAAATGCTCAAACATGGCTTAATAGCCGATGCCGATTTGTTTACAAAGCTCTCCAATCATTTTCCTTTAGAAAAACCTTACCGGTTTTCGTGGGATGAACTGATTCAATCCTCTGTTACTATCAAAAAAAGCATCGTTGATGCTGACCCTCTGGAACAAAACGTGCGTAAAAAGCTCAACTTTGGTCATACCATCGGACATGCCATCGAAAGCTATTCACTCCGATACGATAACGACCCGCTTTTACATGGTGAAGCGGTTGCAATTGGATTGGTTGCCGAGATTTACCTTTCGAAACGCAAACTGAACATGTCGAAACAACAATTTGTGGAGGCACTGTTCTATGTTTTCCGGCTTTTTGAAGATGGCCACCCGTTTATTCCAACCGATGCTTTTCCGGAAATTCTATATTATATTGAAAACGACAAAAAAAACGCTTCGCAAACCATCAATTGCACTTTACTTCGCGAAATAGGCGATGCAGTTTGCGATGTACCCATCACACATACCGACATTATAGATGCTTTGATGTTTATCAACACAGGTGAGGAGTAATTTTCTCACCGTTTTTCACCAAATTTGCCGATGAAATGTGCTCATTCTTTCCACAAACAACCCTTTGAGCACCATCTTCAACGCCATGAAACAAATTCGAGTTCTTGCTCCGGTCAATAAACACCTGTCCGCAACCATCTCTCTGGACGGTTCGAAAAGCATCAGCAACAGGTTGTTGATAATCAACGCTCTGACCCCCATTGGACTGGATGTTCAAGGGCTTTCCACGTCCGATGACACCAAAACTTTGGTAAAAATCCTTAAAAACAAACCGTCTTTCATGGATATCGGCGCGGCGGGAACCACCATGCGTTTCCTTACCGCATATTTAGCCACACAAAAGGGCATATTCACCCTAACCGGCAGCAAAAGAATGACCGAAAGACCCATCGGCATCTTAGTTACGGCATTAAAAGCACTGGGTGCGAATATAAAATATCTTGATAAGGACGGTTTCCCCCCGTTGCAAATCATCGGGCAACGGTTAAAGGGCGGTGAAGTGCAAATCCCGGCCAATGTGAGCAGTCAGTTCCTTTCTGCTTTGTTATTGATAGCCCCTACCTTGGAAAATGGCCTTTGCCTCAACCTTTCAACACCCGTTGTGTCCGAGCCATACTTGACAATGACCCTAAAAACCCTCGAACATTACGGAATTATTGTCCAAAAACCACACCCGCAAACCATCAACATCGCCGCGCAACCCTTTCAACCCCGCCCCCTTCGAATAGAAGCAGATTGGAGTGCCGCATCTTACTATTATGCTCTTGCCGCCCTTGCGCCAACAGCCAATATCACACTGAAAGGGCTGTTTCCCAACAGTTTGCAAGCCGATTCTGTCTTGCCAACGATGATGAAACAGTTTGGCATCACCACAATTTTCACCAACGAGGGCATCAGCATCCAAAAAAACACCGTAACCCCGCCCAATGTGTTTCGATTTGACTTCAACACCTGTCCCGACATCGCGCAAACGCTTGTAGTAATCTGTGCCGCACTAAAAATTCCCGCCGAAATGGAAGGTTTATCCACCCTTCAACTCAAAGAAACCGACAGAACGGCTGCATTACAAACGGAATTGGGTAAATTGGGCATCGTTTTCCAACAAAAAGGCAGCCGTTGGGTGCTTTCTTTTCCCGATACACCTATCATTCCGCCCGACATCCCCGTTTTCGACACCTATCACGACCACCGAATGGCAATGTCGTTTGCAATTTGGGCAATGACATCCGAAAATGGGGTGATTATCAACAACCCCGATGTAGTTACAAAGTCTTACCCACAATTTTGGAGTGATTTGAAAACGTCCGGAGTTATGAGTTATGAGTTATAAGTTGTGAGGCATTGGTAGTGAGTTATGAATTTTTGGTTGTAAATTGTGAGCAACTTTGTGGGAATGAAATGATTATGGTTAGAAATTTATAAAAAACACCTTTTTCTCGTTACGCTCACAAAACAACTTATAACTTATAACTTATAACTCATAACTCATAACTAAAAAAGATGTCTCTAACAGAAAAGTCCCAATTCATCCAACAAACTTTAGACAAATTGTACCCAACGGTTGATATTCCTTTGCAACACAAGGATGCTTATACCTTATTAATAGCGGTTCTATTGTCGGCACAATGTACCGATGAACGGGTCAACAAGATTACCCCAATTTTATTTCATCGCGCCAACAATCCAACTGATATGGTTCAACTTTCGGTCGTGGAAATCGAGGATATTATCCGTCCCTGCGGGTTATCGCCCAAAAAATCGAAGGCAATACACCAACTTTCGCAAATTATATTGGAAAAACACAACGGAGAAGTCCCAAAAACTTTTGAAGAATTGGAAGCCTTGCCCGGAGTTGGTCATAAAACGGCTTCGGTTGTGATGAGTCAAGCATTTGGAGAGCCTGCTTTTCCGGTTGATACCCATATCCACCGCCTCGCCACTCGTTGGGGTCTAACATCAGGGAAGAACGTGGTCGAAACAGAAAAAGATTTGAAAAATATCTTCCCGAAAAACACATGGAACAAACTGCATCTGCAAATTATCTACTTCGGAAGACAGTATTGTCCTGCACGGGGACATAATGCAGAGGAATGCCCGATATGTTCGGTAGTGAACAGGTAAGTTTATGAATTTACGATTTTAGATTTGCGATTGAAGAGATAAGACTTAAGATTTTAGACTTAAGACAAAAGACTTTAACCTCTAACTCCGCAAGGTCTAGGTAATAGGTTTTTCGATTTTTTATCATTGAGTCAGCAATGATTGACTGTTCATAGTGAAGCGTTCTATTTTAAATTCGGAGTTACAGATAAAAATGAGCAACAACGTTTCGTTTATGAGCAACAACGTTTCATTTATGAGCAACAACGATTCGTTTATGAGCAACATCGTTTCGTTTATGAGCAAGAACGATTCGTTTATGAGCAACAACGTTTCATTTATGAGCAAGAACGATTCGTTTATGAGCAACAACGTTTCGTTTATGGGCAACAACGTTTCATTTATGGGCAACAACGTTTCATTTATGGGCAACAACGTTTCATTTATGGGCAACA
>CALCIK010000206.1 GCA_937907475.1 uncultured Bacteroidota bacterium | reverse complement strand
TCGGCATCTGCCTGACCATAATCAGCATCTGCCTGACCATAATCGGCATCTGCCTTACTATAATCGGCATCTGCCTGACCATAATCGGCATCTGCCTGACCATAATCGGCATCCGACAGCCTATAATCGGCATCCGCCCGACCCAACAATGAACTTGACCGTCCGGAGCGTTCATTAAACTTGCCTTTTGGTTGAACAGATAAGGTCAAAATCACTTGGGCGTAATAAGGGAATCCGCCACTGACCAATGATTTTTTACCCCACAAAACAATCCACACCCACAAATTTGTTACTACCTTACCATCACTTTGGACAAAGTGCATCGAGTATGCGCTTTGCTGACTTATTCCTACATGCCGCAGGTCAACTCATTGCCACCAAGTTGTCAACCAATTTTGCCTTTTCAGTATGCCTCTTGCCTTTACCATCGTTGAAATAGAATACTCCGGCAGTGGGCTTCGGCGCAATTACTTGGTAGAAATTGCGATGATACGCATCAACCACGATGGCAGCAAGACAGAACTGCACCATATTATCAAACCACCCAACGACATAAGTGATTTTGTATTTTCATTGGTGGATTTTGACAAGACCGCTTTAGAAACAGCCCCCCTCTTTTCCGAAATCGCTTCCGAAATCGCCGATTTTTGTGCCGATACCGTTTTGGTAGGACTTCATGTCCGATACATCTACGCCTTGATGCGTAAGGCGTTCAAACAGGCCGACAGCCGTTTTGTGCGCAAACAAATTTGCCTCTCGCGTATGGTCGAAAACGCCTGTGCCGAAGCGGGGGTAAAAAGCACAGGAGGGCTTTGCCGCAAAATGGGCATTTCATTTAGCGAACAATTTACCCTGCCTCAGCGCGCGCAATGTATGGCGCAACTATTTGAACAGCTTTTCCGAAGCCGCTTAAACCATGCAAGTACCGATAAAAGTCTTGTTCACCAAACTGCCTTTCACACCAAATTGCCGCCCAATCTGTCGTTTGCCAAAGTAGAAAACCTGCCCAATGCGATGGGGGTATATTACTTTTTAGACCACAAAGGGCGCATTGTCTATTTGGGAAAGAGCAACGATATTAAAAAGCGCGTCCTGTCCCATTTCAATTCAGATTTAGACGATTTTGCCAAGTATGAAATGAAGAACGCCATCTACGATTTGCAATATCGCCTCACCGGAAGTGAACTCATCGCTTTATTGCTCGAATCGGACGAGATTAAGCGATACATGCCCAAGTTCAACCGCGCCCAACGCCGCATTAAATACACACAAGGCATCTATATTACCCCACAACCCGATGGATATTTACATTTCCAAATCACAACTTTGGGGAATAGCGATGGGATGTTGCTCATGAAATTTTCCAATAAATGGCGGGCTTTGCGTTTTATTCTTTCCGGTGCCGTCCAATATGGTTTAAATTTGGAACTTTGCGGTTTGGGAGCTTATCAGGCACAATTGGAGGCAGCCGAGGCGAAGCAGGCCTACGGTGAAATGCTTAACGTGTCTGATCCCGCTAATCATTCGCCACATCTCCCCGATTTAAATATTCAATTGGAAAACGAGCTTGGTGAAAACGATTACCTCTTTACCGAAACTCAAGCCCAACCATACTTGTCCCCCGAATTAACCGAGAACACTCCTTTACCCATGTTGCCAAACCTTGCGATGCTACCCCCCGAAACCGCACTCCTTCACAACAGCCGTGTGATGCAACTTTTATCGCATTACAGCTACCCCGCTCCCAATATGCTCATCATTGACCAAGGTAAAAATACAGAGGAAATATCGGTCGTATTGATTGCCAACAACGTGTATGCCGGCTATGCTTACCTGCCCAAGACCGCATTGGAAAACCCAAACACCCTCCCACAAGTCACGCAAGAATACCTTATCCCCTTTAGGGACAACCCCGATGTGCAGCGCATCATACGCACCTACCTCCGCCAACACGAACAGGATTTGAAAATAATAACTTTTTGAAAGACTCTTTACTATCCAATAGATAAACCGCCTAAGCAATCCCACAACCGCAATTCAAAACACATGGAACTCATACAACGATATTTCCCAAAACTTACCCCGGAACAAATAGACAAGTTCACCCGCTTAGAGCCTTTTTACAGCGATTGGAACAGCAAAATCAACCTCATTTCGCGTAAAGATTTCGAGCATTTTTACCTCCATCATGTCCTGCACTCCCTTGCCATTGCCAAAGTAGCGAAGTTCAAGCCTTTTACCCATGTGATTGACATCGGCACGGGTGGCGGCTTTCCCGGCATTCCATTGGCCATCATGTTTCCACAGGTACAATTTTACCTGATAGATTCTATCGGCAAAAAAATCAAGGTGGTACAAGCCGCGATTGACGAGTTTGGCTTGCAAAATGTAAAAGCCGATCATAAACGCGCCGAGCAAGTTACCGGCAAGACCTTCGACTTTGCGATAAGTCGCGGGGTAACAAAGCTGAAAGAGCTATACGAATGGAGTAAAAACTTGGTCATTCACACAGACGAAAACTACAATACCCTGCACAATGGGCTAATCGTGCTGAAAGGAGGGGACCTGACAGAAGAAGTCAAAGACCTAAACCGCCGCGTTAAACATTACTATATCGGAGAAATGTTTGAAGGAATAGACTACTTCAACGAAAAGTACGTCATCTATGTGAGGATGTAAGGAAACGTTACCGACACCTGATTTCAAAGCATCATGAAAGGTGTACGTAACGTAAAAGTGACGTGTAGCGTTTTATTGTTTTCCTTTTTTAGGGGATGCAGGCGTTGGAGTAGTCCAAATTTCATGCTCCATATTGAGTAACTGCCCATTGTTTTTCAGGACAACCGAGCTTTTCTTCCTAGCGCGTTGCTCGATTTCAATCCCCTGCCATTTTTGCCCGCAATAGTTAGTAATCGTCCCTCCGTCCAGAATTAGCGATCCGCCCTGATGTACTTTTACCTTAGCCCCTTGTGGTAAAATAATGGTACATCGAATGGTCAATTGCCCTCCCCGATGCACTTCAATGTTTCCCTGCAAGTCTTTTGCCCCGGCCCATTCAACAGTATCTCCCGAAGCGATATGGATGGTCGCTTCCGGGTCGTAGGTACACCAAACCGGCTTTAACAAACGCCGCTGCAAGGTGTTTGCACTCGAAGTATTGAGTTGTATCTTTCCGATTTGGCAAGGAGACCATGAATTTTGAAAAGCGTTGTAGTCCATCACATTGTTAGAAACCCGGTCATGCTCTTCGGCAGGCACTTCGGGAAAATTCCAATGATTGGGGTTCAAAGGCGTATCATCACAACCGTCATTGGTGCTCCATGTATGCGCCAAACCGAGAGAATGTCCCAATTCATGATTGAACAAACCCACCCAATTTTGAGCGGTAAACAATATAGGGTCGGGTTGTTCGCGGTTCAGCACACGGGCATGATGAGCTGCCCCCACCATTTTTGCCCAATCGGGTTTACCAACCCCATTAGAAGTAAACTTATAGGTAGAAGAGCCGAGGCTATCAGGCGGATGTTCTAAAAAGAATACATTAATCACCTCTCCCTTGCGAACCCCGTAACGGTTGTATTGTCCACCGTAAAACAAACTATAAGGACTGCCCGATTTATGATCCTTTTTACTACAGATAGACATAGTATCGTGATAATGAAAGTAAACGCCTTTATCGTTTGGGTCATCGGGGTTTCCTTCCAACACAAACCGGTATTGAGTGGGTAAAACAGGAGTAGTATTGCCAACAGGCAAAAACATAGCTTTGTTATTCGAGAGGTTATAATTGGTATGTTTAACCAATTCCTCAACGAATTTGATGCTTTCTGCTTCGGTAAAATTGAGCGAACTATCGGCGCTGTTGATAAAATGTGCGTTGATGCGCACATGGCGCATAGGGGTAAATTCGGGGTGCAGCGTATCGGGAATGTAATTTCTATAATCGCTGCAAGGATTGGGTCGGGAAGCTGGTTTGGGCTTTGCAGGGTCCGGTTGCACAACTGTAATATGATGATAGGTCGCAAATCCTTTGTAATAGACCGATGAACAGGATACCCCAAACAGACAACAAACGAAGAGGGTTATCAGTAAAATATAATTAGACTTCATTTGAAATTTAACGATGGGTAAAGTGAATGATTTGACCTGTTTAAAGGAATGACAAAATTACATCAGGGTAAAACACAGAACCCTTACAAACAAGCTACTCCAATCCAAACCTGTGTTTTACCTATTCGATAGGTGTCATACTGCTGACAAATGGAAACTGCGTAAAGGTAAACCGCAAAATTTATCTATCAATCCGATAATTGACATAAAGAGTTGTAATTTTGCGTAAAATTTGAATTTACCTGTTCGCAAAACTCATCTTATATGAAGCAGTTTTTCTTTTTATTCGCAATAGTAGTGTCGTTATTGTTTGCTGCCTGCAATAGCAGTGGTGGTTCTCAGGATTTGGCATCAAAAATCACCGAAGCCGAAAGCGCATTTGCCAAAAACACCGGCAGCAGTGCGTTAGACCCCAATCTTGCAAAAACAGCTATTGAGGCTTATGAAGCCTATGCAAAAGCACTTCCAGCCGATGATAAAACTCCCATGTATTTATTCAAATCTGCTGAAATGCACCGTTCACTACGTCAGTACAACGAAGCAATCGCCATCTATGACAGAATTCAAAAGGATTACAGCAGTTTTGAAAAAGCACCCCATAGTTTGTTTTTAACAGGGTTTACCTACGAAAACGATTTAAAAGACCTCGAAAAAGCCAAAACAGCTTATGAGAGCTTTTTAAAAACCTATCCCGAACACGAGTTGGCCGATGATGTACAGTTCTCACTGTCCAACTTAGGTAAAAGCCCCGATGACATCATCAAAGCCTTTACCGAAAAAAATCCATCCGCCAACGCAAAGGCAGACACTACCAAAGCGGCTATTGAGAAAAATGCCAAAGGTAATTCTGCTAAGAAGTAGTATCCTTTAAGGTCAGCTTCGGAGAGGCAGCGAAGGCTATTCCCTTCGGTAAGGGCGGGTTACACCTTTTCAGGACTTTTCTTCGCGTGCTGCTTCGAAGGGCTTCACCCCTCGTTAGTAGATGTCGCTTTTTCAGGACTATCCTGCTAGCCCTGAAAGGGCGTAATATGTCAACGAGGGGTGAAGCCCTTCGTATCACATCGAGGGGTAGCTGGGTGTACCGCTCTTCGTATTACATGGATGGGTACCACCATCACCCACAGTACCGCCCTTCGTCTTACAGCACGATACCGCCACCCACTCACGCCAGCATCGAAGGGCTTCACCCCTCGTTAGTAGATGTTGCCCCTTCAGGGCTGTTCTTCAAGCCCTGAAAGGGCGTAATATGTTACCGAGGGGTGAAGCCCTTCGCCTCCCCGCACCCTTCGCCTCCCCGCGCCGATAGCTCTCCAATAACCAAATATCCCCTAATCCCAAACATACCGCTCATCATATTCCACTTTATACTTTTTAAGATAACCTCTGTATTCATCTTGGAAAGTCTGCTTACTATGATGCTGGTGTTGGTTGGCGATGTATGCGATTACCCTGTCAACCTCTGATGGTTTTACCGAAAAAGCACCATAACCGTCTTGCCAATAAAAGTTTTCATAACCGGGGCCTTTTGTTTTTACCCATTTGGAAGAATGTGATTTTAATTCTTCCATCAGTTTCATCAAGGCTATCTTTTTGGATAGCATACAGAGAATATGGATATGGTCGGTATAACCGCCTACTTTTAAAACCTGACACTCAAGCCGGTTACAGATGCCACCCAAGTAGCTGTGTAATGCTGCTTCTACTGAAGGGTGTATTAGCGGCTGCCGATATTTGGTGCTGAAAACGATGTGTAGATAGTTTTTTACGAGTGATTGTCCCATGGGTTATATGTTATGAAGGGCTAGGCCCATCGGTAATGTATCATGCCCTTTCAGATCTGTTTATGTGATAGCAACTTCAAATTTCGTAAAACTTTTGTAGTTACAAAAAAAACCTGCTTATCTTTCGTTTTCAAAAATCGTATCTATTGGCTTTTACCTTCATAAACCATTCCCATGAAACAAAGACTATTATTGATTACCCTGCTTGCCGTTTCATCTACATGGAGCATCGGGACTATGGCACAAGTATCCGGCAACGCTAATTACGCACAGCAACAGCAGCAATCCTATTGGAACAACCGGTCGGGTTATGACCGCGGTGGCCAGTTTACGGGAGCTGTGTTTATGAACGACAACACCATTCAGTTAGAAACGAATGCGCTGATGAACCTCAAAGCCGATGCGTATATTGCTATTTTTAACCTCTCGCAGTTGGGCGAAACTGCTTCTTCGGCCGATGAACTGTTGAACAATCGAATTGAAAACATCACCAAAGGGGTTTTGGCATTGGGCATACCGGCTAAAGATATCTTTATAGATATGCTTTCGTTGGTACCGGTCTATGAAATCGAGGTGGAGAAAAAACTATTCAGCAAAACCTATAACGAAGTGCCGAAGGGATTTGAAATGCAGAAGAACCTGCACATCAAATATACCGATAGCGGGGTCTTGGACAAAATCATCACCATTGCCGCAAAATACGAAACCTATGATTTGGTCAAAGTAGATTATGTGGTGGAGAACCCCGATGCCGCCTACAAAACCTTGCGCGAAGCAGCAATTGCGTTGGTCAATGAACGCCTTGTTGATTTTAAAAAATTGGGCATTGCATTAGAGGGGGAATATCATATTATAGCCGAAAACTCGGCCGCTTTTTATCCTTCCGACCAATATAGTTCTTACCAAGCTTTCAGCAGCAACTCTTTTGATGCCATCAAGAAAAAATCGGGCGTTGTACAAGCACAAAAACCGGTTTCGATGTATTACAAACCGCTTCCAAACCGCGATTTCCAAATCGTCATCAACCCTATTATTGTGGAGCCGGTGGTGCAATACACCTATAGCCTAAAGGTAAAATACCTGCTCAAACGCCCGCCTACCAATGAGATGTGGCTGATTACCCCAAACGGCGATTTGAAACAGGTTAAAACAGAGTAAGGTGTGGTAATGGTTCTTGCTTGAGAAGAAGGGTAATTTTTGTGCAATCTTTTACAGAAGTCGCGGTTAGCACCTTAGTCTGTTGGGTTAAAATTTGTATCTTGCGCGCAAAAATCGAATATGAAAAATTGCTATCCTCTTTTTTCACTACACGACTATTGCACCATACCAATTTCGTTTTTGTTTTGGTTTTCTTTTCTTGCGTTGACATGGATAAATCCATCAACTATTGTACATGCCCAATGTGGAACTTACTCTCAAGTAACAGCACCCACCCCCGATGTATGTACTTCATCCTATAACTTATCTGCTGCTGTCAACCAATGCCGCCAAGTTTGTATAGACATGACCCCTGCAACGGGAGGCACTCCTATCCCTACTTGCGGGTCGGGGGTATTGACCGATGATATATGGCTCACATTCGCTAACCCTTACACCAATATCCCCGGATATGACGGTTCATTGGTTTTGGCTTGGAAAAACTATCCCGGCTTTCCCAACAATAACCCCACTTTAGCACTACATGTAGATGTGCAGGGAACAGTTTTTTTTGGATTTATACCCGTAGGACTTAGTATTAATTGCAACGATGGTTATTTGGGTGAAAGCCTTACCTGTACCGATAGTACCGACCCCGATTATGGCGGACAAGTCGTTTTGCCTGCCGGCAGTGTGCCTACCAATAATGGAATTAAAGATTTAATTCTCAATTCCGATATTGGTGCGACAAATGCTACCGTTACAGGTGCGCAATATTGGATGCAAATCGAAACCTTTAACAACATACCGGGCATTATTTGCTTTGAAGTGTCCACCTATAAACCCGGTTTTTCGTGTGGCGACCCCAATACGATTACCTTCCCCAATACAGGTACTTCGCAAACCCAAAACGCAACCGGCTGTCTTTGCGAGTCGGCACAAAACAGCGGCTACTATAATTTTTCAAATCTGCCTTGTGGTGGTACAGCCGATACGTACCCCGGTACAACCGCCTATTACAAAGTTACGCTGCCTTATACTTGCAACCAAATAGAAAGTCGTTTGCTCACATGGGGAGGAACGGGGAATGTGAACGTCAGTATCCTCAGCGATGTTAGTTGCCCCGATATAGTCATCACCGATGACCTAGGTAATGTAACAGCAACCGGGCCGGGTGTATTGGTCGAAAGTTCCACATTGCTGGCTCAAGACTGTCTCAACACTTCGAACAATAACTCATTGAGCACGCCTTACAGCACCTGCTTACCGGCGGGTGATTATTGGGTATTGGTTTCGGGAGCTATCAGTAAAAGCAATTATACCTTATCCATTACCGTAAACGACAACACACCGGTAACCGTAAAAGCTACTGCCTTTTTAGAAGGAGCATACTCCGGCGGAAGCATGACCACCAATCTGAGTACCAATCAACAATTACCGCTTGTACAACCCTTTAGTAGCGCGCCTTGGAATTACTTTGGCACTGAAACCGCACAAAGTTACGCCTCATTACCTGCCAACACCGTAGATTGGGTGCTTGTAGAAGTTCGGGATGCTGCCGACAAAACCTTTATCATCGAGCGCAAAGCGGCTTTTTTATTGAGCAACGGCAGTGTTGTTGATGTAAACGGCATTACAAATGGAGTGAACTTTAATGCCTTAATCGAAGGAAGCAACTACTACGTATCCATCAAACACCGCAATCACATAGGGGCGATTACAGCAAACTTGGTACAATTACCCAATGCAAATCCTATAAACTTTACCAATGCCACAACGGCACAATCTGCCACAACACAATTGGCCAACGTTGCCCCCGGCGTGTATGCCCTTCGAGCAGGTGATATGAATGCCGATGGCATCATCTCTTATTCCGACTTAAATGTTTATGTGAGTCAATTGCTAGGCTTAAATCCTTATCGCAATGCCGATTGTAACCTAAACGGTACGGTAACATTGTCCGACTTTAACCTCATGCGTCCCAATATTGGCACGATTGGTCTAAGCACATTAAGACCGTAGATGTAGTTTGCCAACCTGATTTGAAAACGAATGTACAACAACAAAAAAGGGCATCGCAATTGCATGCGATGCCCTAATCATTTCAAATCACTACACTCAACTCGCCGTATTAGACGCATTCCTTTTTTCAAGTCACACCCTTTTCGCAATTTTTTTTCAATAACCGCCACTTCGTTTCCAATGTGGATTTAGATGCTCATTAAGGGAGCGGCGATTCCAACTATATTTCATTTTGCCTTAAATATTTCGTTGAAACACCTTACTCAAAAGCACATAGAAGCAAACGCTGCCCGGCAACAACTCATTACTGGAAACCTGGGGGTATCTTATCAATACATATCAACCCGACAGGCAGAACAATCAGACAAACTCTTGAAAGCATCTTCTAGGAGGATTAAAGCTGACTTCGACAGGGGCAATCTGTTAAAAATAAGGGTTGACTAAGCCCTCTTGCTGAATAGCAATCGCCTCTTGCTGAATAGCAATCGCCTCTTACTGAATAGCAATCGCCTCTTGCTGAATAGCAATCGCCTCTTGCTGAATAGCAATC
>CALCIK010000205.1 GCA_937907475.1 uncultured Bacteroidota bacterium | reverse complement strand
TGCCGGTCATACCCAATACATCCGGCTCGTTCACCGTTACGCTAATCGTCGCTTCACAGTTGCCGCTATCGGTTACCGTCACACTGTAAATGCCGGCACTTAAACCCGTGCGGTCTTCCGTCGTCGCGCCGTCATTCCATAGTATCTGTACGCTGCCTTGCGCGCCGTTAATCGTTAAATTGATGGTGCCGTTTGCATCGCCGTTGCAGAGTGCGTCTTCGGCACTGATGCTCAGGGTTAAGGCACAGGGTGGCTCGGTGAGTGTAGTTGAACAACTGGTTGTACAGCCGTTTGCATCCGTTACCGTTACACTGTAAGTGCCTGCACTTAATCCCGTGCGGTCTTCCGCGGTTGCTCCGTCATTCCATAAGTACGTATAAAGGGGCGTTCCTCCTCCTACCGTAACATTGATTGCTCCGTCGCTGCCATTCGTAATGCTTACATCGATCTTGTTGCAAGTTATTGTTAAAACAGGGGGCTGTGTTACCTGATAACTCGATACTGCCGTACATTCCGATGTCTCGGTCACGGTTACACTGTATGTGTCTGCCTCAAGACCCGTAATGCTTTGGGTTGTCGCGCCATTACTCCATAAATAGGTGACCGGTATGAGATTACCGCTGACCGTTACCGTTGCAGTACCATTGCTCCCTCCATTGCAACTCACATTTGTGCCGCTTCCGACTGCTGAAAGATTACATGCAGGTCGAAAACCAATGTCGTAGGTATGGTTATTCTCACCATAATTGCCGGTGTTAAAGGCTATTTCGGCATTGCCGCTTACCAAACTCGCATCGCTGTCGCGTGCATCGGGCTGACCGGCACCGCCTACGTTGGCGGTTGTGAGGCTTTGCCCGCTTGGGAACGAGGCACTTGGCACACGAATAGTGTAGGCGGTATTGGGTTTTAATTCAGTAGCACCGTTTTGGATAACGTTGCTATTGTTAAAATAATATTGCCCACCACTGGCTGCGGTGGTTGAACCTACCAGGGTTGCGCCTTCATACAATTGAACCGTTACCCCGTCAACGCCCGCCTCGTCAGCATCTTGTATCCCATCACTATCGGTATCTGCCCAAATGCGGTTGCCTATTTCGAGGGGGGCAAGGGGCAGCATTAGCTCTATATCGCCAAGTCCATTGCTTTTGCCGCTAATAGCTATATCAGCACCTATGTACAATTGATATGCTGTATTGTTTGGCCGCGTACCATCTGCGCTGCGATAGCGCCTTGTTCCACCTGACCAAGTAGATATCGGGTCCACTGAGGTAGTGATAACTTCGCCTCTTCCTGGTAACAACGACAAGCTACCCATAGATACGTTGGTATGCCAACTATTCGACGTTTCGTTGTCTTGGTAATAAAATTCGCCGCCGCCGGGACCTTGTCCGTTACCGGCACCTGCCGTTGCCGCTTTGGGGCTATTAATACCTTCTTTACCATTTGTTTCCAGTTCGAATGATGAAGTGTTTAGGTTAAAATATGCCCTTAAAATTTCGCCTGTTCCGATAACGGTTTGATCATTATTTGGAGAGGTTGTTCCGGTCAATTGGTAATTAGCATAACCGCCCTGGTCGCCGTATCGGTCGCGGAAACCGAGAATCATACTTCCTTCAACATCAAATTCTATATCTGTGAACATTGCCTGGGAATAATAGTAGCTAGACCAATTATTGCCAACTGCCAAAGTGCGTTGAAACCTTCTTGTCCATGGTTTGAAGGTTTCATCTGCCAAATCCCCATTTGTTCCACGGTCAAAATTTAGCGGAAATTGTAGTGCCGGACTGCTCGAAAAAGTACCGGTAGCCAGATCTAAAACCCAAACATAGGCCCAAAGATCGGTGTATTCCGGATTGCCTGTGTTGTTGTCTTTGGTAGAAATACCTCCATTTTCGCCCGTTGTTACGGTGCCTATGTACAATTTCCCTCTATGTACCTTTAGGGCAAAGGGGCGTTGATGGCCAAGTGTTCCGTCGTAAAAACCTGTACCATTATTTGCGCCCGTATAGGTATTGGCTGCATTGGGAATGCCGGAAGCGGAGCGGAGCGGCGGAGTTGGTATGCCGTATGAAGTTACCGCAGTAACGCTCGTTGGCGAAGAGGGATTGTTTAACGTTAAGCGGTAGATTTGCTGGTCAAACAAATTGACAACAAACAAATACTGACCGTCTTCCGATAATTCAGCATCGCCCAAACCCACTTTACCCACCTGATCAAAGGCAGCCGCGTCGTTGCTGGGATCTGGTAAATTTTTGGGAAGATTACGTCCTCCACTACCATTGGCACCTACTACGCCCAAACCATTGCCAATAAATGAAAGAGTCTGGCTATTATCGGGGTTAATTGTAACGTTAAATGAAGACCCCGAACCGTAAGTAGGACAACCGGAGGCACAACGTGTGGGATAGCCATTGGCATCCAAATTGTAAAAAGGGGTTGCTGAGGTTAAATTGGAATTAATCTTGTAAATACCGCCCGAACCCAAAGTGCCCAAACCAATATGCCTTTTGACAAAAGCGGCGGCAAATATCGTTTGCGCGTGGCGGCTATAAGCAGTGCCATTGGTAGCACCAATGATTTCACCGGTCATTGTTGCCGATGGTGCCGTAGTTCCCGAATTGCTATACGGAAACTTCATAAAATACTCTATCCCTGCTGTAGAACCCGGGGGGGTTGCGGTTGCATCGCCATTAAAAAAGCTGGGCACAAATGCATTGGTGGAAGCTGCACCGGTATTGTAGTCAGCAGGGTAATTGACCGCAAAATTAACATTTGTTGCGGGGGCTGTTACAAACTGTACACTTGTACCGCCCGCTTTGGAGGAGAAGTCGCCCGTTTGTAAGCCTGTAAACTCTATACGCACAGTGCCGCTTACACCCGTAATGGTGTAAGTTCCAAAGGTACCGGTGGTTGCAGAACCTACCGATGCATTGACGGCATTATAGGCTGTTACGGTAACGCCTGCCAAGCCTACTTCTTTGATGTGATTGCTGGTTGAGTCCCTCGCACCATCGGCATCAAAATCGCGGAAAACCCTACCCGATACTTGGGCTTTACTCCCTTGTGACAGCAACAAAAAGCCTATCACCAATAGCGAAAAGCCCCAATATCGCCGGCGCAAATTATTATTGTTGTGTTTACTTTCTTCAAGAAAGACTTCTTGCTTTCTTAAACATAAGGATAAAAACTGCTTCATAATAAGAGAAATTTACTTATTTTGTAGTATTAGATTTAATATATTAGTCGCGATAGCGGATAGACAGTACACAATTGAAAATGAAACTTCAACCCAAACAACATCGTGCCCGAAATTGAAGGATATCGAAAGATATTAAGCAACTTGCTCAATAAGCAATTGAAATAGATTACTTGCCTTAACCAGTTTAGGGTAAAGTAAAAAAAATCTCTCCGTTGCTCTAAAACAAATTCTGTGCCGAATATCAGACCAACTACTTTTCTGAGAACTTCCTTGCATATACTTACCCACCGTTCACCGATGACAAAGCTCGACTTAGGTTCTCTCTATTCCCCATTATTCTCATGACCAATCCCAATGAATTTATTGATTGTAGATGAGATGGTTTGCACCTAAACATGTTGAAAATTTGAGCAAGTTTATCAATTCCTATTCAACTACCCATAAGACCAATATTCCATTCGATCTAAAAGGAAACTACAGGAACACTCCGATGTTGTGGTCAAAATACCGCTTACTAATCGAGCGTTATTCAAGCGTTTGCACTATCACATAAACAAAGACACCCCGCCTACTTGATATAGACGGGGTATCGTAATGTGGTGGACTGTAGTTCAATAATCTACAAGGTTGGCTTGGCATCCATGTAGATAAGCATTAGCAAAATGCTCGCAAAGAGTGGCTTTACTCATACCCAATCAACAGCCACTTTTTTTGCTGAAGGTCGTAGGAGAAATAATAAACGGATTGGGGTTTTTCGGTAGGGGCAATTAAGTTGTAATAAAACTCCATTCCTGTAATTTGTAAATTACCATTGGACAAGGGTTTGATCCGTCGCACCCGATCATCACCACGTTGGCCCAAGCCTTCGATAGAAAATTCAAATCGGGGTTGCCCCACAAAATTCCCTTTACTATCTAATGCCAATGAAAATACCTCGCCGCTTCGGGCTTTTCCAAAATACAGGCGTTTTTCACCCGTTGAGCGGGCAATAGCGATACCAAAAGGGTCTATGTTTTGGTATTGGTCAGTAACTTGTTGGGTTGCAATATCTATATGTACCAATTTGCCGATTTCGTTTTGGGCATCGGACCCAAAAACGGTGGAAGCGTATAGCGAATGATTGTCACAATCGTAAAAGATGTCCAGTAACCCATAAGGGTTGGTTGGATTGTAATGGTCGTCGGGCGCATTGTGAGGGATTTGTAAAAAAGGCTTTAACGTTTCGGCTTTGTAATCTACTTTATATATAGTATTCTGTTCGGCTTGGGGGTTGTAGAGTACCGAAACCATTGGTGCTGGTATGACAAAGATATTGCCTTCGTAGTCGAGTGCAAAGGAACCGAGATAACCGGCATCATCCCATGTTGGATGTTGGTAGGTGTTGGTTCTCAAAGAATGAGGGTCTTTCGGAGATTGAAGCTCAACGACTACCAAGCCTCGTTGCTTTTTTTCAGAAGTGCTAATAGCAGCTCTTGAAGGATTGATGCCGGGAAGCATATTCATGAAGATAGGGTTGTTCTTGCAATCGGGCGGGGCAACGGGGACGCTTTTCGGTTCGGTATTTTGTGCCGAAAGTCCAATTACGATGAGCATGAGCGAAGCAAAGAAGTTTATACGAGTATTCATGGGATAAGTTTAGGGCTTAAAAGGCACGAACATAGGGCCTGACATGCAAGGAAAGGTTTTAACTTTTACAACACCATTTTCAACGTAAGATTGCGCCCAACAGTATTCTTTACCCGGTGTATCATCGTTTTTTAGTTGTGGAACGTACCATAATACTAAGGGACTATTTTCGATAAGTTCGGGTTGGGGCTCAATGAATTTTTCCGGGCCTTGCCGATAGTCGGTATTACAACAGGGTCCAATCGTTACGAGGTCGGAGTCGCCCTCGTCTTTGTCCGAGTGATGTTTTGAAACATAGGTAAAAGCTGCATCACCCCTGCCATTATCGTTAAATTGCCCGGTGTTGGCAACCATATAAAATCCTGTTTGGTTTGAAGCAGCAATTTTATATTGATAACCTTCTGTTGTGTATTTGGTTTGAATATTTTGCAATTGCCATTGTTCTGTTGTCCATTGTTGCCAATTGTTATTACCCCATTCATAGAAATTATTAAAGTTGGGAGCGAAAGCGATTCGAATAACCGGGCGATAGGTTCCATCGTTTCCACAGCCTCGACCAAGGCTGCCAACGGATACGCGAAATCGTCCATCAGTATAAAATTCGTAACGCTGAAGATAGTTGTAGTTGCAAGGTGCCGGCCATCCTTCGCTGAAAAAATTTTGCTCTAAGGCAAACCCTATCATTACCCCTTTTTCTTCAATAGCTTTTACCTCGGGCGGAGTAATAGCGACTACTGCTGCTTGGCTAAACATCGGGCAACCGATGGCATCGGAATAGCCAAAGCCATCGGAATTAGAATAATTAACATGAAAATCTACTAATTTGGCACTTTGCAGGATTAATCGGTTTTTGTATTGTACGTTGCTGATACGCAAACCATCGGAGCTTGTCAGGGTAAAATTCATTTTCCAATTGTTTTGTTGCAACAAGGAGTCCTTTAGACAGTAACACTCCATCATGTTGGCATTTTGATAACGTCTCTCCGTTATCGCTTGGCTATCGCCTACATTTGTCCATCGCGCCCCTACGAATTTCAAATCGGTTAAATCTATAATTGCCCATAGGGCTTTGTTTTCTTTTACAAATGTCGGTGCTACACAAAGGTGCAGACTGCGCTCGCACCGACTTCTGTTAAGGGCGGTTTTGGTATTGGCCATCAATGCTGCTTCCGGGGTGGGCTTAAACCCCAATGCTTGTTCGACTTGCGGCGATTGAGTGGCAATGTGTAAAGCAAGTTCTATAAGATGCGGAGGAATATCCGGCTGCATGTTTGGGTAATGATTTACCCAAATTATTTGAGAGGTATTGACATCTACAACAGCCACAGTGGCCATGTTTAACCCGAAGTTGTACATTTCTACCCTGAACAGGTTGCCGATATTGCGCATGCCATCAGGCAGGTCGCTTTGGCGAGCAGGGTAAACGCCGAATATTTCGTTTAAGTAGGGTTTGTTGTCCTGATTGAAGATGTATTGGGTAAAATTGGAACTGCGTATCGCAATGTGTTGGGCAAAAATCTGCTTTTCACTGATTTCGCCGGGTAAAAGCAGAATCGGTTTTTTTTGTAGAAGTACTTGCTCAACCTGTGCTTGCCGTTTCAGGATAACACTATCCGGCTGTAAGGGTGTCGAATTATATTGCAGGTTGTCAGTGGCAGGGTTTATTGGCTCCGTTCCCACTATTGCAGTGGCTTGTTTACCCGATGAACATGCATTTACCAACGATAGGCATAATAATATGCCAAGGCAAAACCAGAAAGACTTTATCATAACAATTCGATTTTTAGCATGTTTGGCGGAATAGTGAACAACGGGTTTTAAAATATAAAGCTAAAATTGGAAAGGGTTGGCATATTGTGGATTGGTCAACAAAGAAGTGTCGTTGAGGCTCATTAGAAAAGCAATGAGATCTGCCCGTTCTTCGACACTAAGGTTGAGGGCTAGAATATCAGGGCTTTTATGTGGATTGTCTTTCCCGTCACCGGCAGCAAGTGTACCATTCCAATTGCGCCCGCCACGATCATAGATGTCTATCACTTCTTCCAAAGTTTGGGCACTCCCATCGTGAAAATAGGGAGCAGTAAAAGCTAAATTTCGCAAGGAAGGGGTTCTGAATTTACCCATATCGGCACTTTGCTTGGTTAAGGCAATCAACCCTTGGTCATGTATGGGGTATGCGCCTGTCGTATCTGTATGATACAATCCTATATTGGCGTAGTTTCCCTTCGGACCTTCCTGCTCCGGGGTTTGATTGAAATTGGGGCCTGCATGACAGTTGAAACAACGCAACCGGTCTGAAGTAAACAAAAGCCACCCTCTTTCGGCACTTTCGGTCATGGTTCCGTTATTAAATGGGGTGTTGAAAGATTCGATACTGTTGCAGAACAAGGCTAATGCAGCAACCATGTTGTCCATAGTGATCGCGTTTTGCCCAAAAGCATTTTGAAACAGCTTGGGATATAGCGTATCAGTTTGCAGCCGGTTGATGATGTCGGCTTCTAACCCTTTGAGTCCCATTTCAGGTGGAGTATCGCCAAACAGTGGTAATAGCAATTGCTGCTCTAAGGTTTCCAGGGTAGGATTGTCCCATGTAAAGGAACGGTAAAAAGGCAGGTTGAACAGCGGAAGGCTGTTGTGTTTTACCATATCGCCAAACAAACCCGGGCTGCGGCGATGCCCGTCTGTAAAGGCGAAACGTTGGTCGTGACAAGAAGCACAGGACTTGCTTTCTGTTGCTGAAAGCCGCACATCATAAAAAAGATGCCGACCAAGTTCGGTAGCAACACGGGTATCTGCCACCTGTTTGTGCCGATCTCGCGCCGGCAATGTGCTAATCACCGACAATACCCCTACTATGAACAAAAATAACTTGACATAACCGAGCCGCATAAATATTGCGCGTTTTTATTACCGCAAAATTACAGAATCTCGCGCTCATTTTCTCTTTAATGATGAAAGGGGGAGGTTTTAGACGTAAGACATTAGATTTAAGACTTTAGACTTAAGATTTTAGACTTTAGACTTACAACACCACTAGACATTAGTCTTTAGTCTTCAATCTTTAGTCTTTAGTCTCCGGTCTTTTTTCAATCAAAAAGGGCTGCTTCCCGCAATTGGGAAACAGCCCTTTGAATAATAACCGAAGTTGTGTTTACCTCAGTCGAATGGCAATAATTACCTTACTTGATGATGGTAAATTTTGCTCGTTGGTTCAGTTCACCGTTAGAAAGCGATAAGAAGTAATATCCTTCGCTCCAACTGCTCACGTCAAACAATACTTCATTGACACCTTCAGAGGCATTTAGTTGCTGTTGTGCAACTTGTCTTCCGGCAACATCAAATACTTGAAGGTTGCAGACCTGTTGGTTAGCAGCATTAAAGCGCACGGTTACGTTGGTAGAAGCGGGTACAGGCATGAGGGTTAATCCGGAAATAGCTTCCTGCTCCATTTCACCTTCACCGGTTTTACCGCTACAACTGTTGCGTTTCAACACGGAGTTGCCGAATAGGTATTCCGTACATCCTGCGCGGCGCACTCCTCTAATGAAGAATGTGGTTTCGTTGATAACCGGAGGATCATAAGTTGGGCCTGTTGCTCCATCAATAGTTACCCAAGACCAGTTGTCGGTGCTTGAACGCCAAATGTATTCCAAGGCACCGTTGCCACCCGAAGGTGCGGTAAGTTCTATCAATTCGGCAGGGTCATAAGGAGCACATTTAGACTCGTAGTAACCAATCTCTCCTGTATAAGTAACATTATCACAAGTACCTCCACAAGTTGTTGTTTCTACAAAAATCCAGGCACTTTCACCGTAATAAACCGTACAAGACGGAGAGTTAGGCGCAGCACAACGGCGGAACCATGTTTTGGTTGTTACGCTTCCGGCAGGGGCATCATAAGTATCTGATGTAGCACCACTAATCACCGTTACTGATGACATATCGGCGGGAGGGTTAGCTCCTTCATATCTAAGCCATACGTATTTTACACCTCCTGTATAAGAAGTTGTTGCAGGCGCAATAGAGGCAAAGGCCATCGGGTCGCCATTTGTACAAATAGTTTGGCTATATCCGATTGAACCGCCGGTAATGTCATTACAGTTGGGCGGAGGTGGCGTTGTAGTAACTGTTTTTATCACCACGTTGGTATAAAACCATTCTGTGCAATTAATCCGGCGCACGCCTCTTCTGTATCGGGTAGTTTGGGTAATAACACCCGGGTCGTAGGTTGCACCCGTAGCACCGGGAATAATAGTCCAGTTGATGCCGTCTGTACTTTCTTTCCACAAGTAATCATAAGTACCGCTGCCGCCGGTTGGCGCAGTTGTTTCGACTATATTAGCTGGGTCAAATGGCGATGGCCCGCTTTCGTCAAATCCTATATTACCTCCAGTAGTAAAGTTATCACAAACATTAGTACCACCACATGGGCCGGTTACTTCTTTAAAGACTGAATTAGTATATCTCCAAGAGGTGCAATTTACTCTGCGAACGCCTCTACGGTAATATACAGAACTGTTAATAACATCCGGTTGGTAGGAAACTCCCGTTGCTCCGGGAATGGTTACCCATAACCAGTTATCGGCACTTGTTTGCCAAATGTATTCTGACGGGCCGCTGCCTCCCATTGGGGGGTCTGTTTCGATTATTGCATTGGGTGTATAAGGTCCGCATTGGCTTTGATAGTATCCTGCACTTCCGCCATTATAATAGTTATCGCAAATCACCTCGCAAGTAGTAATGGTAACAGTAACAACAGCTCCGGTACTATAACAGCCTCCCGATGTTTTTTCAAACAAGTAATAAGTGCCCGACCCAACAGCAGTAGGATCGTTTACTAAGGGTGCTGTTGGACTGTTATCCGTTCGCCATTCAAAAGAACCGCCTACAGTACTTGTTGAAGCAGGTTGTAAAGCAACGAGATTAACCGTAGTGGCCGGACAAACGTTACTTGCAGAGTTAGTAACCGTAGGTGTTGAGGGGTTAGATGTTACATCAACATATACCCATGCTGTTTCACCATTGTAGGTAATACATTCGACACTATTGGGTGCGGCAACACGTCGGAACCAAGTCTTAGCAGTAACACTTCCGTCTGCTGGGTCGTAAGAATCCGATGTTGCACCGGGAATTAAAGTTGCGGAAGAAGTAGAGGCGGGTGCAGATGCTCCAACATACTGATACCATTGGTATTTTACCCCACCGCTAAACGAAGTCGTAGCAGACGAAGTGTTACCAATTTCTGACGGATCACCACCGGCGCATATAGTTTGATTGGGTCCAATCGAACCGCCGGTAATGTCGCCGCAGTTAACCGGTATTTCACAAGTGTTGACGGTTACCTGAATAGTAGCCGTACTGCTGCAACCATTTTGGGTTACTACTGCCGTATAACTACCGGCATGAGCAGTCGTTATGCTATTAGAAATTAAAACATGGTTGACAGTGGCCGAAAAGCTGCCTGGACCTGTCCAAACAACTGTCCCTACATCAGGAAGATAACCTAACGATAGCGCATTGCCCACACAAACCGTAACTGCACAGGTGTTCAGATTTGTCCACGAGTCGTTATTTACTTTAGCTTTGCAAGTCAAGACAGGTGGGTTGGTTACATCAACATATACCCAAGCTGTTTCACCGTTGTAAGTGGTACAAGTGGTGCTATTGGGGGCAGCACATCGGCGGAACCAAGTCTTTGCCGTAACACTTCCTGCGGGTGGGTCATAAGTTGCCGATGTAGCACCGGAGATTAAAGTTGCCGAAGACATAGAAGACGGTGCCGAAGCTCCTACATACTTAAACCATTGATACTTAACCCCACCACTAAACGAAGTTGTAGCTGCGGTGGTGCTGTTGATAACTGCCGGGTCGCCCCCTGCACAAATAGTTTGGTTGGGTCCAATTGAACCACCGGTAATATCACCGCAGTTAACTGTTCCGCAGGTATTGACGGTAACCTGTATTGTAGCAGTACTGCTGCAACCGTTTGAGGTTACTACTGCCGTATAACTTCCGGCATGAGCGGTCGTTACGCTATTAGAAATTAAAACAAAGTTGCTACCGGCAGAAAAGCCGTTGGGTCCTGTCCAAACAACTGAACCTTCATCGGGAAGATAGCCTAAATACAAGGAGTTGCCCACACAAACCGTTACCGCACAGGTACTCAGAATTGTCCAAGTGCCATTCACTTTAGCTTTGCAAGTCAAGGTCAAAGGATTGGTTACATTGACATAAACCCATGACGTTTCGCCGTTGTAAGTGGTACAACTTGTGCTATTGGGAGCAGCACACCGGCGGAACCAAGTCTTAGCCGTAACACTTCCGGCAGGTGGGTCATAAGTTGCCGAAGTTGCACCGGGAATTACAGTTGCCGATGATGTGGAAGTAGGTGCCGAAGATCCAACATACTTAAGCCATACATATTTAACTCCCCCACTAAAAGAAGTCGTAGCGGCAGTGGTGCTGTTGATGACTGCAGGATCGCCTCCGGCACATATAGTTTGATTGGGGCCAATCGAACCTCCGGTAATATCACCACAGTTAACAGGGGGTGTACAAGGATTGACGGTTACCTGAATGGTTGCAGTACTGGAGCAGCCATTTTCGGTCAAAACTGCCGTATAGCTACCTGCATGAGCAGTCGTTACACTGCTGGAAATTGAAACATCGTTTCCGCTGGCATTGAAGCCATTTGGGCCGGTCCAAACTACTGTGCTAAGGTTTGGATTGACACTCAACCATAAGGAGTTACCCACACAAACCGTTACCGCACAAGTATTCAATGTTGACCATGTACCGTTTACCTTTGCTTCGCATACTAAAGTTGGAGGAGCAGTTACATTCACATATACCCATGGCGTTTCGCCATTGTAGGTAGTACAAGATGCGCTATTGGGAGCAGCACATCGGCGGAACCAAGTTTTAGCCGTAACGCTTCCGGCAGGTGGGTCATAAGTTGCCGAAGTTGCACCGGATATAATAGTTGCAGAAGACATAGAAGCAGGTGCCGAAGCGCCTACATACTTAAGCCATACATATTTAATTCCACCACTAAACGAAGTAGTAGCGGCTGTAGTGCTGTTGAGAACTGCAGGGTCGCCACCGGTACAAACAGTTTGGTTGGGTCCAATGGCGCCTCCGGTAATATCATTACAATTAACCGGTGGGGGCGAACAACATCCTTCGATAGTAATATTGTCTAAATCCCACACGATGGTTGAACATCCGTTACCAACAGGCTTATAAGCCACCAATTCAAACTTAAAGGTAGCATTGCTCGAAAACTGAAAGTCCGAATCGCCCGAAAGGTCAATGGTTTTCAATTGCCAAGAGGTAGAAAGGCTTAAATTAGAAGCCTCATAGACTAAAGTAGAGCCTTTGTAAATTCTAATGCCATATTTTTGCAAATAGTTGTTATTGCTTGAAGACCCAGTCAATGTTGTCGCAACTGTCGGGCTTTTAGCATAGAATTTCAAAGCAGTCAACTGTCGGGGTGTTGTTGTGTTAACCGTTACTTCAAATTTCACTTTAGTGGCCGATGATGACGGATAGGTGCTATTGTTCGCTCCCGACACACACATAGCTTTAGTACCGCTACCGCCAGTTCCTAATACACAAGAGTGCGTATAGGTGGATGGGTTACTTCGGTACACTGTAGAGGCACTTACCCCCGAACAACTGCTTGTCGGATAGGTTGCCGTAAACTCGGTATAGCTCGAATAGCTCGAACCACAAGCACTCATATCCCAGCTAACAAGTGTTGAAGGGGTGCAGGTAGCTTGCGCTTGAATTTGTATTGTAAAACACAAAGCCACAAGACATAAAAAGGCTTTAGTTAACAATAAGTTGGTTGCTCGCCCCTTCCAAAAGAGGCTTCTTTTAGTTAAATACATAGAATTTAATTTTAGTGGTATAATAAGGGAATGACAATGTTTGCAAGAAAGCGGCGTATCCAACAAAGAAAACAGCTATTTACCGAGATTTTCGAAGCTATCCACTTAGCTATATTTTTTTTATAGCGACTTTCCCGACAAAGGTATGACAAACAAAAGTAAACACAAATTTTAAGAACCAATTACTAACGTTTTAGTAAATAACTTGACCATTACCAGAGATTTAATGATGAAATATGCAATTTATTACCAGTAGAACATAAAATCAATTACTGCCGATAGTGCATTTTTCTTGTGTCAAAAAAGAATTGTAACATGCTGTTTATGAGCTGTTTACAAAATTACAAACATCAAACATGAAATTCAATATAAGTGTAAATGCTTAATCAGTTTTTCGAAAAAATTCTGCTACGTAATCACATAAATAAAGTTTCAATCACTCGAAAGTTTGACTATCAGCCCGGCGGTTTTGCACTTCCAAACACCCACCCCAACATGCTAGCGGCTAAATTAATACCATATCCGTTCAACAATCCATCGTAGTACGGATGCTATACATGATTCTTGATTTTGAAAATTGTATAGAATTGACTAGGGCAGGGAAGGATTGCAAGGAGATAGAATGCTCGAATCCTGTTCGGGCAGGGGGGATCAGCCAAATTTTACGGTTGACAAAGACCCTTTACAGGTTGACAATTCGATAAAACACCCCTGCAATGAAGCATTGCAGGGGTGTTTTGAAATAAAACCAAGGTATCAAAAACCTTTGCAGGGGGGATTTGCCACAAAACAGGGTGGCTTTGCTTCATTGCAGGGGCGTTTTCTTTTAAATTCGGGGGAATAAAAACTTTTGCAGGAGCGATTTTTTCAATAACACGGGGGACTTTAATCTATTGCAGGGGCGTTTTGCTTCATTGCAGGGGTGCTTTGATTCTTTGCAGGGGTGCAAGGCGTTGTTGCAGGAGAGCTATTTTGCTTTCCAATCGCTATAATATAAAATAAGAAGTATGGGATGGTCTGTCCATTTTGTCAATGACTGCAAGTTCCGGTGCAACTGTTTCGCTCGAAGTACTTGGTGATTTTACCCAAAATCAACCCATACAATGGAAAAACCCTGATACAGTCATTCAAAAAATCCCCTTTACCATAACCGGTAGTCTCAATCGGCAATCTTAGAATGGGCTAAATCGCGCCTGCCCCAAACAACAAAAAGTCTTTGCTTGGGGCAACGGCTTTTCTGTTTGCAGCTATCTGCTAAAAATGTGCGCACCGCAGTATCGCTTTAGCTAAGCATAGCTCTTGGGGAAGCAATCAGACTACTTAATCAGGGTAACGTTTCCTTTAAAGGTTTCACTAGTGCCATCGGTAAAGGTTACGGTGGCATAATATACATACACCCCTATTTCCTGTTGTTTTCCTTTGTATTCACCGTTCCAACCCTCCGAGAGGTTGGCGGAAGTTTGGTAGTACACCTCGTTGCCCCACCGGTTAAAGACGTGCAGTTCTACTTCGCTGACATTAAAACCGGTGAGGCGGAAAATGTCGTTCATACCATCGCCGTTAGTAGCAACGGGAACGCAATTGAAAGCAAAAAAGGTAAGCCCATTTTACCACAAAGAAAGAAATTGGCTTTGCCAATTGCATAAATTACCTTTTGCTTGTTTCCATAAAACATAAATGGGCAATTGACAATCATTAATTGCCAATTGCCCATTACGTATTTCCAATCGTCAATCTAAGATCGTAAATTCTTAACCTATCTCACCACCATCACTATAATCTGTTCAATCGTATCGTTCTCATGTCGCAACACGGCATAGTACGTGCCCGAAGGAAGCGGGTTCATGTCCAACATCAACTCGTAAGTGGTATCGGCTACTGTGGTATCGTTAAACAATACTGCTACTTCTCTGCCATCCACGGCATAAACGGATAGGGTTATCTGTTCGGCGATAGGAGTGGTAAAGGAAATGGTCGTTTCACCATTGGTGGGGTTAGGGTAAACGGTCAGGGATTCTGTTGAAATAGCACCGGCAGAGGTTTTTGATCCACAGGGGGCTACAGTAACGACAATGCTTGCAGTAGCCTTGCAACTGCCGCTTCCGGTAACGGTAACGGTATAGGTGCCGCTCATGAGAACTGAGGCACTGCTACGGGAAACGATACTACCACTAGGTTTGGTGTATCCACCCGGACCGCTCCAACTGTAAGTGCCCCCACCCGAAGCGATTAAATAGATATTGCCGCCGGTACAAATATTGGCGTTGCCGGTGATGTTGGCTGTGGGGGGTGTTATTACGGTGATGGTGCGGCTTGCTGTGCTGATACAGCCTGCGGCATTGGACACGGTAACTTTATACTGTCCTGCTACGGCAGGGGTGTTGATGGCAGCAGTGGTGGCGGTAA
>CALCIK010000204.1 GCA_937907475.1 uncultured Bacteroidota bacterium | reverse complement strand
ATTAGAACAAGGAGGATGCAGGGTTACTTCTGAGTAGTAATTGCGTAACATCAGTGAAGTAGTTGGTTAAGCGAGCGTAAAAAGACTTTTTTGTATAAAAAGTCAACAAAACGATTTGCGTTTTATTCCGATTGATGTATTTTTGAGGAGGTAAATAGATTTTGTGGTAATAGATGCTTTGCCTTTGCAGGACTATCTATTTCCTGAATTTAATCCAACAACTCCAAAACTTTCAGATTTGAACCCATTTTAAAACAATCAAAAAACAAACAGCAATGAAATTCAAACTATCCTCCGAAAACTTTATGGAAAGGGTGGCACTAATGCTAAACCTTGCACCGACACCACTAATTGACACCCAAATTGCCTTTAACCGAGCAAGGGCTATTATGGCGGCTGCCGATACCGGCATTTTTGAAGCATTGGGTAAAGAAACTAAAACCTACCAACAGGTTGCCGAAATTTGTAAAACACATCCTATCGCCACCAAACAATTGCTCGATTGTTTGTCGGGAATAGGCTATGTCAAATGGAACAATGACCGATATGCACTGAAGCCAAAGCTTTACAAATGGCTACTCAAAGAATATCCCTCTAACCTAATCGGTAAACTTCGTTTTCAGATTAGCGAGTGGAATTGGATGGCAAATTTGGAAGAATATGTTCGCACCGGTAAACCGATGGACATGCATTCGAAATTGTCCGAATCGGAGTGGGCAAATTATCAGGATGGAATGCGCGATTTGTCGGTCAACACTGCCAAAGAACTTGCCGGTAAAATCAAACTGCCCGCTAACACTTCAAAAATGCTTGACATTGGCGGATCACATGGTCTTTACTCTATTGAGTTGTGCAAAAAGTATCCCGCCTTATCCAGCACGATTCTAGAACTGCCCGGTGCGATTGACAGGGCAAGTGCTATTGCGGCAGAACATGGATTGACCGATCGCGTAAAGTATAGGGCAGGAAACGCATTGACCGATGACCTTGGTGAACAACAATATGATTTGGTCATGATTAACAATGTGGTTCATCATTTTACGGAAGCGGAAAATCTTCTTTTAGCCGGTAAAGTTGCACGAGCTTTGAAACCCGGAGGGTTGTATGCAATAGGTGAATTTATTCGTCAGCATAAACCCGGTGAAGGGGGAGAAGTAGCCTCACTTGCAGGACTTTATTTTTCGCTAACAAGTGAATCGGGCACATGGTCGGCAGAAGAAATGGTATCATGGCAAAAGAAAGCAGGATTGAAACCACAGAAAACAATCAGTTTGATGTCGCTGCCCGGTTGGAATATGTTGGTTGCTTCCAAGTAAACCCAATGCCCCGCTATACATTGCTTTAAAATTCCTGTACCAAGATTGATGGTTGATATTATTTGATGTAGGTGTTTGTTCAAACCTTACAGTGGTAATACTAAGGTTCAAGATTTGGCAGCAAACCTTTTTGGCTTTTTTTTCGTCTTTATCGTTGAGTTGTTTTAACGATAAATAACACAAAATCCAACTTGTGAAAAGCACTCGCTATCAACTATTTTGTACCTTTACCGCTCTATGTTCTATAAAACACCATATTAATAGATGAACAAAGGGCAAGTCCCGCTCGTATAACCCCAAATCACAACGCATTTATGAAAATTTCTCCTCAAAACTTATTCCTTCAACTGTTCATATTCATCTTCTTCCTTTCCATCCATGCTGTTTCTGCTGTTGCACAACAAACAGATGAATCGGATGACCCGCCGATAACTTGTTTTATTGACTTGGGCGATATTGTTTTTTCAGACAATACTTATTGTGCCAATGAACCGGTACCCATTCCCTGTGTAGATTTTAATACAACCGAAGCGGGAGGAGGTCCTGCAGGGGTCATGTGGGCAGTTTACAGTTGCCAGCCTACTTCTGCCAATCCTTTTTCCGACACATGTTCTGCTACTTTTAATGTCGTACTTTCCAATTCGGAAGGCGACCCCATTTTTGGCTGTGGTCAAAGTTTTATCTTCGCTAACACTAATATTCTTGATGCCGGTGTTTCAAGTATTTGCGTTTATCTTGTTCCTATTATTAACAACGACACCACCGCTAACTTACCCGGAACCTGTACCGGCATCGTTCCGGGATTTAATTACCCACTGATATGTTTTCTAAATCCCGAAATGAACCCGGAAATTTGCGACAGTGAATGTGAAGGATTGACAGAAGAAAACGACGAATGTGCAGACGCATTGACACTTCCACTTGCTCCCGGAATTTACGGCAACTATTCAAATGTTTGCAGCACTTCTATTGACGATCCCACAGGTGTGCCTTCGTCTTGTTTTGATTCCGACCCCTATCAAGCTACGGTGTGGTTTACTTTTACCGGCAACGGAGGTACTTACAATCTATTTACCCGAAACTGTGCAGGGTCTGCTTTAGACCAACTCTCCGATTCTCAAATTGCCATTTATACCGGTACTTGCGGTGGGCCTTATTCCTTAGTGGTTTGCAACGATGACCAAGGCCCCAATACCTTAGCGGGTATTACCAATTTAGCAACTACATTAGGACAAACTTACTATGTCTTAATTGATGGTTTTGAAAACGATCGCGGCGAGTTTTGTTTGGAAATAGTTGAAGTCGTTGCCCCGCCTGTTTGTGATGCCGATTATGGAACGGTTACACCAACTAGTGCCACAACTATTTGCGAAAGCGAGGGTATTACATTTACCGCTACCGGAGCGAATACTTCCGGCTATACCAGTTTTTTTGCAGTGGTGAACGCCACTACAGGAAACATTGTCCTCTCTAATACAGGAACTACGCTTACGGTTTTGGGCAGTGCATTGGGAGCAGGTGTTTATACCGTTCATGCGTTAAACATTGGTGCTGAAGATGTCTCAGCCATCACCCCATTTCCCGCCAATATTGCGCAACTCAACAGCATATTGGGTACGCCTAATTTGTGCAGCGATTTCGATGCGACAGGTATTTCACTTACCATACTCCCCACCCCCAATGCTACGGCTTTAAGCAACAGTCCCATTTGTGAAGGGGCAACGCTCAACCTATTTGGAAATACGACCACCTCCGGTACCGCTTCTTATAGTTGGCAAGGACCTAATGGTTTTACCTCTACTGAGCAAAACCCGGTAATAATCAATGCTACCCCCGACCAAACCGGTACATATATTCTAACCATTACCATCAACGGTTGCCAATCTGCACCGGCTACGGTAGCAGTTACGGTGAATGTTATTCCTACCGTTTCGGCAAGCAATAACAGCCCTGTATGTGAAGGACAAAGTATTACCCTTAACGCCATTACAACAGCTACCGGAACTGTTACTTACAACTGGGCAGGCCCCGCCGGGTACTCCTCGACTCTTCAAAATCCGGTTATCAACGGTGCGACTGTGGAAGATGCAGGAACATATACGGTAACCGTTACAGCAAACGCTTGTCCTTCAACGCCAGCAAGTACGGAAGTTGCGGTAAACCCCTTGCCAACGGTTGACGTATTGGTCAATAACCCCAATCCATGTCAAGGCACTTGTGTAACGTTGAATGCAACATCAAGTCTGCCCGATGCAGTTTACTCATGGACAGGTCCCAACGGATTCGAATCAAACGAAGCCAACCTTGAGTTTTGTGATATTCAACCCGAAGATAGTGGTGATTACTGCGTTTTTGTAACGGTCAACGGTTGTACTTCGGAGTTATTAAATTGTACGACCATCAACGTCTTGTTGCCCGATGACCCCGCTTGTGCTGAACTATGTTTAGCCAATGCAGGCGTAGTGCTTGCTGACGACCCCAGCATTTGCCCGAATGAGTTGCTTTCCACCCAAATAGTAGGAGCGACATCGGGAAATTATACCACTTACTGGTTATTGACCGATGATGTTGACAATCTTTTGGAAGTCCAATCTAATGGCGACTTTTTAATAGCAACTGCGGGTACATACATTATTTACGCACTCAATTTCTCGAATGATGATGTTGCATTGGTTGATGCTTTGTTGGCATCGGATATTGAAATAATAGACATTGAAAATGCCATCACCGCTTTAGCGTTTTGCGCTGCCCTTTCCGACGGGTTGCCTATTCTGGTTTTAGGAGAAACTTCCGTAGGTTGTTTTAACTGCCTCGCCGATGGCGGAACCGTTTCTTACAGTGGTGATATAAATGTTTGTGAAAACGGCATCACCGAGCCTTTCACCTTTACCGCCAACAATACTGACCCCGGTTACCTGACTTACTTAGTCATTACCGATGCCACGACCACACAAATATTGGCATATACCGACCAAACGACTATCAATTGGACTGCATTGGGTTTACCCGGCGGTACTTACACGGTCTATGCCGTAAACTTTGCCATTGAGTTTGTTGCAAACATCGAATCAGCACTCAATAGCGGGTTGCTTTGGGATGACTTCCAAAATGCGGTAGGCGGTTCGGGATTTTGCCACGCTGTTTCATCGGGCTTTACTCAGTTTATTGTAACGCCATTCGATGTTTCTCCCTGTTCCGAAACTTGTTTTGCCAATTTCGGCACCATAACTCCCCCTTCCGATACCGAATTATGTTCTGATGAAGTAGCATCCCCTGCAACGATAAGCGGAAATGCGACATCGGGTTATACCACTATTTTCCTAATCACCACGGTATCCAGTGGTTCACTCATTATTGTTGGTACCAGCCCAACTTCAGAAATATCTTGTCCGGGAGAAGGCACATATATCATACATGCCTTGAACTATGCCAATATAGATGCTGTGTTGGTGGAAAGTGCCATTGTAGTGGGCGATGAGGTATCTTCTTTATTGTTCAACCTTAGTGTTGCTGATGTTTGCTATGACCTCGATTTAAACGGGTATTCTGTAACCTGTCTGCCCGATAACGCTATCGCCTGTTTAGACCCCTTAGCGGTGATTAACCTCTCTGAAACACCTCAAGGAAATGGGCTGACCTATATCGTAACGTTTACCGTTATCGGCGGTTCGGGCAATTACATCATCAATGGCAGCCCATCGGGCAGCAACTATGTGAGTGAACCAATTCCCTGCGGTATATCCTACAATTTTGAAATTACCGATGATGTCGCTTCGGGCGTACTGATTGTGAGCGGCGTGTCGCCTTGTGTCTGTGCCACTAGTGCCGGCACCATGCCCAACCTTATTTCAGCAGCCCCTGTTTGTTGGGGAGGCTCGGTTACGCTTACCACCATCAACCCCGTCCTTATTCCGGGCGACACCTTAATATATGTCCTACACGATGGAAGTGCTACTACTTTGGGCAATATCTTAGCCATTAATGCGGAAGGTAATTTTGGCATCAACGATGCGCTGCCCGGTTTTGACTTGCTGACCAATACCACTTATTATATTTCTCCCATTGCCGGTCCAACCGATGGGGATGGCAATCTGATTTTTAACGACCCCTGTACTAAAGTAGGCAACGGCGCACCGATAGTGTTCCTCGAACCCATTTCTTATCTAGTGGACGAAAGTTGTAATTGGAATACCGGTGAATTTACTGTCATATTGTACCTAAGCGGAGGATTGCCGGAATTTGATAATACTCAAACTTATTCCGTTACAGGGGATTTGGATATAGATGCTGTTTACGGACAAAGCCTTGTTACCATCTTTCCTGTTGGTGTTACAACTGCTTATTCTTATAACATCAGTGACAGTGCCTGTAATGAAGTAGTTTCTATAGTCCAAGTCTTTTACTGTGAAAAAAATATTCCGATACAATTAGTCGAATTTAAAGGGGAAGTGCAACAACGCGGCAACTTGCTTCAATGGACAACGGCTACTGAAACCGATAACGATTACTTTTCGTTGGAGCGTTCCGAAAATGGAAGCAACTTTACCCGCATTGCTCTAATTGAAGGAGCAGGCTCAAGTATTACCACCAAAAAGTACGAATACTTAGACAAAGAACCTTTTGCAGGCACGTCCTACTATCGCTTGGTTCAAGTGGACTTTAACGGCACAAGCACTACTTCTGAAACAATTTCCTTAAAGCGCAAAGAGGCGACCTTTGGTTTTTCAGCCATATACCCAATCCCTGCCGATAAGTTTGTGGAAATATCGTTTACCTCCGAAACCGATTCGCCCATTTCCTTAGAAGTATATGATTTGGCGGGTAAACTTGCCATGTCACTCGATATGTTTGCACAACGCGGCACCAATGTCTATTCGCTTAACATTGCCGAGTTGAGTTCGGGCATGTATTTCTTATCCCTAAACAACGGGCAGAAGATTATCAGCAACCGTTTTGTGAAAAAGTAGAAATAGCCATAGATTATCTTCGGCTCCTTTTACCAAACCATACAAACAACACAAACACCACAAAAGAGGATTGTTTTCACGACATCTTCAAGGGTCATCTTGTCCGATGTTTGGGTTCTTCGATAGTTAAAACATCGGGACTCCATGGCGTAAGCTAGTTCGTCTGCTCGGGTAAAGATGGAATACAAAAGCGGTGGAAGTAAGCGGTATAGGCGTTTTACCCCCCAATTACTTTGCCAGTTACCTAAGCGAGCCTGTTGTGCAGAATTGATTTGTTGATAAGCATCAAAAATTACCGGTGTTTGCGCTAAAATCAGTTGTATCATAGTGCTGACAGTTGCAGAAACTCTTGCCGGCATTGGCTTTAAGTACCAAGCTACCGCATGACTGATTTGGCGAGTGGTAGCGGTGGATGTCAACACAATGCTGATTCCCATAAACAATACAAATTTCCATGCAAAGCCTAAACCATAGACTAGCCCTTCATGGGTAAGTTTTGATAGTACCCATTGATCGGATACTGCAGCCCCTTCGATTGATAATCCGGGCACAACAATCATGATGGGCAGCCAAATCAACAACATTTTTCCATAAGGACGCAAGAGTTGCAGGGGCAACCTGCCGAGCAGATAAACCATGAGCAGCAATGCAGACAAAAGAATCATGCCCCATGTTTGTGCCTGTAAAGTTGCGATTCCAAACACCAACAAACAAAGCAGTTTACATCTGGCATCGGTCAGATGAATGGCAGACTTGCGGTAAAAATATCGAAACAGGTTTAACGCAGCCATGTCATGGTTTCTATCAAACGTTGAGAAGGGGAGGGGCGTTTTACGCTATACTTTTCTACATGGGAAAGCACCTCTTCGGGCAAACCATCTAAGCGGATATCCCCTTGTTGCATGATGCAAAGCCTAGTAGCGTGCGCCAACACTTTTTCTAAGTCGTGGGTGATGACCAATATGGTGTGCCCGTTTTGATGTAGTTGTACAATTTGTTGCAGGGTTTGAACAACGCCCTCGTAATCCAAACCGTTGAAAGGCTCATCGAAAATAATCATTTGCGGTTTCATAGCCAAAACACCTGCTATGGCTAAACGCCGTTGTTGCCCGCCCGATAGTTCGTAGGGATGCTGGTTTTCTAAGTTGGTTAACCCAACATTAGCTAACGATTCTTTTACCCGCTTATCTATCTCCTCCATCGAAAGGCGCAAGTTTTCGGGGCCAAAGGCGACATCATCATAAACGGTTTGCGCCACAATTTGACTCGCCGCATCTTGAAACACCATGCCGATAGTTTGCCTTGCGTGTTGCAACTGTTGATGTACAGATATGCCATTGAGCAGCACTTGACCCGATGTAGGGCGAAGCAGTCCGTTGAAATGGCGAACCAAAACCGTTTTACCCGACCCATTACTTCCCGAAAGCACGATGAATTCACCGGCGGTAACCTCCCAATTTACCCCGTCCAATGCCTTTGTTCCATTGTTAAATTGATGGACGAGATGTTGTGTTTGAAGCAAAAACGGCATCATACCTCTTTATGCTCGTTCTTTTGAAGGAATGGGCGAGAGATGCGGGCAATGGTGGCTGCGGCCAACATTTTAGCGATATTGAATGGAATAAAGGGTAAAAATCCCGCAGCAATGGCAGCAGGAATGCTCAATCCAAGTTTTAGTTTTAACCAAGTTACGCCGAGTAAAAAGACAGAAGCACTTCCGCAAACTAAAGCAATCAAATCCCAAACGATGCTGTTTTTTCCTTGCGAGATAAAACCAATGAGCAATGCAGAAACTAAAAATCCTGCTAAGTATCCTCCTGTGGGGCCATAGAAATGATGCCAACCCCCGCTTCCGCCGGCAAATACAGGAAAGCCAATGGCACCTAAAAACAAATACATCCCCACACTGACCAATGCCCAACGCCAGCCCAATAACAAGCCGCAAAGCATGACCATAAAATCGCTCAAAACAATTGGAACTTCACCTACGGGAATGCTGATGTAAGCACCTATAATGATGAGTGCGGTAAATAAGGCGGAGCGCACCATCATGCGCAAATTTGGCAGGGGTTCCATAACAGCAAAGGTGTGGAATATTGAGGGAATGTGCAAATATAGGTATCTTTTGCTCAAACCCAATAGGCACAAAACTGCGATTTGGCGTTACGCAGTTTGGGCGCTCGAATTTGGAAAGGTGCAAATAAACGTACTCCCTTCACCTACTATTGATTCTACCCGTATGTTACCGTTGTGGGCTTCGACTATCTTTTGACAGATGGCTAAACCCATGCCGGTGCCGGGGAATTGTTGCCGATGTAATTGGCTGAAGATTTGGAAAATACGTCCTTGATGTTCGGGTTCAATGCCTATCCCGTTGTCCGAAATGCTCATCACCGTTTCTGTATCGGTTGTACTGATGTTGATACGGATTTTGATAGTTTGTTTCGGATGGGTAAATTTTAGGGCATTATCTAATAATCGAAACAATAAGGAAAGTAACATTTGCGGATTACCTTGGATGGTATTCGCCAGTGTCTTATTCACTAAGACAGATGCATTTACCTCCTTAATTCGATTACTTAACAAAGAAAGTGTTTTGTTCACCAAGGTTTCGGTTTCCAAAGGCTCAATGTTTGGATGGGGGTTGATATGGGCATATTCAATGAGGTCGTCCAACTTATCGTGCATTTGCTTGGTTCCGGTTGTAATATAACCAAACAACTCTTTCAGTTCGGGGGTAAAAGTATTCCGGTACTTGTAGTCAATGAGGGAACAAAAGCCACTGACGATATGCAAAGGCTCTTTAAGGTCATGCGCCACAACATATCCAAAACGCTGAAGTTCGTTGTGCTGCCGCTCTATCTTTTGTTGTTGTTTCGCCAAATGCTGTTCCCGCTCATCCGAGGGCTTGGGTTCTGTTTTCAACTCTTCGGTATATTGTTTGTCGAGTTGGACTTTTAACCATCGGTTTAACTCTTTGGCAAAGGAGTAGGCGGAGGCATGGTCATTTAGCTGCAAACTGGTTAATTGTGCTTGCTCCAAGGCTTCGGCATAAGCCCAATCAATCCCACCGTGTAAAGCGGTCTGAATGGCTTCGGCAAAATAGGATAAGGCTTGGTGAAAGTTTCCGGTTACTCTAAAACATGCTCCCAAAGCCAAATAGAGGTGGGTAGTTGCGTGTAAATTGGACTGCTGTTTGACGAATGGCAAGGCATTTTGGAGTGCCGTAATACATTCATCAGGGTTATCGTGCAGGTTGTTTTCGTATAAGCTATACGCTTCTTCAAATATCATATTAGTGATTGAAGATGCGGCATTGTTCCTTATCAGCTCTTTTTTCATTAGTTTGTCCATTTTGCTTTTACCCTTTTTAGGAGGTGTTCCCATAATTAGGTTATTCGTTTTTTGCCCGATAATGTTTCATTTATGGGTTACAAAATAGCAGGCAATTGTTTTTTTTGACACTATTATGATGTGAAAAGGGAAATACAAAGTTGGGAATAGTTTTACCTACATTTCGCACCCCTTGTTTGTAAAATTTGAAAATTACAATTGTCCTGATACAAATACCATACATACGGCGGTGTGAGAGGGTAGGGGGATGCTAATGCTGTCCTACTTTACTTGATTGCAGGCGGTACTTTATTTATATAAAGGTCGAATTTTTCTTTTATTTCATGACCCTCTTTAAGATATTTGAAAAAGTAGGTGGGGTTTTTTTTGAACTCCAATTTAATGTTCCAAATTCCAAAAAGCCAAATTGGAGAATAACAGTTATATTCTATTTTCCCTTCTTCAATCTTGCACTCAAAAACCAAAAGCGATCCGCCAAAAGTACTTTTAATAAAAGTAGTGAAGTTCTCAACTTCGATCAATTTAAAACTAATAGGGTGATCGAGCCAACGAGTGATAACAAATTCCTTTCCATTTCTAAATTCAATTTTTTCAAAACCTTTACTTCTGAACCATCTCCCTATATCAATATTGCTGAAATCACCTTCAATCGAATTCATCACTATTTCTTTTTTTAAAATTGCCATTTGCAATTACCTTCAACTTAGTTATCTCCACCTATTTATAACTCTTATCCATTTTTACCCAACTTGTCAAAGGGGCTTTGGACATTACTTGTTGCTTACATGCGCATAGCGCAAGGCAGTATTAATGTGGTTGTGTCTTTTACTAACCTTATAACCACTCTGCAAACATAACCAATTCTCAACAAACCACAAACAAGGGCGTGTTCCTAAATGTGTTGAATGGTTTGAGCGGGTTTACCAATCCCTGTTTTACTTAACCCCTCCTCTCTCTCCCATAAATGAAGGGAGATCATTGGTTTATGTCAAGATATGTCTTGGCACAAGGCAAAGAGGGGGAGTAAGTGCATCGTTTTTATCAATATTTGGGCAATAAGGAGACTTCCTTCCCTCTCTCCCTAAAATAAAACGGACGATAGACCTTTTTTTACTCCAAACTAATCTTTTTTGATTTGTTCTTAGGAATAAATTAGAGTGTATCAATAAAAAAAGAAATTAACAGAGCATAAAAAGAAAAAGGAAAGAAGTTTGGTGATAAGCTGTTTAATTTAAAAGACTTGCTTTAAGAGTTTTCCAATCACTTTCATATTATTGAAAACCGTTTCTATAATTATATTGACCTTTTATCGGTTTATAAAGAGATACAAATAATTTTTGAAGATAACTTATCAGGCGGGAAAACTACTTCAAAAGTCGGTAAAACATCTTCAAAACATGGGAAAACTACTTCTAAAGGTGGGAAGACATCTTTAAAAGATGGGAAGACATTTTCAAAAAGTGGGAAAGCATCTTCAAAACACAGGAAAACTATTACAAAAGGAGGTAAGACATCTTCAAAAAATGGTAAGACATTTTCAAAATGTGGTAAAACTACTTCAAAATGTGGGAAAATTACTTCAAAAATTGGGAAGACATCTTCAAAGAAGAATTTAGTAAATAAAAAAGGTAATTTGCCAATTGCAACTTACCTACCGGCATCATGTTGTGCAAAAGGCATCCATTATTCGCACAAAAAAAAACGCTGACAGCGTTAATTGCTGTCAGCGTTAATAAATCTATCAGACTATTGTAGCCCGTAAACTTAATACCTTATGAAAGGCACACCAATTCGGGAGGCATTGGACATGAAGATGTTGAAATCGTGAACGGTAACGTTGCCGTCCAAGGTGCAATCTGAACGGACGTATTGGTTTACTCCGCCTGATTGGGTGGTGAAAACGTTAAAGTCGGCTACGGTCATGACCCCATTTGCGTTAAAATCTCCACCGGGTAAGGCATAAGTTCCATTGGACAATAATTTAAGTTGCCCTACTCCGCCCATGACTTGTGCGGGAACGGTGAAATTTATGGAACTCGATGAAGGGATGGTTACAGGGGTAGCGGTCATCACGTCAATATGGTTGCGGTGTCGTAATACAAAGTAGTAGCTTTGTCCTGCTTCTAAGTTGTAAAACTTCATGCGTGGCAGGGAATTGCCCCAAATGATGTTGGCGGGGTAAAAACCATTGATGGTTCCATTAGCTGCCAACATCCCTGCGCGAGTTTCGAGCACTATGTCGGGGTTGGCGGCACTACGGGCTTCAACTAACACATAATCTACCGAGTTATCGGGAATTTCGGCAGTGTTTCGATAGGCTTCAGCACCTTCATATTGCCAAGGTGCCGTGTTGTAGGGTTGATTGATGGGCAACAGGTTATTGGTTTTTAACGTGGTGCGCATAAATCCGGTATTGGGATCAAAAGCACCCTCTAAATAGGCTTGCATTTGAACCGGTATAAACATTCCCGCACTGGTGGTTACGGTGGCAATCACCATATCACAACTGCCCGGCACCCCTTCTACACACACGTAATAGATAAATACATCCGTGCCGCTAAATCCGGGGTTGGGGTCATAGTTAAATTCGCCGGTTAAGGGGTCAAATACTACGGTTCCGTTGGCGGGTTGGAGGGTGATGTTTATCGTATAAATGGGCAGCGGAGTAGCGCAAATGATAGGTTGTGGATTAACCACTACGATGTTAAAGGCACTGATGACCAAAGTGGGGTCGGTGGGGTTATCGGGGCCAATGATGATTTTGGGCACAAACACTTTTCTGCAAACAGTAAATTCGCACAAGAGCGTTCCGTCCGGTGCATAACGCTTGACAGTCATACAGATACAGTAAGTTCCATAAGAAGGGAAGGTATAAACGGCAGGGTTATTGCCTTGTGTTACTGCAAAAATGGTGGACGATATTCCGTTGGTGGCACTCCATGTAACCTCGTCGCAGTTGGGGTCTAAACTTCCATAAGGGGTAAATACGCCATTGTATCCGGTTAAAGAATAGAAGAACCCAAGGTTAGCCTGTGCATAAAAATCTTCATCACACTCGCAGCATGGAGGGATATTGATGGACATGCACTTTTCGTACATGCCGCAGATATTGCCGTTGGCATCGTACTGAGTAGCCAACATGCAAATCTGATGTATGCCGGACGAACTGAAAGTATGGGTAATGATATCGTTGCCATTCCCGTAGTAGAAGTAAGTGGTAAAGTTATCCTGAATAATCCACTGGATGGAGTCGCATACTCCTAAAGAATTGGCGACAAAGGCATAAGTTTTACAAGTATCTATGGGGATGACGGTAAAACCGTTATTAACGTTGGCTATAAATGTGGTCATATCGCACACACAACCGCCACAATCGGGTAATACGATACAGATAGTATCGGTGCTGCAACAGGCTATTTCGTTTCCGTCTGCGTCAATTTCATGGAGGTTGAGTTGGAAGCAAATCGTATCCCCTGGCATTGCCCCGGGCCCGCCAATGGTTGTTGTAAGATTTGGGGATGTTCCTTGGTCGGGAAGGGATACGCTAAACACATTTGGCGTTGCAAAGACTCCTCCGTTGCCGCTGGTAGATATATTGTACATGCTAATCAGGTTAACCGAATTTCCTGTATTGTTAAAGACTTGGAAATTGTAAAGGTAATAGCCCGGATTCGTTGAGTCGCAATTAATACCATCGTGTGTTACCGATGCACAAGGATTGCAAGGGATGAGCATTAGGTTGAGCGGATTGCTCATGGCCGTACATCCGTAGCTGTTAGTCAGTATGACTTGATAGCTTCCGCTTTGAGTGGCAATATAATTATTGCTAGTGCCCAAAGGAGGAGCTATAGGAATGCCATTTAACAGCCATTGATAGCCGGCATAGATATTGGGCACACAGATGGTATCAGGCCCGCAACGTTTATAACAGCCCGATGGAACCACGCATATATCGGGTATCGGGTTTACATAAATGACATTGCTCTTCCGTTCACAGCCGGTAATCGAGTCGATGGCGATGGCAAAATAGGGTCCTTCTTCGACTGTAACGGTGATGTTGTTCACGCCAAGCTGACCGGTACTCCATGCGTATAAGATGCCCGACTGTACGGGGGCGGTAAAGGTAACGACATCCCCGGCGCAATGTGGGCCAACAGGACTTGCCGTAATTGTAAACGGTGCGGGTAGGGGATGAACAACGATAGTGTGCGAAGCCACCGAACTACAATTGGTTATGTTATCGGTTACGGTTACACTATAAGTATAGGTTCCGGGTGGTGTTTGGCAAGGGAACCAAGGCGGGTTGACATAGATATCGCAACTTGTAGAGCCATTTGACCATAAGTAACTGTAATTGGTATAATTACAGGGAAGGGTTTTGAGTTGAGCAACCGAACATTCACAAACCTCCGTCGGCCCCTTAATCTCTATAGTGGGATTGGGGTTAAAGGATACTGTTTTTGCAGGCGGTATGTATTGACAGCCATTGATATCGGTCAGGGTTACGGTAAAGGTGCCGTTTGCGCTGACGGTAATCACTTGAGTAGTGGCGCCTGTGCTCCACAGATAAGTTGCGGCACCGGTAGGTGCAGTCAGTGTTACGGGTGTGCCGGCGCATTGAGTGGTAACCGGTGCAGCGACAATCAATCCCGACATGGTATTGGGATAGATGGTGATGTTTTGGCTTGCCGAGCCGGTACATCCATAAGTATCGGTTACGGTGAGGGTTACTGTATAACTGCCCGGAGTAAAGTAGGTATGTGCAGGATTTTGGGAAGTAGAAGTGTTGGCAGGTCCGCTTGGCGGGTCGCCAAAATTCCAGTTCCAATTGGTAATGATATTGGTAGATGAGCCGCCAAAGGTTACGCCCTCTCCCTGACAAGCAGGGGCATTACTGCTGATAGAGGGAACAGGTGGGTTGAGTACGGTGATGGTATTTGTAACGGTCGAGGTACATCCGGTACTGGAAAGGACGGTAAGGGTGATGGTATAACTGCCGGGGGAGGTAAATACGTGGGAGGGGTTTTGGAGTGTAGAAGTGTTATTTACTCCGCTGGACGGATCGCCGAAATTCCAACTCCAACCTGCAAGAGAAGTAGTTGGCACATACGTGCTTGCATCGGTAAAGAAAATGGGATTACATCCTGTACTATAGGTGAAATTTGCCACCATCGGTACCAGTATTGTTTGGATAGAAACAACAGTACAAGTAGGGGGTGGGGGGGAGAGGTTGGGAACTGTTGCACTGAGTATTACCTGATAATAACCGGGTAGGGTGTAACTATGTGAGGTAGTTAAACCTGCTCCAAAATTGCCATCTCCAAAAGACCAACTATAGCCACTTGCATTAACCGAGGGAGAAGCATCAAAGCTATAGAAATCGCATGTTGACCCCGATGTTGCTGTGAACGCTGCACTGCCATTGGGGTTACAATTGCCGGGTGGGCAAGGAGGTTGTCCGCTACAACCGCAAGGCGCACCGGCTACAATAGCATTTGATTGGGCAGTACACCCACAGGAATTGGTTACAACAACTGAGTAGGAACCAAAGCCGGAAATGTTATGATTGAATAAAGTCGCTCCACCTATTGGCGTTGCTCCATTATACCATTGATACGTGTAACCCACTGCATTGTTCAGTGCATAAAGTGTTCCGAATGCAGCCGTACAGTTGACCGAAATGCCGGAAGTGGTAATGGCGGCAGAGGGCAGCGGGCAACTTGTTACATTGATGCTGCCAACACCGGTACAACCGGTGATACAGTTTGTTACGGTTACAAAATAAGATCCGCCTTGGGTAATAGTAGCAGTAGGTCCGGTAGAAATAGTTCCGCCACTTGCATTTTGCCAAGTGTAAGGAGCGCAATAACTTCCGCTCAAGGTGAGCAAAGCATTACTGCCGGTGCAAACAACCGGTGGGCCAAGTACTGTAACCGGAAATGTTGGAGTAACATTTACAATCAGATTTGCCGTAAATCCACATACCGAAACACTTACCACTGCACCACCTGCCAAGTTCCATTGGATATTGATGCTGTTCGAGCCTGAACCACTGACAATGCTGCCGGCATTAGCGGGGACAATCGTCCATGTATAGTTTTCGCCCGCAATGAAGGGCACGCTATAAGGAGCAGTTTGGTTCACACAGGGTGTTATATTTCCTGTAATAGTAGGTGCAGTTAAAGCTGTAACGATTAAGGTAAAAGGCAGTGATTGGCAGTATGGTGAATTTAGCATCGTTTGTGTAACAGATATGCTATATGGCCCGGAAGCCGCCCATTGCACATTGACGGAGTTGCCGGTAGTAGCGCTAACAGTGCCGTTTACAGCAGTCCATGTAAACGTTCCGGCCGGAGGAGAGGCTTGGGCAGTATAAGTATAGGTGCCGTTTGGACAAACGAATACAGGACCGACAATGCCGCTAGGAGCAGGCGGTGCCGGTAAGACATCTATAGTAAAATAAGCGGTGTCATTACAAAAGGCATTGGGAATGATGGAGGCAGCTTTAACGGTATAAGTTCCGGGGCCGTTGCTCCAAATATAAGTCAATGTAGGAGAATTGATAGCCACATTGGGGATGGTAACATTTGCAGGTGTTACAATATCCCAATTGCATACACCGGCAGGAGAGCCGAAGGGCAAACCGCCGGCGGTAAAGGTAGTAGCGGTATTTTCGCAAGCCTCTTCTGGCCCTTTAATGGCGAGTTCAGGGCGAATGAGGACGGTTAAATTGCCCGAACCACCACAATCTAAATAGCAGTTGTAATAGGTAACGTTAATCGTTCCGACAGTAGGAAACATAAACCAGTCGTCCCATTCTATGGTAATATCGTCAGTGCCTTGTCCGGCTAAAATGGTTCCTCCTGTAACCGTCCAAGTGTATTCAGTTCCACCACAAAAAGCGATGGGAAGCGAGTAAGTTTCGATAGCACCGTAGCAAACCAAAGTAGGGCCTAGAATTGGAACCGTAGGTGATATAATTGGAACTTGAACAGTTGTTGGGATAGGGCATGTAGCGCAAGGTGTCGAAAGTGTAACGGTGCCAATAGGACCATTACCCCAAACCACCCAGATAGAATCGGGTGCAAAATTACCCCAGTTCAACTGTCCCGTAACCGACCAATTGTAGGTTCCGCAGACATGGTTAGTGTAATAGCAAGCCGTATCCATTGGGCAAACGGTTGAAACGCATTCTATTTCGGGCGATGAACCGGGCGTTACGACTACTTGTACAGAGGTCGTATCTGTACAATAGCAACTGTTTCTAACAATTAAAGTGGCAGTATATGTGCCCGGAGTAGTGTAAGTGTGGGTAACAATCGGGTTAGTACTGGTAAGTAGTGGGCTGGCATCGCCAAAGTTCCACTGTGCCCAATTGTAACCGGTCGAAGTGTTTAGAAAAGAAACTCCTTGCCCTTGGCAAATCGTAACAGTGCCGGCAACAGTAGCAGGCAGAGTATTGAAAGAAGCCACCGGAGACGGGATGACATGAATGCAAAGTTTAAAAGAGTCCACGCATCCAAATTGGTTGACCTCTACCACTTTTACATAGCTGTTGCCAACCGGCCCCCATAATACGTCAATTTGATTGCCGTTTGGATTCACGAAAGTGATATTATCCGACCCTCGCCCGACAGACCAAGTATAAGTGCTGCCCGTTGTGAAGGGGGTATAATAGCTCAAAGTTGAGTTGGCACAGGCATCTACACAAGGATCGGGAGGGGCATCGTTTCCGGCAGGATCACCTGAACTGCTTCCCCCTAAATTACAATTAGGAATCGGAGGAGCAATGATGATAGGGGTAGGTTTAGGATTGATGATTAGGCTTTGATTAGCCGTAGTGCTTCCAATTTGAGAAACACTCATAGATCCGGTTCCCGGCAAACCCCAACAGATATTGACGGTTGTACCGGTTTGATTGGCGGGCGTTCCGCCCGTAATGGTCCAGTTATAGGGGTTAGTATTACCGCCGGAAACGGTGTACGTATAGCAATTGCCGGTACAAACGGGAGCATTTCCGCTGATTGTTAATTGAGCAAATGCCATTTGTGCGCTGCTAAAGAGCAGTAAGACCAACAGCCCGGTAAAAAGTAGTTGAATTTTCATGGTGTTGGAATTTTAGTGTGAATAAGATAGGTATCTACCTATATTTAATGAAAGGTAACAGTTAGTTGCCGTTTTTTCATCGCTCTTGTTAATTTTTTTTAGCTTCTTGTAAAAAAATGTTAGTTTTGTATTATTAAACACTCCGGCAGTGCATTTTAAAGAATACTTGATATTTGTCTGCTTTCGTTCGGCAATCTTTATTTTTGTTCAAGCTTTTCAACAATCAATATCTTATAGAAGGTTTGTTTGAATAGAATAAAGTCTTTAAAAAGAGGTTCTTTTATAATAACCAATTCAACCCCCAAATTTAACATGATAAAAAGTTTCACCCGCTTTTTCGGCATTCTCGTTTTTGGCTTGGTAATGCTTACCCAGTTACTTATTGCCCAAGGAAATGTGATCACTGTTCCGACTTTTAATGAAGAGCATATCAATTTTGGCGCACAAAACATAAGGATTGTGGCAGACACCTTTACTTTTCCTGCCGATAATGTATCGTTTAGTCAAATTTTAATGCACTTTACCATTGGCTGTCCCACCGGAGGCTGCGATCCTTGGGATAGATATGGCGATGTGAAGATCATTCATCCAACGGGTTTGATGGATAGTACGATTGCAGTAATTGATACTATTTTTGATGCTTCAGGGAATATTGTTCAAATAGACACCCTCTACAACCCGCCTTTTGAAGTAACCGAGGCTTTTGAGATTTTCAGGTTTATAACCCCTTACGGCGGCTCTTTTAACGCTAATTGGAGTTGGGATTGGACAACAGATGTAACCGACTATCGCACCTTGTTAGCCAATGCTGTTACGCTTCAAGTATATATTGACACTTGGGTAAGTCCGGGTTGGGAGGTAACCATCACCTTTGAAATGACAGAGGGAACTCCTGCGGTGGAAGCCTATCAAGTGGTCAATTTGTGGAACTATGGTTATTTGTCTTATGGTAATGCGAACAACCCGATAGAAGATTACCTAACCCCCATTACTCTGACTGCCGATGCTAATGCACACCTCGCCAAAGTTCGCATCTTTCAAACCGGACATGGATTTGGATTTAGTGACAATGCAGCAGAGTTTTCCGCAAAAACACATCATCTTTTGGTCAACGGAGTGGCAGACCAAGATTTTCCTAATTTCCTTTGGCGGGATGATTGCGCTCTTAATCCGGTTTCTCCTCAAGCAGGGACATGGCAATATAACCGCGCAGGTTGGTGTCCGGGAGACGATGCCACACCCTTTGATGCCGATATTTCCTACCTGTTTGCTCCGGGGCTTCCTTTTACCCTTGATTACAACATGCAACCCTTTATTAACTTATGCAGCCCTAACAATCCAAATTGTACGGATGCCGATTGTGCCGGAGGAACTTGCGGCGGCGGAGGAGAACCTTATTATATCCTCTCTTCACAACTGATTTACTATCGTGCAACACCGCAATATGGTTTGGATGCTCAATTGATAAACCTAGGAGGGCTGCCCAATGTATCTTGTGAAAATGATTATGCGCCAACTGTTCGCTTGCGAAACAATGGCAGCCAAACTTTGACGGATGTATTGTTGCTTTACCGTCAAGATGACGGAGATTTCGCTTCGTATTTATGGACGGGCAATCTAGCCTTTGCCCAGTCGGAGTTAATAGAATTTCCGGCTATAAGCCTATATGATGCTCAACAGCATACTTATGAAGTACTGATTGCAGTCGCCAATTCCGGTATTGACGAAAACATCAACAATGACCTATTGCAAACAAGTTTTTCGTTCGGAAACAACCAAATTACGCTGACCCTGCAAACCGATAATTTTGGGAGTGAAACCTCATGGGAAATTGTAAATGCTACAAACAGCAATATCATACATTCCGGCAACGGTTTTGCCAGCCTTAGCACGTATATTGAAAACATCTGTATCCCTAATGGTTGTTATCAATTGATTGTCAGAGACTCTTATGGCGATGGACTTCAAGCACCTACGAATGGCAATTACCAACTGACTGATGCTGCCGGAACTCTATTGGCAAGTTTACAACAACCGAATTTTGGAATGCAAGAGGTAACCAATTTTTGCATTGAAAGCGAATTACCATTTCCTGTTTCTATTCAAGAACCCTCTATTCAACTGATAACAATTCGTTTAAGCCCGAACCCGATGCAAGAATCAAGTACACAGCTATTGATAACCTTGCCTCAAGTTCAAACTTCAAGTTTGCGCATTTACCACGTTTCGGGTAAAGAAGTTTTGAATAGTCTTTTACCCGCTTCAAAAACGCATCAACTCACCATAAACCTCTCCGACTATCCTTCAGGAGTTTATTTGGTACAAGTGAAAGGAGAAGCAGGAGTAGCTACGAGCAGATTGGTGAAGTGGTAAGGTTCTTGGAAATTTGCATGACAACTCACTTCAGTCTGGAAGATAGAAATACGGTGGAGTTACATACTTACTCAACACTCTAAAATCAAAAAACCTGCTACCTCGGTTAGCAACTCCGGTAGCAGGTTTTTTATATTTCAATTGAAAAAGTCAGACTAGGCTTCTTCTTCGCTTTTATCATGATCGGCAACTGTTACATCTTCTACATCTTCACTCGGCTCAATTGTTTCGGCGACTTCTTCTGCCGGAGAAGCTACTTCAATTTCTTCATGGGCAATAGGCACTTCCTCTACTGTTTCTTCAACTGTGGCAGCAGCTTCTACTACCGCTGCAATAGGTTCAGCCTTTGATTCTTCCTTAGCCTGAGCGAGCATTTTGAGTTTAAGTTTCAAATCATCAACTTCGTTTTTGAGTTTGTTGATTTTACTTTTCACCTCTTTAAGAAGTGGATTGTCGGGTTTGGCGTTGATAAAGAATCCGAGGTTGTTTTCGTATTGAGCAATGTCGTTTTGCAGTTCAACAATACGGTTTTTGATGGCTTGTTGTTCGCTTTTAACGACTGTATCTACTGAACCGGAATGTGCTAGATTTTCGACACGGCTTTTGAACTTCATGGCAATTCTCTGCTCGCGTCCCAATTTCAATTTATCGTATTTTTCATCTAACGCAGTACTGAACGCTTTTTGCAGCCTATCTTTTTCTTTGATAGGCACAAACCCGATTTCTTTCCATTCTTTTCCGAGTTCCTGCAACATTCTAAAGTTTTCATCACGGTCTTCAACAAACTCAAATGCTTCTACTTTAGCTAAAAGAGCTTCTTTTCTGACTAAATTATCTTGTTCAGATTGTCCTCTGCTGCCAAAGTGTTCTTTTTTAGCTTCAAAGAATTTATCACAGGCAGTGCGGAACCTATCCCAAAGTTTACGCTCCTCTCCGGGTTTGGCAGGGCCTACTTCTTTCCATTCTTTTTGCAATTTAACAAGTGTTTCAGAAGTGCCTTTCCAATCGTTGTCAAATTGTAATGCTTCTGCTTTATCGCAAAGCGATAATTTTTGGAGTTTGTTTTTTTCGCGCTCCTGATCCATTGTTTTGAAGAAATCTTGCTTTGCCTCAAAAAACTTATCGCAAGTTTCTCTGAAAGTTTGCCACAACTCTTCGTTTTGTTCAGAAGGCCCGATTTTTTTCCATGCTTCCTGAATGGCAATTACTTGGTCTGTTTTTTCCTGCAAATTTTTCATTCCGCTGAGGTCTGTTTCAAGAACTGCGGCTACTTTGGCAATAAGTTCTTGTTTTGCTTGCAGGTTTTCAGAAAGGTTTTGTTTGCGTTCACCGTAGTGGGCACGGATTTTAGTATAAACGGCATCAATAGCATCCCTGTATCGTTGGTTCAAGTCATCTTTTGCCTCAGTGGTTACCGGCCCAATTCCCTTCCATTCGTGTTGTAACTCTTTCACCAATGCTTCTATTTCGGGTATGGATTCTAACTCAACCAAGTGTTGCATCTTGTCTAAGATAAGATTCTTTCTTTCGAGGTTGAGTTTGAAATCCAACTCTCTCATTTCTTTCATCAGGTTCACATTGTGGTAAAACAAGTCCACCTGATAACTATGATTAAGTTGAAGATCTTTATATCTTGGGTCGTCAATATTGCCGAGTGCTTTCCAAGCATCTTGCAAAGCATTGAACTGTTTAAATGTTTCCCCAATTCCGGTTGCTCCTACTGTGTGGGATAGTGTGGTAAAACTTTCTAACAATCGTTGTTTTTCGGCAAGTTTCAGTTCCTTTCCGGCTGCCAATTGTTTTTCGTACTCTGCTACAACGGATTCCGCTTGTTTGAGTAAATCCTCAAATTTTTCATCTAAGGGGTCAACGGGAATTTCAAACTGGGGTTTTTCAGGTGCTTCCACCTGTACTTCAGCCTGCGCAGATTCGACTGACAACTCTGTTTCTTTAAGTTTTTCTTTCCATTCTTCTTCAAATGCTTCTCGCAATTGTGTTATCATATTGCGTTTAGCAGTGTTAAAATCATTTCGGATGCTTTTGTATTGGCTTCGCAATACATGAGGATTGTTTTCCTGAATAAGCAGTTCTAGTCGTGCAATTGCAGTTTCTTTCATTTTGCGGAACTTTAAATTTGTGTTAAAGTGGTAAGGACTAAACCGACGCACAAGGCGCAATTTTTTTTAAATGGCTGCAAATATACGCAGTTAGCGTTATTATTGGCCTTATTTCGGGGAAATAATAGGGATTTTAAGCACCTTTTTTATCTAAATAAATCTTTAAACTGAATTTGGAGGGGAGTTGCTTTGGATAAAGTTATTGAACCGTAAAAAAGGTGTGGACTAAATGTAAGAAAAAACAGACTTCCAGTACCCGAAATTCAGATAATGGAAGTCTGTTTTCTATTATAGTAAGAAGCCAAAAATTGGATATTTTAGGTTTCAGACACTTAAAAACTAATCGGAAGAGGTTTCCTTTAAAAATTGCGTTGATAGGATTGTATTGGCAATTTTAAAAAACTTACAATGTGAAAGAACATGCTCTTACTGAATAAGAATTCTCTTAGTGGCTATTTTTTGTTGACTTTCGACAATTACGAAATACACGCCTGCCGGATAAGAACTGATGTCAATCGTTAACCTTTGAGAAAGGGTGTTTTGTGAAAGCGTTTGTCCCAACATGTTAACCAACTTTACAAGGGCATCCTGTTGATTGGCATTGGTGGTTTCGATGGTGATATTTTGACTGGCGGGGTTGGGATACAACCGATAGGCTTCATCAAACTTCACTTCATCTATAAAGGTACAGTCTTCAATAACTACATCTAAACTGGCGGTTCCAATGCAGGAAACGGATTGAGCGTTTGCTTGAAAAGTCGTACTGCCAATCATGAAGATAATAATCATAACTAATTGTGGCAAGCGGTATCGTTTCATAAGCAGTTTTTTAATGAAATTGATATTTGGCAGGTGTTGAGCCATTTATTTAAGGAGTAATCACAGAAACATAAGGACGGTTAATATCGGATGGCACTAATACCTATAATACTTGAATTAGGTCGGTATAAGTTGAAATCGGCAGCAGTAATAGAGGCATCCAAGTTAAAATCACCGTCCAAATATTGATTGACAGTACCGGAAGTTGCAGCATAACCATTGAAATCACTTAATGCTATAACTCCATCGCTGTTATAGTCACCTGCCAACATAGCATAAACAATTCCGCTTACATTGGCTAATTGACCGGAACCTCCTTGAACATTTGTTGAATTGGTAAATTGATAGCCGGTTACATTTGGCAATGTTACAGGCACACTACTCATGATGGCTAAGTGGTTTCTATGTCTTACCACTAAGCGGTAAGAACCATTAGGTGTAATGCTACTAAAGTAAACACCTGTCAAAGTAGGGTTAAGCGCATAAGCCGCATCAACAATACTTCCATTGCTTAACAGGATTGCTGCTTTTGTTTCGATAAGAGTAGTACCGGCCGGATTGTACGCTTGTAATAAAACCCAATCTATCATTAAGGCGGGTTTAGTGGCGACACTCTCAGAACCTGAATAGTTCCAAGGCGGACGGTTATAAGGTTGGGTTAGAGGAACGGTGTTGAAAAATCCCGGAGTTACTTGCATTGCTCCTGCACCGTTGTTGTAACAGCCTTGTAAAAAAGCGGATGCTTGAACCAACTCTCCCGTTATACAAGTATTGATGGTTACATTTAAGGTGGCTGTACCAACACAACTTGCCTGACCAAACAAGTTGGATACGGATACTAAAGCAAATATGCTGAATAGCAAAAAGGTAGATATCTTTCTCATTTTATGATTTTCAGGTTGTTTAAGTAAATGAGTGTTTTTTTAACAAGTGGTTGTTTAAACAGTAACGGGTTCGACTAATAAAACGCACGCTTCTTGTTCGGTTCAAAAGTAGCCATTTTTACTGAAAGTTTATTGTCGGCCTCAAATTTAGAGATATTTTTGTGTTCGGCAGTAATGAGCTCGCTAAAATATCTCTTTAACTCGTGCAAGTCTTGTTTTTAAAATCCCTATGTTGTTGCAATCAGGACTCTAAATCGCATTCTTTTCTTATTGGCTTTGCTGTTTTGAACAGCTAAAATTTCTGTTTCTGAAATCAGATAATTGTTTTGAACAAAACTCACTGTTAGACCTCCTGTTTAACTGTTTTATTCCCAATGTTTACTTTTTCTGAATTACTTTTTAAACCGCCTGTTAGTTTTGTTGATATTTTGTAATGACCTTTTCAATTGCCTGAATATCAAATTCGGCTTTTTTGATGTCTTTCTCTTTCCAGACAACATTTTCTTTAGTAACATTTTTGTAGCGAATGGGTGGGAAAGCTACAATTTGGTCACATTCAAAACATATCGAGAGGTGGGCTACGATAGAATCGGCTTGGTCATAAAGGACTATTCCATGACGAGGGATGAAGCATTTGCTCAAGCCTTTGGCAACTAAATCGCTGCTTTGGGTGAGTATTTCGGCTATATTCTGCATGTCTAAAGCCTCTATTTCACCCAGATAAGTCGCGGTAGGGTTGATTTCTCTATTGATAATAATGGACGTTTCGGGACGCTTTGTTTCATTTTCGGCGGGATAGTTTTGGTTGAAAACGTAGAGATGCGCTTTTGTATTACCAATATAAGGCCAATAACTACCACCCGGATAAGTGCTAATCTTTTTGCTGCTGCTACAACTCAACAATACAAAGATGAGTGCTGTCCATACAAGTAATGTGTAAAATCGGTGGCTTTTCATGGAATTTGAGTTTAGTTTTTACCAATGTAAAGGTTTACTTAATGGGATAACCCAAAAACAAGGTGTAATATTATAAGGCACGACTGAATATAGAAAGATTTACGTTTTAACCAAGCAATTCAAAATTGATAATTATTTAGTCAATATGCAAGCTAGAACCTTCTTAGAAGCTGTCCATAAAGTTCATTTGTCTTTTTAGCAAGGGGTTAATCTATAACTCCCCAGGGTTTAGGTAATAGGTTTTTCGATTTTTTGTCATCGAGTCAGCAATGAAGGACTGTTCATAGTGAAGTGTTCTGTTTTTAATGCGGAGTTACAGATAAAAATGAGTAAGAACGTTTCATTTATGAGTAAGAACGTTTCGTTTATGAGCAAGAACGTTTCGTTTATGAGCAAGAACGTTTCGTTTATGAGTAAGAACGTTTCGTTTATGAGTAAGAACGTTTCGTTTATGAGCAAGAACATTTCATTTATGAGCAAGAACATTTCATTTATGAGTAAGAACGTTTCATTTATGAGCAAAAACGTTTCGTTTATGAGCAAGAACATTTCATTTATGAGCAAAAACGTTTCATTTATGAGTAAGAACGTTTCATTTATGAGTAAGAACGTTTCATTTATGAGTAAGAACGTTTCATTTATGAGTAAGAACGTTTCGAAAGACAAACAGAAAATTTAACACCAATTGGCTTCGCTTCTATTCGAGTTGATTACGAAAAAGGTGTACGTACCCACCCTTTGGCGTAATTCCACCTATCAACTTGCCACTCACTTTTTCAGCCAAATACTTTTCTTTATCACAATGGCAGAAAGCATTGCAGAGAGAAAAATTGTTGTTTATCTGATTTGCCTCAGAACCTTAAAGTATCGTGTCATTAAATCCAATCGGATGAGCCATTCCTATTGCTTAAGTTTAGGGAATAACAAGGTAAAGAACAAGGCTTTCAGCCCTTTTCCCCAACCTATTACCTATCAAAAAACGAAGTTACAGGTTAATCATTGCAAAGTAAATCATGTTTTCAGAGTTTTTGCATTTTTTCTCGAAATCTTTACTGATTACCCATTTACGATTAAACAAATTGCCCTAAGCAGGGATGATTTGATTGTAGAAAAACAGCTGCCCCACTCAATTTAAAACACCGTAGGCGTAACATGATTTATTGAGCTACGAAGAATCACAGATTGTAGAATAGAATGGCGCAATTTGAGTGTATAAATGGTCTTAGTCCATGATTTTCACCCTCATTTTTGTCGCTTTTCCAACATTCAACCGAGAAACATTAGCAACAAAGAAAAGGGGGCATAATTTTTCTATTTTTAACCCTTATTTCCACCCAACCCAAATTTTACTATGACATCTCGTTCCGTTTTAGGGCTGATTATTGTCGTTTATATCGCATCTTTTACCCTATACGCTCCTTGGAAAACTGGGCATATTGTTGGAGGAGGGGATAGTTGGGGGTATTATGCATACCTGCCGGCTAAGTTTATCTATCACGATTTAGACAGTTTACACCGAACCGTAGCCAAACGCTACGAATATGCGGTTAATCATGGACCCGCACCCGATAATCCATTGGGTGTACACGAAGCTCACCCGGTTGAAAATGGTCGCCAAGTTTTCAAATACACAATGGGAGTGGCCATACTGCAAATACCGTTTTTTTTAATGGCGCATGTGTTGGCACAAATGAGTTCCTATCCTGCCGATGGTTATTCTTTGCCTTACCTGTTTCTCATTTTGTTTTCGGGCACTTGCTTTTCGCTATTAGGTTTGTTTTTTGTGCGAAAGGTGCTGTTGAATTATTTTTCTGATACCGTTTCAGCCATAGTTTTATTAGCAGTCGGATTGGGCACCAATTTATATTATTTCTCGGTCTTAAACCCGGGCATGTCACATGCTTATTTGTTTGCGTTGTATGCCATTTTACTTTATGCCACTATACGCTTTTACAATCAGTCTAGCATTGCCTGGGGTTTTCTGGTTGGTCTTTGTTGCGGTTTTATAACGGTCATTCGTCCGGTGGAGTTAATTTGCGTCCTAATCCCCATTTTGTATGGGGTTACAGCCTTTAACCAATTACCACAAAGGGCAACATTCATACTAAAGCATTTGCCTCAGACAGGAATGGCAATCTTTGGGGCAATCCTTGCCGGGTTGCCCCAATTGATATACTGGAAAATGCAAACAGGCAAGTGGCTGCATTACAGTTATAAAAATGAGACTTTTGATTTTTTACATCCACACTTAAAAGGGGGATTGTTGGGCTTTTCGAACGGTTGGCTCAGTTATACGCCCATCATGTTTTTTGGTGTAATTGGTTTATGGTGGCTTTTCAAGCGGAAGAATCCGTTCAGCACCGGTATTTTGTTGTTTATGCCTATCCATATCTATGTTGCTTACAGTTGGTGGTGTTGGTATTATATTAATGGATTTGGCTCGCGCCCTATGGTGGAAACATATTCACTCATGGCAATATCAATGGCATATCTATTTACATTGTTCCAAACAACCTCTATCAAGAAGGGAATATTGGCGGTTGCTTTGCTGTTTTTGGGCTTGGTTAATTTATTTCAAACCTATCAAATAAGCATTGGCGTTCTATGGACAGAGGTTGCCAATTTTGCTTATTACAGAGGTGTTTTTGGTAAAACCAAACTCGATTACCGCGATTTAGTGATGTTCGATTCCGGTGAATGGCAACCTAAAGACTTGACCTTTAACCGAAGTCTATACCTCAATGCCTTCGAAGATACTACCCTTACTCATATAACAGATACTGTCTCTTTAGATGGTTCCAAAAGTTTTGTGTTGACTAAAGACAAAGAATTTAGCCCCGGAATTGCAGGTACCTTAGATAGTTTGTCAGTGAAAGGGGGGGAGTATTTGCGTGTATCGGCACAATGTTATAGTGATCAACGGGTTTATTCTTGGTGGGATATGAGCCGTTTAGTGGTAGAAATGCGGAATGATTCGCCGAAATTTAAAAAATGGCGTGCTGTTCGTATTCAAAGCAAACCCGGAAACGACGAGTGTTCGTTGTGGGGTGGAAAAAGCAAAGTTTGGGGTGAGGTCAGTATGTTTGTGAAAGTTCCTTACAATGCTCCCCAAAGTACTATGCTAAAGGCTTATGTTCTCAACAACAGCGACTTTCCCATTTACTTAGACAATCTAAAGTTGGAAGTATGGGTGAAAAAGTAAGCATTGGTAAGAAAACAAACTACCGGCAATGAATGAAACAACATTCATTGTGAGGGTAATTAAACTTTTATCAGCCCAATGAAGTTTAGTATCAACTTTGAACAATACTTTACCTATTGAGTCGGTTTGATGATATTAAACTAGCGATTGGCAGATGAAAATTTATACTAAAACAGGTGATGATGGTTCAACCATGCTTTTTGGTGGTGGTCGTGTGTCAAAGGCGCATATCCGCATCGAAGCTTATGGAACGGTAGATGAACTAAACTCTTTTATAGGGTTGGTTCGGGATGTTTCAAACAGCCAAAATCATAGCAGTTTTCTGGAAAATGTACAGAATACTTTATTTGTCCTAGGTGCGAATTTAGCTACAAATCCTTCTAAACTCAATGCTCAACCACCACCACTTAACGAAGCCGATATCATCAATATCGAACAAGAAATAGACCGGTTAGATGCCACCTTACCGGCTTTAAAAAACTTCGTATTGCCCGGTGGACATATCGCTGTATCCTTTTGTCATATTGCTCGTTGTGTCTGTCGAAGAACCGAACGAAATGCCGTATTACTTGCAGAACATGAACCTGTGAATGATTTGGTCATTCAATATCTTAACCGCCTTTCGGATTACCTATTTGTACTAAGCCGTAAATTGGCTGTTGAAATGAATGCAGAAGAGGTAATTTGGACACCAAGAAAGCCCTAAATTCAATTTTCAACTTATTTTTTTCCTAATTTTCAACTTAATGCTTGCTTATTTCAACAAAACTTCTACATTTGCGACTAAATTCATTTCATTATTAAATTTAACCTTAATCTAACTAACAAATATGTATTGGACACTAGAATTAGCTTCTTACTTAGAAGACGCACCTTGGCCTGCAACTAAAGATGAATTGATTGACTTCGCAATTCGTTCAGGCGCACCTATTGAAGTTATTGAGAATTTACAAGAGTTGGAAGACGAAGGCGATTATTACGAAAGTATTGAAGAGATATGGCCTGACTACCCCACTCGTTCCGACTTCTTTTTTAACGAAGACGAATATTAGGCAATCGCCTTTAACTACTATAACTCATTGAGTTAAATAGTTGTCATGATTGACTGACTGTTTAATAATGAGCATTTGACTTTCAGATAAAAAGTGGGGTAGAGGTATGTTTACCCTACTCGCTTAAATCAATTATGTGTATTTGGAAAGCGTATTTTACCAAAAGTACGCTTTTCCTTTTTAATATTATTTGTAAAGTGGAAGGTTGGAGGTGCCGAAATAAGATGAAAAACCTATTGTATTTACTCCTTTTGTTCTGTTCCATCAACAGTTTTCCCCAAACCACCACACAATTTTACACGCCCGATAACAGCAACTTCCCCAACCCCGAACGTGGCTTTTACCGATATACCGATACGTATGGAGACAACGTACAACCGCTTACCGTATTGCAATTGAACCAAATTAGGAACACCACGCAACAATCTCTGATTTTCCGGTACTTTGTGTTGAATACTTTCACCGGATCGCCTATCAGCAATAGTTTCTTAACCTCTATTCAGAACGATTTCAACATCATCAGGCAAGCCGGTTTTAAGGTCATCCCTCGTTTTACTTACGTCAATGAAATTATCAACTATGATAGCTTCGACAATCCGATTCCACCTTTTGGCGATGCCCCTAAAAACATTGTGCTTCAACACATCGCACAATTAAAACCAATTTTTCAGCAACATGCCGATTTGATACTGACCCTTCAAAACGGCTTTTGGGGTACTTGGGGAGAAAATTATTATAGCGATTATTTTGGTTCTGAAGGCAATGCCCCTCTAACCGCTCAAAACTGGGCAGATAGAAAAGTTGTTACCGATAGCTTGTTAAACGCTATTCCTTCTTACCGTACAGTTTCGTTGCGCTATCCCGAATTAAAGGCTACTTACTACAACCTTTCTCTTCCCGAGGACAGCATAACCCTCAACCAAGCCTATAACGGGACAACACTTAGCCGTCTTGCTGCTCATAACGATTGTTTTTTAGTAGCATACAACGATTATACTTTTGCCGATACCCTTAGCGAAAAGCCTTATTGGGCATCCGAAAGCCGTTATTTAGTAATGGGTGGAGAAACTTGCGGTGATACCCCAACCTATACCAATTGTTCAAACACGCTGGATGAAATGGAGCGTTTTCATTGGACATATTGTAACGACTATTACCACCCTGACGTAATAGACAGATGGGAGAATGAAAATTGCCTCGAAAACATCAAACGCCGGTTAGGTTACCGTTTTCAATTATTAAGTTCTACAGCACCCGTAACAGTTGCTTCGGAAGGAACCTTGTCGCTAAGTTTTCAGGTGCAAAACACCGGTTTTGCTGCTCCGGTTAATCCGAGAGCCTTAAAATTGATATTGCGCAATCAAAATGACAACAGCGAATATGCTTTTGATATACCCGATATTAACCCCCAATATTGGTTTGCCAATACCACACAAACCGTTTTTACCAATATTCCCCTACCTGCAACAATACCTTGTGGTGAATACGACCTGTTTTTACATTTACCCGACCCAATAACTTCTTTGAGTGCCAACCCTCACTACGCCATCAGATTGGCTAATACCGGACTTTGGGAAAGCAATACCGGTTACAACGCACTACAACAAACGATTGAAGTTGTTCTTCCCGTAGTCATCAACGGAGCAGCAACTGTTTGTGCCAATCTAACCCAAACCTATACGGTAAATGCCATCCCCGGCAGTACATACAATTGGACAATCAGTGGCGGAACCATCCTTTCCGGACAAGGAACGAACCAAATCGAAGTGCAATGGCAAAACGGAATCACCGGTACGATTCAGGTTATTGTGGAAAAGCCTTAAAAGGGATTGCATCTGCTTACAAGACTTATTTAGTTAGGCCTTTAAACAAATATATGGATAGACATTAAGCGCAACTACCTTTTCTTTGGTTGAAACGGTTTTGGCTTTTTTCGTTGTTTGGGCCAATCATTTGGTCAAGCAAAATAGTAGAGTGAATATACCGGTTTCTGGTTATCCCTTTATTGTAAATGGTAAACAGATATACGGAAACTAAAACAATTAAGCAGATAATTTAGGTTGCTTTTTTTGTGTTGAAAGTTCCTTTACTGAGTTTTTTCGGCAGTATGACGTTTGGGTGCATTGCGATTGTCATGATTTTCACTACAAGTCATGAAAATAAGTGCTGTTCTTAGTTGACCATCAACTGTCATAAGAAGCACTGAACCGTCAATTTCTTAAACCCGCTGTTATGCGTTCATGCTACTGCTCGTTCAAGGCACAACTTTTTGAGGTTCGCACCAAAAGTTGTTAGATGCTCGTGCCGGTGTCGCTTGAGTTTAGCTGTCATGGCAAAGACTAATGTTTCATAACAATTATTTTTTTAGATATAACTTCCTTCCCTCTTTCAAATTTTAAAATATAAACACCATTCGGAACAGTTTTGGTTTCGAGCTTAAGAGTATGTTGCCCGGTGCTTTGCATTATTGGGGTGATTGATAAAACTTCTGTCCCTAAATAATTATAGAGGCGAACAGATACTTTCATTTCAGATGGCAAGGAATAATCAACAATAAGATAGCTACTTGTTGGGTTGGGGTAACAATTAACGCTGCCGGATAAGCCGGTTTCAGTTATCCCTGTTGTGTTGCAAAGTCCGGGAATATTTTCATCCAGCCATAGTAGCCTTTTATTGATCCAATTCTTAAGTGTATCAAGATCTGCAAGGTAGGTAGCGGCAACGGGTTCAACTTCCCAATCAGGTCCGGTGTGGCCAATTAAAGGCCATTTTTGAAAATGCCTTTCCTTGGCATTTTGTACAGTTGTACTTATACTGTCAATGTATGAAAAAATAGTTGCTGTGTCCAGAATGTTTTGCCTGTACTGTTCGTAAGTACATCTAAGCTCATTTTGAAAAGTACTATCCTGCAACAACCTGATATACCAACCGGTAGAATAATTATCAACGTTGCAATCATTGATATGATGTGCCCAACCTTCTCCTTGCATGTTGTTAAAGAAGCAGTAATTTTGATTTTTAAAACTCCAATCAAAGTCCCATACAGGACCGGCTTTTAACTTGCCCCCGTTTGAGTATTTATCTTTATGAAAGAAAACACTCTTTTTGAAACCATCCGCATTTCTTGATACTTCGTTGACAAGGAAATAATCTATAAAGGAGGGCACATCCATATACTTCCTATATCCTATGTTCGGGTCAGCAAAATCAATACCGTATAGTGCTGTTTCCAGACTGTCAATGTAAGAAGCAATATAAGCTTTTTGTTGAGGCTGAATTGTATCCGGTTTAGGATACTCGTAAACAAAATGTACATTAAATTCCGGATGGTCTATCGGTGAATAATTTGATTGAAAACTATTGTTTTCATCCCAATAGTTTTGTTGTAAAATATAACCACCGGTTAACTCATCTCCAATAGTATCTACAGCAGTTAAATTTGCAATATCCACACGATTGGCATCTCGCCTTATTTTTTCTCCTATTACATAAATACCTTGATAAGAACTATCAATAAGTACTTCGCACAATTGAGCCCTCACGCTGTAATTCCCCATTTCTCCAAAAAGGTTAAAGGCAATTAGATTTCTCATTAACGACCGGTCGTTATAATTGGAGAGCAAAACCCAATCATTTTCAGCAGGCATTCCCAATATCTCAACATTATTATTTTCCCCTGCTGAATCGCGGGTTTCAACATTATAAGGATGTTGAGGATACGATGCTGATGTATTTCCCCTGATTTCGATTCCTATATTCCCGCTGTAAACATTTGCACTGTCGGATGCATAGGTAATACTGTTGGGTCCGTTGTATTTTATGTCCATCAGGCAGTTGACTTTCGTATCCGGAACGATGGTTTGACCTAATGTATTTATCATCACGATAGGTAGTTCTGAGCTGTCAAGAACAACAGTTCCTAAATCTGTTATGCAAATTTCAAATGTTCCACCACCACCACCCCATTTCCAGGCTTGTATATAAATGTTTTGCCCCGGAGTAAGGTCATACACAGGAAGGTAAGATAAATACCCGTAACCTGCATCATCATCACAACCGATGATATTGAGAATGCTGCATTCATCGCCTGTCCAGACAGCTATGCCCGTGTCATTTATGCTTCCGGCTATAGTTTCAAAACTCAAATTGCCGGAGGCAGGAACCTGCATGGAATACCAAATATCACCACCCGCAAACCAGGAACAATTTGGAGTATAGGGAGAACCCGGAAAACCGATATTGTCAACAGAAATACATTCGATTGTCTCGATTGGAATGGCAAGGCACGGATGAGTACCGGGCAAAGGAGGTGTATCACAGTTTCCGATAGAGGAGAATACGTTACCTATAGCAGGAGTGGGGCCATCCTGAAAAAGGATATTCCATGACGAATCCTGCAATTCATAAGAATTCTCATTTTCATAGTTCCCGGAACTATAAATCAACTCCAACGTGTCACCGTTACATATCGAAACAGATGCCGCGCTTCCGGTATTGCTTGCGCTGAAAATTCCAATTGAAAGGCTGTTAATAAGAACCTCCAGCGTGGCGCCATTCCAACCATCTCCATAACTGTCGTGCATGGTAAGGTTATAAGTGCAACATTGTGCTTTTGAGCTTGTGCTTTGTAAGCACAACAGGAAAATGAGCGCAAAGATTGTTATTATTTTATTCAGCATGGTTCCGGTAAATTTATCTGTAGTATTTAAGTTAAAACCTGTTGCAAAGTAAAGCAAATTAGAATTCCAAATGTTCGGAGTTTGCAAGTTGCCCAGGTATGACGCAGAACTTTTTTCGGCTTTGCGATGTTGAGGAATTCAAAGTACAAATGTTCATTTTAGTGCAAATGCTCAATAGAATTCCAATGCTCAAATTTACCACTTCAACACCAATATCGCAAAACCGATGTTATAGGGCGTTTTTCTTTGTCTGCTTGTCACCTTGCGATTTTTATTTATCATTTAATTTCATCTATTCTTGATTTCATGTTTTTTGCCTTTTGAAACAACAAACTGAATAGTTCTCAAACTTTCAATATTGTCCAACGGATTATTTTCTAAGATTAAAAGGTCAGCAAATTTACCAACCGCAACTGAACCAAAAAGATTTTGTTTCCCCATAAAAGTTGCCGGATTGATGGTTGCCGTTTTTAGTGCTTCTGAATTTGTAAGCCCTGCTTCGACTAATAATTTTAGCTCCTGATGTAAACTTATTCCGGGATACACATAAGGCATACCTGCAAAGTCGCTTCCTGCCAAAATCATCACCCCCATTTTGTTGATGTGATTGACCAATTGCATTTGCGATTGAAATGTTTTATTCAGTTCATCCCAATCTGCAAGTTTTGTGTGTCTGTTTAATCTTTTTTTCCATGCTGCTTGCCATTCACTCATTAGCGAACTAGAAATATATTTTGAGTATTCGAAAAGTGTAATAGAAGTGTCACGAACTTTTGTTTTCAGTTGGTAGGTGATAAGCGTTGGACAAAGATAAGTTTGGTTTTCATTCATCAAGGTTACAATACTGTCCAATCTATTTTTGTTTTCTTCCCAAATAATATCTAACCTGTTCAAATGTTCAATACTTTTTTGACCTGCTAAAATTGAAACTTCCGGTTCAACGTATTCAGAAAGGTGACCTGCAAATTGAAAATTATTTTTTCTAGTGTAAGTCGAAATATTTAGTAACTGTTTTTCTTTAATCAGAGAATATGTTTTAAAAAAATCAACAGCACTATTTTTTAAGCTATCAAGAACTGCTTTCATGTTTGTGTTGTCATCTACGGGTAACGAAAAATCATTGTAAACAGGAGGGTTGCCATCAATCATTGGACCCGCCCCATAAATAGTTGGTTTAAAGTTTTGTGATGCTGATTTGAAAGCGTTCATTATGTTTAAATCGCCTCCCATATCACGAATACCTGTGATTCCATTTTTTAGTAGAGCAGGAAACAAAAGGGTGTCGTTGTTTTTATCCCAACATAAATGGAAGTGCATGTCCCAAAGTCCTGGGCATAGATATTTTCCTTTACCATCAATGTATGTTGAATAGGATGGAATTTTTTCTGAAAATGATTTTCCGACAAAATAAATTAACTCATCTTTTACAACTACATCTTGATTCGGCAATATCCTTCCGCTTGAAACATCAACAACGTTAATGTTTCTGATAATTAAAAAAGTGGATTTTGGTTTATTGTTTTGAACTGAGGAGCAGCTCATCCAAATCAGGAAAAACAATAGATAGTATTTGGTAAAGGGCATTACAATAGTATTTAGTTAAACCATGTTTCACTTTTAGAATAAATAACCGAAATCCGACCTATTGAAAAAAAAGGTGAAGCTGGAGTCTAACAGGTTACGGTTTAATACTCACCCTAGTGCTACTCCTTTTTAGTTTTTTCCATTGGTAATTCAGGTATGCGGCTCCATTCTTGCAAGCTACCATCGTAGAGTTTCATATTATATCCCAGTTGACGCCCAACGAGATAATCCACACACGCGGTTTGTCCAATAAAACAATACAGCACGACTTCTTTCTGCTTATCAGGCAAGACAGATGAAAAATTCTTTTCAAGTACCTCAACAGTTTTTAACGCATTCGTACTGTCAATCATGTCTGTGTAAGGAATATTCTTTGCACCGGTAATATGACCATCTCGGGGGTTACCCGTTTGGTCGCCATCATACCATCGTTTCATTCTTGCATCTACCACTTCAGATGATTTTGTTTGCAAAGCATTTTTTACATAATCTTTACTTACCAGCGTTCCATTATCTGATGCTACATAATTTCCCTTTTTAAATTCTGCAGATTTATTTGTAACTGAGTAACCTGCTTTTTTCCATGCCTCAATACCGCCATTCAGGAATAAAACTCTTCCTTTTAATCCATAATTCTCCAACGAAAGAAATATTCTAGCCGCAATTGATATATCAGAACCTTTATGACAGATAACAATAATGGAATTTTTATTTATCCCTAATTTTCGGAGTATTTTGGTTGCAGTTTTCGCATCTGCAGAAACCATATTTTCTTCCGGAGTATCAAATACCAACCAGTCAGGCCACAGAAAACGGGAGCCTTCAATATGCTCCCGATCAAAATCGGCTTTTACAATATAGCCAGTATATAATATTACTAACTCAGGATTTTTTATGTTTTCATTTAACCATTGTGGTGAAACAATAATGGGCTGTTGTGCTTGTGCAAAAGAAAGCACAAACAACATGGCAAATGAGAGAATTATTCTTGTCATAAATTTAGAATTGTTAAAGCATACAAATCAAACCTTCTTGAACTTTTAATCAAAAACACCAGGACAATAGTGGAATGGTCAGAAATAAGTTATTTTACTACTTATCATGTTTGTAATTTGAATTACTTCCATGCCCCTAATATTGCTCCCATCAAAGTGAAGGACACAATCATGTAGCCGCCATTAATTAAAACATACTTGAGTGGTCGGTTTTCAAATAGTGAAATGATTGCTATGGCAAATGCAACCCAACCAAACCCTGTCATGAATCCTGCAATAGTTCCAAATGCTAAATCTTCTTTGCCGATAAACATGGCAAGATTTACTGACATAATGAAAGAGAAAAAGAAAGACAGCCCGAACACAAGCGGCATCTTTCGTTTCTTTAGATCTTCATGGGTAAAATTGTTTGCTCCCATCCATGGCTTTTCAAATACGGAATACCATATTCCGCCAATGATGAAAGTTGATAATGCTGCAATAATTATGGCAAGCCAGTTTAGGTTTTGAATTACTTCTGCAAAGTTCATTTTGTTAGAATTTAAAATTTATCTGCAAAAGTAAGGACTTCCTTTTTGATGGGATAGTAAAAAATTAACCTTTTCTGTCCATCGGAAAAAAATTGGTTCGATCTTTAGCAAAATCCATTTTGATAAACTCCTGCGGATTGAAACCAGAAAAAAGAAAGAACTCTTTTATGAAATGTGATTGGTCGGAGTAGTCACAACTATAAACCACATCTGTCCACGACACTTTCTCTTTTTGCTTGATTTTATTTAGGATTTCATTGAACCGTAAAATACGATGGTAGTATTTAGGGGTAAGTCCAACATATTTCTTGAAGTGTTCAATCAACTGCTTTTGAGTAGCAGGATAGCTGCCAATTATTTTTGTCAAGTTAGAAACAGGTTCCTTTTGAAGTCGCTCTGTAAAGGTCATTAGGTGTTCGGGGGCTTCCTTTTTGCTGTCAAATCTTTTTTCTAACCAACATGAAACAAGATTGAATTTGGCCTGCGGATTTTCAGCAGCAATAATTTCATTTCTTAGTTTCAAAATTTCTTGTCCGAAAACTTCATTTGCATCAACTACCTTGTCGTTTAGTTCTTGAATAGGGCGATGTAAAAAAGGAAACGCACCTGTTGGCTTGAACTGAATGACCAGCATTTCGGAGTGCTGATGGGCAGAAATAGAAAGAAAGTTTCGATGTGTTCCCGAAACCCAAACTTTTGAAAATGTTTTTAGTGGTTTTAAGGTCTTGTTGTCAAAAGTGTTTCTAAGGATATTGTCCAATTCAAAAATCACAAATACATGTCCAGTTGGGACAATACGTTCTATTGAGTGGTCAGGAATAAAGTCCTTAAAATATAAGATTGACTCAATGTTCTTGCTTAATGATGAAGGAATCTGATATTGTTCAAAAATCATATTATTTCGAGTGGTTGCTGTTTTCTTAAAATGCCCTATAACTAAGATATAGACGCAACTTTCTTGCACATTTTTAATTTATAAAGCGAATATAGTGGACTTTAAACACTTTGAAAGATTCGGTTGCTTACCTGTGTATATCGTTCGGTGATTTTACAGTAGTTATGACCCAATAGTTTTTGCATGATGCCGACTTAGGTGCAAATTTCATTATCACTTGCAAAAGTTTGGTAGTGAATTCAGGGGCAAGATAAAAATCATTCACTTATTTACCAATAATTTGAAAAAAGAATTTACCACTCAAAACAACCTCCCATACCATTTCAACCAACAATTTCCAAGTTAAAACAACCACCTACTGAACCATAAAATAAATAGGATCGCTCCTTTCAATTTGCTCCGTATAAAGTGGCTCACTTTACTCCGGAATACTCAAATGTGAGGATATTTGGCACGACGAGTAATAGCGTTGGAATTTATTTTTCAATGTTACTTATAGTCTTTGAATTATAGTCAACATATTTAGACTTTTGTTACATGGATGTAAAAGTAAAAATAGGTCAACGAATAAAGGCTCTCCGCGAAGTGTCAAGTATGTCGCAGAAGGACTTGTCTTATGCCGCTGACCTTGATAGAAGTTATATCACAAGTGTTGAGAATGGACAAAGAAATATTTCAATTGTCAACATTGAGAAGATTGCTGCTGCACTGAATGTCACTCTAAAAGAATTTTTTGACGATGCCGAATTTAATAAACATTCAAGAGGCGGTAAATAATTTCAAGACCCTCATTGAAAATGCAATCTTAAAGGGTGGAGAAGAAGCAAAGCATGCTATAATAAGGTCGTCAAGACCTATTTTGAATTTGCATGAAGCAGTTAAAAGCGAATTGGTAAAATACGGCGTTTCAGAAGATTTTATTTTTCCGCCTCTTAATTCAAGAAGACCTGAATTGAAACTTGCCGGTTCGAGAAAGCAAAAAAATCAAGATGTCTGTGTAGTTCCTGATCACAAGAAATCTGATGAAATTTTAAAGGAAGGGCTACTGCAAGATGTCGTTGACAAGTTTGGTGAAAGGTTTACTGAAAGAACAATCACCATAAATATCAGAAGCCAAATTAGCAGCATTCAGAAAAACTTTGACACGCTTTATGAAAGGACTACTTCCGAAGCAATAAATCTACACGACCGTTGTCCTAAAATGTGTATGGGGGAAGTTTATATGATTGCTGTTCCGGAATACGATAATAATGCAATCAAACAAAGCAAAGTCGTTTTCAAAAAAACAAATCAGGCATTGGTCTTGAAATACATCAAGTCGTTTCAAGCAATCAATAACAGAAAAGGGATTGAGAAGAATTTTTACAAGTATGAGAAAGTTTGTTTGCTGATTGTTGATTTCAGTAAAAGCCCTGCAAAGATTTACAACACTAATGCAGAACTAATAAAAGATGGTTTAATTCCTGAAGACAGCAACATTGATATAAGTGAATTGTCTTGGAACAAATTTGTTCCTGATCTATTACAAACCTATTCTGAAAGGTTTGGTGAGTAAATGCTCAATTGATATTTCTCAATCAGAAAATCATCAATCTCTTGTGGGTCGCTTAAACTTCTGATAACTTCAATTTCGCTGTTTGTCAGTTCAGGAATTGTAAACTTTTCAATGAAGTTTTTTTGATAGCAAGGATAACCTCCTTCAATCGCTACACTTGTTTTGCTCACATAGTAATCCATGATGTAGGAGTTCAAAATTTTCTGAACAACATCAATGTTTTCAAGTTTGGTGATGGGGTTAATCAGTTCATCAAACAAGCCATTACTTTCTTGCTCACGAAAATACAGCCCGTAACCGTTTGTGAAAAACCCTTCTTCTTCATCAACAAGTAAAAATCTTGGATGCTGACTGAAAGTTGGGTTCAAAATTTTTCTTCCTGTTCTTGTTAATCCTTGTGTTCTGCCCCAAACAAAGAAGGGTTCAAAGGTTACTTTGCCTTTGTCTCTTGCCAATAGGGTTTCTTTTTCAGTAAGGAGATAGGCGTAACACTTTGGGAATTTTTTCTTGAAATCGCTTTCAGGAATTGCCGTAGCAGTTCCTTTTTTGATATTGTAAGGGCAAATAATTTTCCTTGTGTTGTGCTCAATATCCTCTTGTGTTCTGAAATCTGAAATCTTGTAAACCGGTTTTACTACTTCCTTTTCAATCTCAAATGTTCCGTTGTCAGTTGTTTTGAGATAGCAGCCATTTTTTTGTTTACTTCCATCAATGAAAAAAACCTCGTCTTTGAGGGTAGCAATGCCAACACAAATGTCAAACAATTTACCGATTGGCTTGCCAATCGTTTCTATTGTTTTGATATTTTGCTGTTCGTCTGTTTTCAGTAAACGCCACTTTTTTACATTCAAATTTTCTAGGTAGTTCGGCGAACCGTTTGTATTTACAACGAACTCCAAAGGCGATTCTTGCTCTTTAATTCTATCGTAAGTGATTGCCTCGTTTTGTTCTTTGCTCAAAAAAGTAATGGCAGTGTATGTCTGTGCATCAAAAACTTTTTTGTGACTGAAATCAATGATTCGTGTTACGCATTTCTTTTGTTGGAAAAATTTTCTCAATGCCTCACCTGCAAGTGAAGTGAAATAGTTGTTAGGGGTGATGTAGCCAAGTTTACCGGTTGGTTTCATCAACTGGTATCCAAGTTCAAAAAAGGCAAAGTAGAGATTGAATGTGCCGCCTTCAACTGTTGTCCAGTGTTTGGCTAAATAATTTCTGTTGTCGTCTGTGAGGTCTTGAAACTTTACATAGGGTGGATTGCCCACGATGTTGTCAAAAGAAGTATTCCAGTTTGTCCGCAAACTGTCTTGATGATACAAATTAAAATCGCTGTCATTTAACTGCTCCCCATGTTGTAAAGCGTAAATTGTCAGAATGAGCTTTGTTCTGTGAATGTTGTATTCAAGAATGTCGGAACCAAAAATATTCTCCTTAACTATTTTGCGAATTGACTTGTTGAAAGTCCGTTTGTAGTAATCTGTCAAACCAACTAAGAACGCACCACAACCACAACTTGGGTCAAGATTGGTGTCGTTTTCTTTCGGTTGAATTTCGTTGATGATAAAATCAATGATGTAGTCGGGTGTAAAGAATGCACCATTAATTTTCCTGTCGCCAACCGGAATGATTAACTCCAAATGGTTTTCAAGTTCTTTGATATTTGAAATGTTGAGAGAAGAAGTGTCAAAGTAAAGCTGTGGCGTTTGTTCAAAGTCCTTGAAATAGCTTGTCAGGATTGGGCTTTGAGAGAAATTGATTTTGTTGTTTGTCAGGTAGGAATACACCAAATGCTGCTCAAGACTTGACAAGTCATGAGTTTGAATTAGCTGATTTAGTATTCCTTTCTTTATCATTTTCGTGCTGACTTTAAGTAACGAAGGTATGTAATAAATTTGGTTCTGTCAAACTGTAGTTGTTACAATTGGGGGAAATTAACTCTATTGGTTTTGCGAAGTGTTGTCATTGTGTTGGGGGAACCCAACTGTAGTACCCAACCATTTCGCTAACATCAGCCCCTCTAAAAAACAACAATCCACCCTCAAATAAGCCAATAGAAGGAACAAACAAGTGATTTATGCAACTTTGAGAAAGGGAGAATTTTGGGAAAGGCGAATATGAGAGTAGGAAGAAACATCTAAAATGCCAGAGATTGAATTGAAATCAAAACCGGCGATATTGATGTCTTCCATAAACAAATCTATAAACCGAACTTTGTTGTCTTGTTCAATGATATGATTTTTAGCTTTGCAATATTGTACTATTTTAGCTCTAATGATTAATAGATGCACTACAGTTTGTTTTAGCAAAAATGAGTCAACGAAGTACATCACTGACATTTTATCAAACCCAAATTAGTTGGTTCTTTCTTTCACAAATGTCATGCGGTTCTATCAAGTTAAAGTATTTAATAAATTCACCGAGTAGTTGCATGTCATAGGATGTGAGGTTCTTAAAACTTACAAAAACCGCATAAGGAGAGGAAAAAATTGAATTACTATTAAGGTTGGACAAAAAGCACTCCCTTTCAAGTTTTGAATCTAGCGTTGGCCTAAGCGGCTTACGTGGGTATTTTTGTAGACTGGCTTTTTACTTCTTAATCTTCTTTGAAGAAGAGTTTATAAATTGTACTTTTAACGTATCATGTCTTTGAATTAACCCTTTATACTCTATTTTCTTTTTGTCGCTCAATGTTATGTTGTCGATTGTGTCTGTCTAAAGTTGCTGGTAACGAGGGCATAGCTGCATACTGCAACGTTTAGGAAGCAGTTGGCAGCTATGAAGAGTTATCGGACCCTACTTAATTATGGATAACCAGGATGTGGTTTGTTATTATAAAAATCAACTTCAAAGTAACCAGGCGTTGCTTTTTCTTGAACTGCATTTTTTTTCTGACCATAATCACTCATAGAATTATAGGCATCTAAAACGGCATCTGGACCGGGAACAGCGGATGATAATGATTTACTACCATCAAGATAACCACGCATAAACCAATCAAAAAGTCCCATTTTCATATCACCTTTATTCCAATAGCCATTGAAATCATATACTCCAATCGTTTCATCTTCTTCTCCAGATGCGGCTTCTGGTGCGATTCGCCAAATTTTCTTTTGGGGCGACTTCCCAGGGTGTGGCGGATGATTCGCCACATAGGATTCAATAAAGCGTTTGAATGCCGAATCGATTGGAGTATCAATCAAAGAGGCTGAAATCATGCCAGTTAAGTTCGGTCTTTTGCCTGCAAAAGGAATATCCTTTATCGCTTTTCGTAATGGGGTCAATTCAAAACTAACTATATAATCTGCCCCCGCATCTATAGCATGCTCAATAGGCCTGTTATCACAAATACCTCCATCAACAAACCAGTGATAATAAACTTTTTTCAAAAACTGGTTTTCGAATCGCCATAGCCTGGGAGGAAAAGCAATGGGAATCGCAGAAGTCGTAAGGGCGGCTCCCGCTATAATACTAGTACCCAAAATTGATGATATACCAGGCAAAAATTCAAAGGGACAATCGGCAGGTATTTTCACGCCTGATCGGGTTTTGGGAGTAGGTGTGTCAATGCCTGTTAGGGTTTTAGGAGTAGGGATTACTTGATTGTTCCAGGCCACCACTTCGGATGCGTTAAGCTTATTGATCTCGGTATTGGTTGATATGGGTGGTGTATAATCATTTGGCCATGCCCCAAAAATCCAGTTTGCAGGCGAATTAGGGTCTAATGTATTAGCCGATGTAGAACGCGTTCTTTTTAAACTACGCTCAAATCTACTGCTTTCCAGATTAAGTCCAATTACCCAACGGTTTAAACTGGCTAATTTTTCTGCTGAATCACCATCGCACAGCGTAAGCAATGTAAGGCGATTAGCAGTAATGTTTCCTGCTGTAAGTATGAGTTCCGGTGCTCTTATCAAAGGGTTAGCTTTTTTAGCCGTACGCTGTGTTTTCCAATAATTTAGAATTCCTTCGTCCATTTGAGATGCCAAACCATTTGAAGCAAACTTCGTAGGCGTAGCCATACGAAGCACTTCATGTATGGCATTTTTTAACCCGGTTGTATTCATCAAAGAAGAATTATTGTCACTCGTTCTCCCGATTGCAACGATAAAAGCAATTACATCCCCGATGATAATCGAGAGTTGGTACAATCCTTTGATTCCATCACCAATTGTATTGCCTGTCGCTTTTTGTAAATCCAAAAGCGCATCTAATACCTTTTTGGTGTCTTTAAATAGCATTTCAATATCAGAATATTGATTTTCGATATAACTTATAGACGTATTCATCAGGTGATTATTCATATTTGACAAACCATCTATTACTGCATTTACAACGGAACTACTATCTTGAATTAAACTTTTTGCTCTATTAAAAGCGTCTTGGATGTTCGACGGAGTAGGTGGAGATAAAAGATTTGTGATGGTTATTTTATTTCTAATGAATTCAATATCATCCCATACTTTATTTGCTTTGCCCATTACTCCCCCAATACTGCCCTTTACAATTTTTAAACTTTCTATCCATGGTCCTTTCAAGTTCTGAACATTAATTTTTGAAATTATTTGTCCCGAATCCCCATATAATTTATTAAGAGCACTGTATACTTCTTTCCATTTTGTCTCTAATGTGCTTATATCAGTTTCTAAATCTTTTGCCGATTTGAATAACCGGTTAAAATTAAAAGTAGGCGATTCTAAATTGGGGATATTGGCAATAGTTAGAAAATTAGCGATAGGTTTGTCTTTTATGGTTGACCAATCCATTTGTCCTTTACCAGTTCTCGAACCACTAACCAGTTCAAGTACGCCAGGATTGTCAAGCAGTTTAAACGCAGCCTCATTATTTCGCGCAATTTCCCGCCATAACCAAGATTGCCTATTCGCATAAGGACCATATTGCCCAGAATTCATTAAATCAGCAAAATACCCAACCGCAGCAATCCCTCCTCCGGAAGTGCCTACCAGAATATCGGGAGCAAGCCTTTGATTAGAAGGCACGTTGGGTTGCTGTTTGCGTACTTCTTTCTCAAATGCCTCTAAAATACCGCCAAACCAGGCCGCTCTCGCCCCACCACCTGAAAAAACGAAAGCGATTTTTTTAGTTGGATCCAACGATTTTAGACGGATCAGTTTTGTGACAAGGTTTTTGGTATCAATAAACACAGGTGGGATGCTCCAGATTGGTTCTCCAGCAGCGTTATTGATGACAATATTCCCATCGTTTTGAACACAAAGCGAAGAACCAGGATTACCATAAGTGCCGGAACTCCAAACAGGCACACTTCCTGGAGCATACAGTACAAAATTACCATCGGATTGCATTATAGCCGATGATACAGTTTTACCATAAGTGTCAGACCACCAAATTACATCCCCTTCGGGTCCATACATAACGAGATTACCATCCGTCTGCATGGAGAGTTTAAACCTGCCGTCTAAAGAGGTAAGCGTTTTGATGAATACGAGATCATCATTCTGATTTAGTTTGTTAGCCATTGTTATTGTATTTTATGATATTATTTTCTTTTCTTTGTTTGCCACTACCTAGGATATAGACACAACTTTTATGAGCATTTTTTAAATAATAAAGCGAATCTAATGTACTTTGATATCTTTGAATTGTTTGGTTGCTTACATGTGCATAACATTCGATGCTTTTTACATTCGTTATACCCCAACAATTCTTGAATGATGTCGACACAAGCAAAGACTTTATAAAAGCTTATAAAAGATTTGCAATAAAAATCTCTCAAATATCTTGTAAGCCGTTGAATTGGCGGTGTGGTTATTCGACCGTTTTTTACTGGTGATTCCAATTGTCAAAATATTAGGTTGTAAAGTAACGCTTTAAAAGTTTTTTGTCGTCAAAGTTGACGTAAAATTACTAACCGCCTGCTTGTCAGGTGGTGGTGGAATTTTAGTGAATTTTGGCAGAATAAAATAGCTACAATTTGTGTCGGCTTGAGGCTGGCTTTGCAATTCTTTTCATTTTACGAAGCATTGGTTTTGTCTATCCGTTTTAGCACTTTGGTTTATGGTTTGTAATGTCATCATACAGTTGTCTGTAACGGTAGTCGGATTATCAAGTAGTACTCAAACTATACTTCACTTAACCAAACCGATAATTACGGCATTTCGGAAATACGACAATTGTACAAGTTTTCAAGAAAAACTCGTAGTGTCTTCATATACCCTGTATATGCGCAGTGCTAAATCACACCTTTACCTTTTGACCTATGACGCTTGAAACAAGCTTGTCGACCTCTATTAAAAAGGCAAGGTTATTCATTGACATTTACAAGTGTTTCAATTAAAAAATTTTGAGCAACGAGGGCAAGAATGATATGACGACGTAAGGAGCATGTTCGTCAATGCAATGTTCGCTTCTATATTTATCGAATTTGAAGTGGTCGTTTCTGAGGGCTGATTTTATGGTAAGGTAGTGCCAATTTATGGGTGATTGTAGTCTGTAGTCAGAAAAATCATTCATAACTTGGCACTACCTAGAATCCACTACTTTTTTGTATCCCTTTCCTTGGTGGATACCTTATTAGTAATGGTTTTGACCTCTTTTACGGTAATGACAAAAGGCTTTGGCTTTGTTAAACCAGTTTCTGTTGTTCCAACAGTCAGAGGTAGAGCAACCGCCACCTTATCCCAAAGCCCTTCTCTACATCTGTGAGTGCCTGCAGCGTTCAATGAACCACTTGCATACTCATTGCCATCGTTACTTATACAAGTAATACCTGCCATATTTATTAAATTTAAAGTTAAGAAAATAATTTTTAATGAGGATAAAGAATGCTTAAATTGGGTAATGCCAAATTTCGAGTGTTAATTCTAACAAAACCATTAATTTCATTACTTAATCTGATACTATCATTTCCCCTTTTTTTAATTAGCAAGAACTATGATATAGACGAATGTTTTTTGCGCATTTTTGATTAGAAAAAATGAATCTAATGGACAACCCTTTGAAATGTTCGTTTGCTTACATGCGTATAGCGTTCGTTAGTTTACAGTCGTTATTTTCCCAATAGTTCCTGAATGATGCGAAAATTAGAACAGGTTTTGTTTGAAATGTTTTTATTGGGATTTTAACTTTGATGATATCTTTTCTGTCATCCCATGACCTCCAATCCATCCGTATAGGAACGTGATTTAACGGAGCTTGAATTAGTTTTCTGGCATGGATGAATAATCAAATTGTTTGAACAATGCGAAGATATTGCTTTGTTTATTCAGTAACAATAGCTAAATATAGCTATATGCCTCTGCTAATGCACAATTCCCTTATCTTTTACAGCAAATTAAATTTGTAAACAAGAGCAATAGCCTCGCCCATTGAATGCACCTCCAGTTTGGTATAAATATTTTTTATGTGATTGTTAACTGTAAAATAGCTGATTCCCATTTCTTCGGCAATCATTTTGTAGCTTAACCCTATGCTCAATCTTTTCAGAACTTCATATTCTTTGGGGGTCAAATAATAATCCTTTTGTTTTTGGTCCTTTGTTAGGTCAGTGGAATAGATATTTCTTGTTGTCATAAAGGTTAAGTATTTTAATGTTGAAAGTTTCTTCTGCAAAAATGTATATAATACTTTCACAACTAACTTGATGTTAGCAATGTAGCACATAGGGCTGTTGATAACTCGTTAGGTGGTTTACTGTCGTTGTATCTTAATAGTTCGTTCCTGAATGATGCGAATAACGGTACAGGTTTCGTTTGAAATATCTTTTATAATGTGTAACTTTTCTATTGTTAAATCGGCCTCACTACTACTTGCAAAAATTTAACAATGAAAATCGGCAACAATATAACAGTTATTCATTTACCCTCCAATAGTTTGAAGAAAATTTTAAACACAAAAAAGCCCTCACCATTTCGGGTAAGGGCTTTTAGGGTCATATTCACCGTTGTCTAATTATTACCGAACCATAAACGGAAAGGAATCAGACCCAAAAGTGGTAAATGCCTCCCAATAAGCCGTTTTACCTTATTTTTAGGAATTTTTTGTTCGTATTTTTAAAACGTTCTTGCTCATAAACGAATCGTTCTTGCTCATAAACGAACCGTTGTTGCTCATAAACGAACCGTTGTTGCTCATAAACG
>CALCIK010000203.1 GCA_937907475.1 uncultured Bacteroidota bacterium | reverse complement strand
CCGCACTTTTTTTTTATGTCTTCGCCATATTTTTCGCTAGATAGGTCTATTACCTTATTCAGATAATCTATTTCCAACTGCTTTTGACCAATCACACGCTCTAATTCTGCTACGCGCTGGTTTAAAAAAAGGACCTTGGATGCTTCACTTTCCATTTGTATCACTACTTTTGTTTGCTTTTGATAATGTACCGAGTAAAGATAACGCCATTTGTAAACTGTAGTACGGCTAACGCCATAAAGCACAACAATTTGTCCTATAGTGATGACCTTCTTATCTAATTCATCAATTAGCTTGCGTTTTAAGGCTTCGTTTAAGTTGCGATTGAAGGCAAACACTTCCAATTCCGAATTTTCTTGATTCGTTTTTTTTGCTTCCATTTATGGTTGATTTTGAGGTCAACCTATTTTAGGCAAGCACATGGGTAATATTGCCCTTTGCCTATTGCTAAACCCAACATCCCTACTTCGACTTTGCTCAGTACAAATATATAATAAGGTAAAAAAAACAAAAATCGCGATCTGCAATATTCAAAGCCCTTGCCAAATATGGTGAGGTTTTTTTTCTATTTGCACCCTGCAAACTTGGGACTTTAACACAGAACCCCCTCACGACATTAGCCGCATTTAATTTCTCTTCAAAGAGGGAAATGTGAATTATGAAACATTTTTTTGAAATCGTGTAACAATAATCTTATTTAACCTCATCAACTTTGTAAAAGTAAATATCATCTTAAAAGTTTGAGAATGGAAGATAACAAAAGCGCAAATGGAAACATCACATCAGGAGACAATCTTTCCTTGTGGTTAGCATCAGCAATAAAGCCAATTGCTTATGAAACGTTAAGCAGTGATGTTGACACAGAGGTTTTAGTTGTTGGTGGTGGCATTGCCGGACTAACCACTGCCTTTTGTCTTGCAAAAGAAGGGCTTAAAGTAGTTTTGGTAGAAGATGGTTTTATCGGAAGCGGAGAATCCGGAAGAACAACAGCACACATTACCTGCGCGCTTGGCGCACGTTATTTTGAATTAGAAAAAATATTTGATCAACCCACTGCAAAATTGGCAGCGCAAAGTCATACAGCAGCAATTGAATGGATAGCAAACACCGTTCGACAATATGATATTGATTGCCATTTTAAAAGAGTGGACGGCTATCTGTTTTCGCATCCATCCGATTCCATCGAAACGTTAAAGGAAGAATTTAAAGCAACACATCGCGCAGGGATTTTAACAGAAATGGTAAATAACGTTCCTTCCTTTGCGAGAGGGCAAGTTAATTGGTGTATTAAGTTTCCAAATCAGGCGCAATTTCATATTCTTCTTTACCTGAAAGGACTGGCAGAAGCCTTTATTCATTCAGGCGGAAAAATTTATACCCAAACAAAGGCCGAAAACATTTCTAATGAAGGAGCATCTGCAAACGGTTTCAAAATAAAAGCAAATCACATAGTAGTTGCTACCAACACTCCCGTTAACGATTGGGTTACTTTACACACCAAGCAGTGGCCATATCGTACTTATGTAATTGCCGCAAAAATTCCGAAAGGGAAATTACCTTACTCATTGTGGTGGGATACGGGCGACCAAAATTCCAAATGGATTTCAAAACCCTATCACTATGTTCGGTTAGAAGAATTCAATGAACAATATGATATGCTCATTTCAGGTGGCGAAGATCACCGTACAGGGCAGGCTGATACTGAGCATATAAAAGAAGAAGACCGTTACACCAAACTTGAAGAATGGACAAGGAAACATTTCCCCTCTATGGAAAAAATAGAATTCAAATGGAGCGGACAAGTAGTAGAGCCGGTAGATTCATTAGCATACATCGGAAAAAATCCGGAAACGATAATATTTACATCATCACAGGTACTTCAGGCAACGGCATGACACACGGAACGCTTGGTGGAATGATTATAAAAGACATCATCACCGAAAAAGAAAATCCGTGGATTGAAATGTACAGCCCTGCACGCATTACATTGAAAACAACCGGCAACTATTTGCACGAAGTAGGTAATATGGTTGCACAATATGCCGACTGGTTTACTCCTGAAGATATAAAACAGGCAGATGAGTTAAAGCCCGGCGAAGGAGCAATCATTTCATCGGGTATGAAGAAAAATTGTGTATATCGCGATGAAGAAAATAATCTGCATGTCTGCACTGCCGTTTGCCCGCACCTTGGCGGAATACTGCAATGGAATGCCAATGAAAAAACTTTTGATTGCCCCATGCACGGTTCACGCTTCACCATCGAAGGCAAAGTAATCAATGGCCCAGCTTCATCCGATTTAAAAAAAGTAATGCTGAAAGAAGAAAAATCAGTTTAATAACTGATGTTACGCAGCAGTTTCTTATCCGGCTTGATTTAAGTGCAAAACAAACTTTGTTTGCTTTTCGCCAGTTTGGTGTTCTTGGCGGTTATCTTTTTACCGCAGAGTTTCGCAAAGTATTTCGCAGAGTTTCGCAAAGTAAAGAAAAAAAACTTTGCGCGACTTTGCGGTTAAAAATTTTACAACGAAAGCCACAATGATTAACACAAAGTTCGTTCAGCCTCAATTTTCTTATGTCTTATGTCTAATATCTATCGTCTAAAATCTATTATCTTAAAATCTTTCATCACTAACCACTAACCGTTAACCACTAATCACTATTTTCGTTCTTTCCCGGATTTGTAGTATTTTTGTGCATGAATAACAACAAGAGTGTTTTGGTTACCGGGGCGGCGGGTTTTATCGGCAGTCATTTAACCCAATATTTAGTCGAGCAGGGTTTTAGGGTTCGGGCGATGGTGCGATACAGTTCCAGACCGCAATTGGGGAATTTGGAATTTTTACCCCAAGAAATTTTACAAGCAGTAGAGATTATTAAAGGCGACCTGAAAGACCCCGATTTTTGCCATCATGCCGTGATGGGTTGTCAATATGTCTTTCATTTAGGGGCATTGATTGCCATTCCATATTCCTATATCAACCCCACCGATTTTGTTCAAACCAATATCTCCGGCACTACGCACCTGCTCAATGCCGCAAGGAAGTCTGATGTTTTAGAGCGTTTTGTTCATACCTCTACTTCTGAGGTCTATGGCACAGCACTCTATACTCCCATAGACGAGCAGCATCCCTTACAACCGCAATCTCCATATTCAGCCAGCAAGATGAGTGCCGACCTCATGGCCTTGTCTTATTACAATGCTTTTGACCTGCCCGTAACCGTAATTCGCCCGTTCAATACCTTTGGGCCAAGACAGTCGGCAAGGGCGGTTATTCCGACCATTATTTCGCAACTGCTTACACTCTCTACGATTAAGTTGGGTAATCTCAGTCCCAAACGCGATTTTCTGTACGTCAAAGACACCGTTCACGGCTTTTTAAAAGCCGGCACTCATGCCAATACAGCAGGAATGGTGGTTAACTTAGGGACAGGGAGAGATATTACCATTGCCGAAACGTATGAAAAGATTTGCCACCTGATGGGGAAACAACCCGATTTGCTGTCTGACACCACTCGTTTTAGACCCGAAAAATCGGAAGTGTTGCAACTGATATGCAACGCAGAATTAGCCAAGAATCTAACCGGTTGGCAACCTCAATACTCCTTCGAGCAAGGCCTCGCCGAAACTATTGCATGGATTAGCGACCATTTGCACTTGTTTAAGCCGCAGGAATATAATGTTTAGTAGTAAGTGGTAAGGCGTAAGTGGTAAGAGGTTCCTTGCCATTTTTATTTTAGCTTCACTCGAGTTTGGGTTGACTTTAGTAACCTCGAAGAGGTTAAACATTTATAGAAAAAACCAAGAGCCCACCAACAACTCCGAAGGAGTTGAACAAAAACCAACCTAAAGAGGAGAATATCTTTTTACTAACTTTTCGCAAGCCCTTTGAAGTTAAGCGTTATAAATTTTTAACGCTAAGCAACTAGCTTTTATCAAGAAAGCCTATTGATATTGACTTGGCCGTTAAAAATGATGACTGAAACTTTTCGGACAGCCGCTTGGTGCTTATGCTTGGCTTACAACCGATCTAACTATTTGTGCTGTATGGTCATTATAGTTGACCTTCACCGGGTTGTCATTTTTTATCCAGTCTAAAACTTCGGTTGCTGACTTTTTGGTAATTCCGGAACTTGTTCGCACTCCCAATTGTGCTAATGCTATGGCATTGCATAACTGTTCGTATTGTTTTTGCATAGGCATGACCATTAGCTTTTTACCTAAGTACAAAGCCTCCGAAGGTCCTTCAAACCCTGCGCCAATCAATACCCCTTCTGCCGATGCTACGGCGTTTACCCATTCTAAATTGTTTATGCCATGCACTTCTACATTTTTACAATTGATGGAGGGGGGTATATTCTTAGAAAAGATCTTCCAGTTAACACATTTTATCTGCGAAAAAAGCCCAACTAACTTCATTTCGCTGTAAGCGGGCAGGTAAACGGCTATATGCCCTTGATTGCTGACTTTTGCATTGCGTATATCAGTCCTTATGATTGGAGTATGTATGAAGGAGTCGTAACTATCAAAATGAAAACCGACAATGTTTTTTGCCGGTGCATAGTATTTCAATACATATTCCGATACGATTGACATCCGTGGAGGACGCGGTGATTTATTGGAAAGAAACGCCCCCTGATGACTCATATTGATAAAGGGAATTTTTCTTAATTTACATGACCAAGCGGTGATAGGCTCAAAGTCGTTGATGATTAAATCATACTGTTTTAGATTGCATTGTGCTATATCTTTGACCAACCTCAACAGTTTTACTTTTCTGAAAGTAGTGAGTAAATCAATGCCGCCACTTTTACCGGCATAAAAACTTAGCCCATTTTTCTTGTGTACTATGTTAAAGGGCGGGTTAATGTTTGAATTTGAGCCACTCATAAATACATCTACTTGCCCATGTTGTTGCAAATGAGGGATTATTTCTGAAGCCCTGCTAATATGCCCATTCCCTGTTGCTTGAACTGCATATAATATTTTCATCTTAATGACTTAGGGTTAGTTCAACAAAAATATCGGAATGGAGAAAGGGTTTTAAAATATCCATGCCGGTTGAATCCTCCTCTGCTATTTCTGCATGGTCAATAAAATCAACTTCATTATACCGGTATATGCTCCACTTGCCTTTATCAAACTCTAAAGCACTTAGGTTTTCAATCCAATCACCCGAATTGAGATAAGTAACCTTACCATGCTTATTGCTCATCACTCTGATTTGTGGTTGATGAACATGACCGCAAATGACATAGTCGTAATGATTATTGATCGCTATTTCTGCTGCGATGTGTTCAAAATCGCTGACAAATTTGACCGCCCTTTTTACCCCGTCTTTAATTTTTTGAGAAAGCGACATGCGTGGCCGACCCATCCATACCAATAATTTATTGATGAGGCGGTTTAATCTTATCAACATATCATAACCTTTACCGCCTAATTTTGCTAACCATCTTGCACCGGTGATAGAACTGTCGAAAATGTCGCCATGAAAAATCCAGACCTTTTTACCCTGAATATTCAGCAACAATTTATCCTTAAGAAAGAAATTACCTAAGTCAAAGTCGGAGAATCGCCTTAATACATCATCGTGATTACCTGTAATATAGTAAACAGGTATGCCGGAAGAAATTATTTGGATAATCTGTTTAACCACTGCAAAGTGTTCCCGTGGGAAATAGCTTTTGGAAAACTGCCAGGCATCTATAATATCGCCATTCAATACCAATATATTCGGTTCAATGCTTTTGAGGTATTGTAACAGTTCCTTTGCATGGCAGCCGTAAGTGCCAAGGTGCAGATCTGATAGAATGACTAAATCAACTTTCCGCTTTTGCATTTGGATTAGTAAATTTAATTTTGAAATTAAAATTTAATGCAAATGTAGAGGCAACAGATTATTCTGGTGTTACTGAATAGTTATTCTATTATCATCTTCTTCACTCAATATCACCTTTGTATTATGCTTACATTATCAAACTAACACTGTTCTCCTTGAATATTCAACTTGGAAAAGTAATTAATGAGGAGGTACAATTAAAGTAGCATAGAATTAACCTAAAGGTCATATTGCCTTGATTTTGACAATATATGGGAATCTTACCTTTGCGCCCAAATTAAACATCTATGAAAAAGGGATTATTACTATTACTGTCTATTGTATTTTTTAGTGTTCTTACACAAGCTCAAACAACGGTCGTTTTTTGGGATTTTAATTCAAACCCCGGTGATGCAAATTCCGGCACAGGTATAACCACACCGGCTATTGGTACCGGTACCGTTTCATTGATAGGTGGTGTTACCTCACCGAGTTTTAACGCGGGTTCACCCAACGACCCGAACACTGCCGATAACGCCGGTTGGCAAACCACAAGCTACCCTACTATAAGTGCCAGTCCTAAAACGGCCGGTATCCAAATTGCGGTCAGTACGGTTGGGTATAGCAATATTGTGCTTGACTTTGACCAAAGACTAAGTAACACAGCCGCCAATACTTGGGTATTGCAATATACTTCAGATATAAGCATCCCTACACCGATTTGGACTGATGCGCAAACATTTACCTTTACCCCGGCACCATCCGGTACGGGCGATACTTGGTATTCCCGCAGCTATGATTTTTCTGCCATCACCGCGTTGAACAATAACCCCAATGCCGGATTTAGAGTGGTTTCGGATTTTGGTAATGCCACACAATACTTAGCAGCTCGTTCGACAAGCACTTACAGTGGTACGGGTACTTCCCGTTTTGACTTAATTAAGGTCAGTAGCTTGCCCTCTGTGATACCCTATACATTGGCCTTTGTAGCAGCCGACCAAACGGTCATGGAAAGTGCCGGTACTGCAACAGTAGCACTCAAAGTAACCTCTGTCGGCAATACCGCAGGTACGATAGACCTCGCCATATCGAACTACACGAATGCCAATAATCCTGCCGATTATTCCATAATCAATACTACAATTTCTGTTCCTGTTACCCTGGCTTTAAATGATGTCATTAGTTTTACGGTTGATATCGTCGAAGATAACCTACCCGAAAGCGAGGAGTATGTTATTTGCAAACTAACCAATGGGGTTGATGTGAATTTTGCCGGCAGTGCGCAGCATACCTTATATATTAAAGACAACGACAGAACCACCCCGCAGGCAAGCGATCAATTAAGCCTTAACCTTTTGGCAAGTTTCAGCAATGGCACTGCGGGGGTTAATTCTGCCGAAATTTGTGAGTACGATCCCATTAGTCAACGCTTGTTTATTGCCAATAGCATTGGCAGCAAATTGGATATCGTCAACTTTGCTGACCCATCTAATCCCGTATTGTTTAGCTCAATAGATATAACGACTTATGGGGCAATCAATAGTGTAGCGGTTAAAAACGGCATTGTGGCTTTGGCTATCGAAAACGCTCCCAATAAACAACTGCCCGGTAAAGTTGTATTCATGGATACAAATGGTACATTTATCAGTCAAGTAACTGTTGGTGTATTGCCCGATATGGTTGCGTTTAATCACGCCGGCACAAAAGTCTATACTGCCAATGAGGGAGAACCTAACGATAGCTATACCGTTGACCCCGAAGGTTCGGTCAGTGTGGTTGATATTTCGGGTGGTGTGGCAAGTGTAACCGGGGCAAACGTTACTCAAATAAGCTTTACCTCTTTTAACGGACAGGAAGCATTATTGCGATCGCAAGGAATCAGAATTTTCGGTCCTAATGCTACTGCTGCACAAGATTTTGAACCTGAATATATTACCATCTCCGACGACGATACAAAAGGATGGGTAACATTGCAAGAAAATAACGCCATAGCTGAATTGAATTTGGTCAATAATACCATCGTTAAACTCATCCCACTTGGCACCAAAGACCACAATATTTTTGGAAATGGTTTGGATGCCTCAGATGTTACCTCGCAGGTTAACAATTCTAATTTCCCAATCAAGGGGATGTATCTGCCCGATGCAGTAGCACAATACAGCATGGGGGGAAATGTTTATCTCCTTACCGCCAATGAAGGCGATGCCCGTGCTTATTCCGGCTTTAACGAAGAGTCATCGGTGAGTGCCTTGTCCTTAGACCCGGTTATTTTTCCCAATGCTGCCGATATAAAAAACAATGCTGTATTGGGCAGACTGAAAGTAACTTCTGCTTCGGGAGATTTAAACAACAATGGAACTCATGAAGAAATTCATGTTTTTGGCGCGCGCTCTTTTTCAATATGGAATGCCGCATCGGGCAGCCAAGTATTTGACAGTGGCAACGAATTGGAAGAAATTACCGCTAATCACCCCTTGTATGGCAACTTATTCAATGCCAGCAATGGTGCCCCGATTGCTAAAAAGAACCGCAGCGATGACAAAGGTCCCGAACCCGAAGGTATTGCAATCGGCAAGGTCAATAACATTGATTATGCCTTTATTGCTCTGGAACGTATAGGCGGTGTGATGGCTTATGATATAACCAATCCTTCTGCCCCACAATATGTAACCTATTCCAACAATCGAGGCCCCGACAGAGGTTCAGAAGGCATCGTTTTTATATCGGCAGCCGATAGCCCCAATGGGAAAAACTTGTTGGTATTGGCCAATGAAACCAGCAGCACTTTGAGTATTTTTGAAATAGAACCTTGTTCTATACCCGCGGTAAGCATTACTGCTAATGGCCCGCTATCGTTTTGTAACGGGTTAAGTGTAGATTTAAGTGTGGCAGGCAGCTATGACACCTACGAATGGAGTAACGGCTCTACCGAAAATACAATCGAGGCTTCAACAAGCGGACTTTACACGGTTACCGTTACGGATAGCAACGGTTGTTCGGGTCAAGCAAGCGTAACCGTAACGGTTTTGCCTTCACCCAATATCACGGTGAGTGGGGCAACCAATTATTGTCAAAACGGTATTATCAACCTGATTGCTACGGGAGGTAATACCTATCATTGGTCAGGACCGAATGGTTATACCGCAACCGGTAACAGCATTTCTCGACAATCCGCAAACACGACAATGTCGGGCACTTACACCGTAACGGTGAGCAATAACGATTGTACAGCTACGGTCAATACGGTAGTAACGGTAAACCCCAATCCAACAGCCACTTTAAGCGGCACGTCTTCTATTTGTTCGGGAGGAACTATCGCCCTGACAGCCCCTGCCGGAGCAACATCTTACCAATGGAGCGGCCCCAATGGGTTTAGTGCAAACACAGGCAGCACCAATACGCTAAACCGTACAGGTGCTACCACCACAATGGCAGGTTTATACAAAGTAACCGTTACCAATGCCGGCGGATGTACGGCAACGGCAAGCAGAAGCGTATCGGTCAATGCGCCTACTACGGCTAGTATTACCGGTGCAACAAGTGTATGTGGGAACGCCAATGTAATTCTAACCGCCACTACCGCAGGCGTTGCGTATAGTTGGACAGGCCCCGGTGGATTTACCGCTTCCTCCGCTTCTATCAATACCACAGCTATTGCAGGTCAGTATAAAGTAACCGTAACCGGTTCCGCAGGCTGTATCAGTACAGCCAGTAAAACCGTAACCGTAACTGCCGCGCCTATCGCTACGATAACCGGCAATATCAATGTTTGTGTAAATGGCACCATTAATTTGACCGCTTCGGGTGGTAACTCTTACAATTGGAGTGGCCCGAATGGATATACCCAAATAGGCAATAAAGTTGTTCGCAGTGGTGCTACGGTTACGATGAGCGGTACTTATACCGTAACCGTTACCGGAAGCGGTGGATGTACAGCAACGGCAAGCGTGCTCGTAACAGTTGCAACTTGTAAAAATGGCGAGGAAATAAGCGGATTAGAAACCCTGACCGCCTATCCCAACCCCACGAACGCTGGAACAACTATCAGCTTTACCACTCCCGAACCCGATGAAGTTTGTCTATCGGTTTATGCTTTAGATGGAAGAGAGGTTGCGATATTGTTTAAAGGCTCAACTGAAGCCGATGTAGCTATTCAAGTCGAATTTGACACCCAAGACTTGCCTGCCGGAACTTATTATGCGGTGCTACGCAGAAGTGCAGGAGCACCCAAACATTTTCCAATCATGATAGCCAAGTAGTTTTGAAGTTAAAGGAAATGTAATTGTTAAGCCCCGACTGTACGTAATGTATAGTCGGGGTTTTTTTGTGGGGGATAGAAACCATAAAGCATTTATAGGCGAATAAGCAGGGATAGGGTTAATGGTAAATTATTGTAACTACTTAGGAGGGTACTACTGAGTAAGGAAAGTTTGCCCGGAAAAAGCA